>CAXUEX010000191.1:0-5017 GCA_964250215.1 uncultured Acetobacteraceae bacterium | reverse complement strand
CCATCGCGGGCTTCGCCGCCGCTGCCGATTGCGATCGCGAACCCGAGCGCCTGGCTGCCCTGCGCGACCGGCTGGAGCATGGCGCCATCGCCGCGGGTGCCGTTGTTTGCGGCACCGGTCCGCGCTTGCCGAACACAAGCTGCCTCGCCCGCACGGGCATGGCCGCCCAGGCCCAGGTGATCGCGCTCGATATGGCCGGCATCGCGGTATCGGCGGGCGCGGCGTGCAGCTCCGGCAAGATCGGCAGCAGCGCGGTGCTGGCCGCCATGGGCCTGGCCGAATTCGCCGGCTGCGCCATCCGTGTCTCGCTGCCCTGGAACGCCACCGATGCCGATGTCGCGGCGTTCCTCGCGGCTTACACCGTACAGGCCCGCGCCGCGTGATATACCTCGATTATCAGGCCACCACGCCGTGCGATCCGCGCGTGGTGCAGGCAATGCTGCCCTGGTTCGGCCAGGATTTCGCCAACCCGCACAGCCTGGAACACGCGCCCGGCCGCCGCGCCGCCGATGCGGTGGAGCAGGCGCGGGCGCAGGTGGCGGCGCTGATCGGCGCGGAACCGCGCGAGATCGTGTTCACCAGCGGCGCCACCGAGGCCAATAATCTGGCGCTCAAGGGCCTCGCGCGCTTCGCCGGCGCTACCGAGCGGCCCGGCATCGTTACGCTGGCCACCGAGCACAAATGCGTGCTGGAAAGCGTGCGCGACCTCGCTTCCGAAGGCTTTTCGCCCCGCATTCTGCCGGTGCGGCCGGATGGGACGGTGGCGGATGCCGTGCTGCACGCCGCGCTGCCCGATGCGCTGCTGCTCAGCGTGATGGCCGCGCACAACGAAACCGGACTAATCCAGGATCTGTCCGCGCTCGCCGCCGCCGCGCACGCAGCCGGGGCGCGCTTTCACACCGATCTCGCCCAGGCGGCGGCCCGCATCCCGCTCGATGTCGGGCGGGACGGCGTCGATCTGGCCTCAATAAGCGCCCACAAGCTATATGGGCCGAAGGGCATTGGCGCGCTCTATGTGCGCCGCCGACCGCGCGTGCGCTTGGCGCCATTGTTTTCCGGCGGCGGGCAGGAACGGGGCTTGCGATCCGGCACGGTCCCGGTGCCGCTGGCGGTGGGTTTCGGCGAGGCATGCGGCATCGCTCGTGCCGAGATGGCGGAAGAACAGGCCCGCATCGCCAACCTGCGCGATGCGCTGCTTGGCGGACTCATGGCGCGCATTCCGGGCTTGGCGCTGAACGCGCCGGCTGCGCCGCGCCTGGCCGGCAACCTCAATTTGCGATTTCCCGGCGTGCGCGCGCTGCATCTGATGCAGCGCTGCGGCGGCCTGGCGCTTTCCACGGGCTCGGCTTGCAGCTCGGCCGAGATTGCGCCCAGCCATGTACTGGTCGCGCTTGGCCTGGGCCCGGCGGCGGCGGCGGCCAGCTTGCGCCTGAGTATCGGACGATTTACCAGCACGGCCGATATCGAAATTGCGACGCGGGCGCTCGTCGAGGCCTGGGAGTCGTTGCGCGCGCCTGCTCTATGCCCGGACGGTTAGATGCCCACCATGATCTTCGTCGAGCGCGACGGCACCGAGCGACCGGTGGAGGCGCCGCTGGGCCTTTCGGTGCTGGAAGTGGCGCACAAGCACGGCGTCGATATCGAAGGCGCGTGCGAAGGTTCGCTGGCTTGCTCCACCTGCCATGTGATCGTCGATCCGGCCTGGTATCCGAAGCTGGCGAAAGCCACCGAGGACGAGGAGGACATGCTGGATCTGGCGTTCGGCTTGCAGGCGACGAGCCGGCTGGGCTGCCAGATCGTGATCACGCCGGCGCTGGACGGGTTGAAGGTGAAGCTGCCGGCGGGGACGCGGAACGCGCAGAAATAGCTCAGTGCAGGAACACCTTCAGCAGGATTCCCAGGATCAACGGATAGAGCGCTCCCACCATCCATTTCAGAACGACCACGTCCGCTTCAGAGAGTCCATTCGCTCAACCTGAACCCAGCGTCGAACCGATCGACCAGCGGTGACCGAACGGGTCGCGCACCTGCGCATACCGGTCGCCCCAGAACATGTCGGCCGGCGGCATCACCGGCTTGGCCCCGGCGGCCACGGCCTGGTTGAACACGGCGTCGCAATCCGCCACTTGCACATGCAGCGTCACGCCGGTGGGCGCGCCCGGCTGCGGCGCCTCGGGCGAGCCGCTGTATTCGGGGAAATCGTCCGAGAGCATTAGGATGCCGTTGTTCAGCGCCAGGCGGCCATGCAGCAGGCGCTTGCCGTCGGGCGCGATGTTGCGGAACACCTCGCGCGCGCCGAACGCCCGGGTGTAGAACGCCATCGCGGCATCGCCGCCGGATACGGTGAGATAGGCGATCACGCCATCCGGCGTGGGCGGCGGCTTGTCCGGCATGGGCTTCCCCCCTCTCGGGTTCTGGTTTCAGGAAGGTAGCAGGTGCGCATCGTTGTTGCCATGTCGGGCGGAGTGGACAGCAGCGTGGTGGCCGCCATGCTGCACGAGGCCGGCCACGAGGTGATCGGCGTGACCTTGCAGCTCTACGACCACGGCGCCGCCACCGGACGGAAAGGCGCCTGCTGCGCGGGCCAGGACATCCACGATGCGCGCGACGTGGCGACGCGCATCGGCATACCGCATTACGTGATCGATGCCGAAGCGCGGTTCCGCGAGGCGGTGATCCGCGATTTCGCCGATAGTTACGCCGCTGGCGAAACGCCGGTGCCGTGCATCCGCTGCAATCAGAGCGTGAAGTTCACCGATCTCGTGGCGCTGGCCCGCGATCTTGGCGCCGCTTCGCTTGCCACGGGCCATTACGTGCGCCGCGTGGCAGGCCCGGAAGGCGCCGAGCTGCACCGCGCGATCGACGAAGCGCGCGACCAGAGCTGGTTTCTTTTCGCAACAACCCGCGCGCAACTGGAATTCTGCCGCTTTCCGCTCGGCGACATGCCGGACAAGGCGGCGGTGCGGCGCGAGGCGGCGCGGCTGGGCCTTGCCGTCGCCGACAAGCCGGATAGCCAGGACATCTGCTTTGTGCCCTCCGGCCGCTACGCCGAAACGGTGGCGAAGCTGCGCCCCGACGCGGCTGAAGCGGGCGAGATCACGGACCGCGCCGGCCGCGTGCTTGGACGGCACGAAGGGGTGCTGAATTACACGGTGGGCCAGTCCAGCCGCCTTGGCGCCGCCGGCGGAGGGAAAACTGGTCGCCAAGTTGTCCTGGCTCTGGATGCGGCGACAAGGCGTGTAATCATCGGGCCGCGCGATGCCGGGCGCAGCGAAATCCGGCTACGCGAGACAAACTGGCTCACCGATTCCGGCGACGCGCTGGCCTGCCACGTCAAGCTGCGGTCACGTGACACGCTGCGTCCGGCGATCGTGCGCCGCACCGCCGGGGGCGCCCGGATCAGCCTGGCCGAAGCCACTCTCGCCGCCCCCGGCCAGGCGGCCGTGTTCTACAGCGGCAGCCGCGTGCTCGGCGGCGGATTTATCGCGCGCGAATGAAAACGGCGTGGAGGGAGAGCCCCCCACGCCGGCTGAAATCTGCGTACCGTTGCTGGCCTTGCACCCGCCGAAGCGGCGGCCTTGCCGGCGCTTTCAAAACATCGCCGTGCGCAGCGGCACAGCGTTTAAACGCACAAACCCGTTATCGCAATGGCGAAACGATGACATTTTTGTGTGCATTCCGCAGGTGTCACCCAGCCAACACATCGAGTTTGTCGCAGGCGACAAGAAACTCACGATTTCCTTCCGGTCCCGTGATCGGGCTAGGTTCCACCCCGCGAACCCGCCAGCCAGGCTGCGCCGCCCACCATGCGGCAACGCGGTGGCACACCTGCCGATGAATTTCGGGATCGCGCACCACGCCGCGCGGCACCAGCGCCGGACCGGCCTCGAATTGCGGCTTGATTAATGCAATAGCCCAGGCCCCCGGCGCGCAAATCGAAAGCGGTGCCGGCAGCAGCGTTGCAATACCGATGAAGCTTGCGTCACAAACGAGAGCGTGTATTGGCTCACCGATCATGCCCGGTTGCAAATAACGCGCATTGACTCGTTCGTGCACGATTACCCGCGGATCTGTCCGCAATTTCCACGCGAGCTGGCCATGCCCGACATCTACTGCATGAACGCGAAACGCGCCGCGAGTGAGCAGCACATCGGTGAACCCGCCCGTGGAAGCGCCGACGTCCAGGCACACGCGGCCGGAGGGTGACAGACCGAAATACTCCAGCGCATGCGCAAGCTTCACGCCGCCGCGGGAAACCCAAGGGTGGTCTTGGCCGCGCAGCGAAAGTGCGGTGCCGGCTTCGATCATGTCGCCGGCCTTTTCCACCCGGCGTTCGCCAGCGAATACGCGGCCGGCCAGGATGAGCGCCTGCGCCCGGGTGCGGCTCTCCACCAAGCCGAGTTCCACCAGCCGCACATCCGCCCGCACCCGCACCACCTGCCGCCTCCTGCCATCGCTCATCACGAGCCGTTGATCGGCCCCGCTGCCGCGGCGCGCATCCGCATGCGCTTGCGGCGCGTAAAATCGGTGGTTTGGCAACGCAGAGGAAGAGTCGCATGTCCGGTCCTCCCGGAGAGACGCTTTCTCGGCCGGTGGCGGCGCGCGAGCCCGTGGATTTCCTGCAGCGCGCGATCGACCAATGGCCGCAACTGCCCGGGCTGCGGGTGCAGCTGGCCGAGGCGCTACTGCGCGACGGGAATTCGGCTTCGGCCGAGCAGGCGCTGCGCACCGCCGCGGACGAATTTCCCCGCAGCACGCTCATCCAGAGCGAGCTGGATCGGCTTCGAAACGAGCGTCCCGGCTTCATCGCCCCGCAAGCGGTCTCGTCCACGCCGGTGTTCCGGCTCGGGCCGCCACCCAGCGCCGCCCCCGCCGCGCCCCCATGCCTGCGCGAACCGCCGACCGAGGCCGAGTTCGCCGGCCGGTCCGCCTCCCCCGTGCTCTGGGCCGCGGGCGCGGCGGGGCTGGTGATAGCAGGCTGCCTCGTGATCGCCATCCTGCATCCGTGGCAAGGGCG
>CAXUEX010000190.1:0-5106 GCA_964250215.1 uncultured Acetobacteraceae bacterium | reverse complement strand
CGCAACGCGCGCCGAACGCCCCCATCGTCCATTTGCACGCCGGCTCCGCATGCATTGCCGCAATCACTGCGCGCATCTGCCTTTCCGCCGGCGCGAACAATCAACCGGTGCTGTGGTGTGATTACGCCTGCCGCTCGCGCCGCCTCTCCCCCGGCTTTCGGCGAATGGTGGTCGTCAGCCCTTGACCATTCATAACTCACCGGCTATCGAATGTCCCATAGCTGACCGGTTATGTATGTCGCATGTCGCCCGACTCAAACGCTCTGTTCCGGACACTTGCCGATCCCACGCGCCGGGCGATCTTCGAGCGGCTGTGCCGGGAGGGAGAACTCACGGTGGGGGCGCTGACAGCCCAGGCCGGCGTGTCTCAGCCGGCGGTCTCCAAACATCTTGGCGTGCTGAAGCAGGCAGGGCTGGTGCGCGACCGGACCGCAGGGCGGCTGACTCATTACAGCGCGCAAGCCGGAGCTCTGGCTCCGCTCGTCGATTGGACGCGCCGCATGGCCGGCTTCTGGGAGAGCCGGCTCGACGACCTCGAAGCCTTGCTGAAAAGGATGGACCAATGAACGAGACCGCCCCCGAAACAGTATCCGTGGTTGTCGAGCGCGAACTACCCTGGCCGCCGGCAAAGGTCTGGCGCGCGCTGACACAACCGCATCTGATCGAGGAATGGCTGATGAAGAACGATTTTCAGCCGGTGCTGGGCCACGCTTTCCAGTTGCGCGCCGATTGGGGCGCCGTCGATTGCCGGGTTTCGGAAATCGAGCCGCAGCGCACCCTGGCGTATACCTGGAAAGCTTTCGAGGTGGAAACGGTCGTCACATGGACGCTGACGCCGACGCAAGCGGGCACACACCTGCGCGTGGAGCAGGCAGGCTTCCGGGCCACCCCCGACCATCGCCGTTATGTTCAGGGCGCGGAGCACGGCTGGCAGAGCTTTCTCGCCAAGCTGGAGCAGGTCGTGTCGGGCGAAATCTGATCCATCGTGGCGCACGCGGAGGGTAGAACGACATGATTCCGACCGAACAGAAGGCGTCTCGCTCGCCGATACGCACCTAGAGCCCATGCTCCCCGCCGGCATCATCCGCGGGCTCGATGGGCACCGCGCTTGTGTCGAAATCCGGCTTCGCCGTTCGATCAGGTGTGGGGTCCTGGAGGCCCCGGCAGTCCTGGGAGATCGACTATGCGCGTGATGGTGCTGGTGAAAGCCACGACGGAGTCCGAGGCCGGCGTGATGCCGACTCCGGAACTGCTGGCGGCAATGGGTCGCTTCAACGAGGAGATCGCCAAAGCCGGCATTCTTGCGGGGGCCGGCGCCGGGCTGAAGCCCAGTTCGCACGGCGCGCGGGTGCGCTTCTCGGGGCAGACCCGCACCGTCATCGACGGCCCGTTCGCCGAAACCAAGGAACTCGTCGCCGGCTTCTGGATCTGGAACGTCAGCTCGCTCGAAGAAGCCATCGAGTGGGTCCGCCGCTGCCCGAACCCGATGATGACCGACTCGGATATCGAAATCCGGCCCCTCTTCGAGATGGATGATTTCGGCGAGGCCCTGACGCCCGAGGCCCGCGCACGGCACGAAGATGCTTTCGCGTGCACCACAAAGAGCTGAGGGACGGGGGCGTCGCCGGGCTGGAGGCGGTCTATCGCCGCGACGGGCGGCGCATCTTCGCCAGCCTCGTCCGATTGCTCGGCAGCTTCGACCAGGCCGAGGAAGCCGAGCACGACGCGTTCATCGCGGCCGCCGAACAATGGCCGCGCGACGGCGTGCCCGCCAACCCGGTCGGCTGGCTGATTTCCGTCGGCCGCTTCAAGGCCATCGACCGCATGCGCCGCCAGGCCCGCTTCGCCAGCATCGACGACCATGCCGAGATGATCGAACAGATCCCCGATCCCGCTTCCGATCAGGCCGAGCCGGAACCGATCGAGGATGACCGCCTGCGCCTGATTTTCACCTGCTGTCATCCGAGCCTGTCGGAGGAGGCGCGCATCGCGCTCACGCTGCGCGAAGTCTGCGGCCTCGCCACCGAGGAAATCGCCCGCGCGTTCCTCACCACGCCCGCCACGCTGGCGCAGCGCATCGTCCGCGCCAAGGCGAAGATCCGCGACGCCGCCATCCCCTACGACGTGCCCGCGCCGGACCAGCTCGCCCCGCGCCTCGATAGCGTGCTGCGGGTGATCTACCTGGTGTTCAACGAGGGCTATTCCGCCAGCAGCGGCGAGAGCGCATTGCGACTCGATCTTGCGGCCGAAGCCATCCGGCTCGGCTGGCTGCTGCTGCGGCTCTGCCCCGCGGCGGAGGCGCGCGGCCTGCTGGCGCTGATGCTGCTGCACCATGCGCGCCGCCGCGCCCGCACCGATGCCGCCGGCGACCTGGTTCCGCTGGAGGAACAGGATCGGTCGCTCTGGGACGCGGAAGAACTCGGCATCGGCCGCGCGATGGCGCGCGATGCGCTGCGCGCCCCCGGCCGCGGCGCCTATGCGCTGCAGGCGGCGATCGTCGCCGTCCATTCCGAAGCGGCAACCGCGGCGCAGACCGACTGGGCGCAGATCGCCGGCCTCTACGACCGGCTGCTGCACCACGAACCCTCGGCGGTCGTGGCGCTCAACCGCGCCGTCGCGATCGCCATGCGCGATGGCCCGGACACAGGCATCGCGCAGATCGAGCCGATGCTCACCGAACCGCCGCTCGCCACCTACCATCTGACCCACGCCGCGCACGCCGATCTGTGCCGCCGCGCCGGCCGCCTCGCCGAGGCGCGAATCTCTTACCGGCGTGCGCTCGACCTCGCCCGGCAGGAGCCGGAGCGGCGCTTTCTGCGCCGGCGCTTGGCCGAACTCGGTGCCTGAAGAAAAATCCGGATTGCCTGTCGAATTCCCGCCTTGCCGTTCGACCAGTTACCAGAAAGCTGAACCACCGGAGATTCCTTATGCCCGTCGATCAAACAGCGCCGATCGAAGTCACGGCCCTCGCCTGGGTGCCGCCGGTCGCGCGCGGCCGCGTGCGCGACCTGCGCGTGCGCTGGGCACTGGAGGAAATCGGCCTGCCGTACCGCGTGCGCCTGATCGGCGGCGCCGGCGGCACGTCGTTCGGCCCGCCACGGCCAGAAAACTATCTGGCCGAGCAGCCTTTCGGCCAAGTGCCGGTCTACAAGGAGGGCACGCTCTGCCTGTTCGAATCCGGCGCGATCGTACTGCACATCGGCGAGAAGGACGAACGGTTGCTGCCGCATGACGAACACGGCCGCGCTCGCGCCATCGTTTGGATGATTGCCGCGCTCAACAGCATCGAACCGCAAAGCTTGGCAATGTTCTTTCTCAACATTTCCTGCGGCGATAAACCCTGGTTCGCTGAGGCCCAGGCGGCCGTCGTTCCTTTCCTTGAGCGACGCCTGGCGCATCTCGCGGCAGCTCTTGGCGAACACGAATGGCTCGAGGAGCGCTTCACCATCGGCGACCTGATGATGGTCGAGGCGCTGCGCAGCATTCCCGATGCGGTCCTCGCCGCCCACCCAAAACTCATCGCCTACGTCGCGCGCGGCGCCGCACGACCGGCCTTCCGGCGCGCGATGGAAGCGCAACTCGCGGATTTCATCCCGGACCAAGCCGTCGCCTGATCCTCGATCTGCGAAAGGAACAACCCCATGTTGCAGCCGATCCCCTATTTGGCCTTCGACGGCGCCTGCGCCGAAGCGATGCGCTTCTACGAAACGGTTCTGGGCGGCA
Source organism: uncultured Acetobacteraceae bacterium (assembly GCA_964250215.1). Lineage (GTDB taxonomy): Bacteria > Pseudomonadota > Alphaproteobacteria > Acetobacterales > Acetobacteraceae > DAIDJM01. Next base: position 1,383 of record CAXUEX010000190.1, on the reverse strand, counting down.
CGCTCGGCATCATGACAAACCGGCAATCGCCTTTCGCCGACCGCTGCCCGCCCGACCATCTCGACCGCGTCGCCCACGCCCGGCTCGAACTCGCAGACGGCACATCGCTCTATGCCGGCGACTGCCCGCCCGGGATGCCCTATCAAGGCATCCATGGGGTCTCGATCGCGCTGAACTATGACAGCGTCGATAAAGCGCGGCAGGTGTTCGACGCGCTCGCCGAGGGCGGCGCCGTGACGATGCCGTTCAGCGACACATTCTGGGCCAAGAAATTCGGCATGGTGAAGGACCGCTTCGGTTGCCACTGGATCGTCAATGGCGAGATGATCGACATGCGCCTGGCCGCCTGACCCGTGAAACGGAGGCAACGATGAAATACCTCTGCCTGGTCTATCTCGACGAGGCGCATTGGAGCGCCTGCCCGGATCGGGACTGCTTCGATTTCGCCAGCGAATTGGCGGGCAGCGGGAGGTTGCTTGCGGCCGAGCCGCTGCACCCGACGCACAGCGCGACCACGGTGCGGGTCCGCAACGGCAGCACTACCTTCACCGACGGTCCGTTCTCCGAGACCAAGGAGCTGCTCGCCGGATTCTACCTGGTCGAGGCCCGGGATTTGAACGAGGCGCTCTCGATCGCGGCGCGCATCCCGCCCGCCAAATACGGCAGCATCGAGGTGCGCCCGGTGCGCGAACTGGACGTGGCAGAATACCGGTCCTTCTCTGCCGCAAGGAGCGCATGACAATGGCCCGCATCGCCCCCTGCCTCTGGTTTGATAAGAACGCGGAGGAGGCAGCGCGCTTTTATGCGCGCACCTTCCCCGACAGTCACGTGGATGCCGTGCGCCGCGCGTCGGGCGATTATCCCGCCGGCAAAGCCGGCGATGTGCTGACCGTGGAGTTCACCGTGCTCGGCATGAATTTCGTGGGACTGAACGGCGGGTCGGCGTTCAGCTTCACCGAGGCGGTTTCATTCCAGGTATTTACCGAGGATCAGGCCGAGACTGATCGGTACTGGGATGCGCTGATCGCCGATGGCGGCCAGCCCTCGCAGTGCAGCTGGTGCAAGGACAGGTTCGGCCTCTCCTGGCAGATCGTGCCGCGCCGCCTGCTCGAACTGATGAGCGACCCTGACACCGAACGTGCCAGGCGTGCCATGGGCGCGATGATGCAAATGCAGAAGATCGACATCGCCACGCTCGAACGCGCCGCTGGAGTTTGAGGTCGGTTGCCGGAAAAACGCCGGAACAGGCGCGGCTGCCGTGGACCGATCTGAGCGGGACACCTCAAGAGGACGGCATCGGGCTGGAGTTGCCGGACGCGCCTGCGCGCGCTCCAGTCATTGCTCGGGCCAATTAACCGCCTCCACCCGCTTGCCTGCCAGCGA
>CAXUEX010000189.1:0-5131 GCA_964250215.1 uncultured Acetobacteraceae bacterium | reverse complement strand
CACGGGGGGCACGATGACGCGGCCATTCCACGCCGGGGGCGTTTCAATCGATCCGCGCACGTTGCAACCCGACTATCTTTTCGTGGCCCTGCCCACGAAAACCGGCGACGGCCACCGGCATATCGCGGAGGCGATCGCGAAGGGGGCTGCCGGCGCGCTGGTGCACGATCCGCACGACGCGCCCGACGACGCGAAACTGCTGCTGGTGGGCGACACGCTCGCGGCGCTGCAATCGCTCGGCGCGTTCGCGCGCGAGCGTTTTCAGGGCTCGGTGGTGGCCATCACCGGCAGCGTCGGCAAGACGACGACCAAGGAAATGCTGCGCACCATGCTCAGTGCGGCCGGTCGCACGCACGCCGCGGTCGCGAGCTACAACAATCATTGGGGCGTGCCGCTCACGCTGGCGCGCACGCCGCCGGAAGCCGATTACGCGATCGTGGAAATCGGCATGAATCATCCCGGCGAAATTGCGCCGCTTGCGAAACTCGCCGGGCCGGATGTGGCGGTGATCACCGCGATCGAGACGGCGCATATCGGCCATATGCACAGCATCGAAGCGATTGCCGACGAAAAAGCCGCGATCCTGGATGGGCTGCTGCTGGGTGGTACCGCCGTGCTGCCGGCCGACAGCCCGTATCTGCCGCGTCTGCGCGCGCGATTGCGCGACCATATACGCGTGCGCGAGTTTTCGTCCGCGCAACTCACGCGTGTTGAACATGATGCCGACGGCAGCAGACTCGTTGTTGACATCGATGGCGTTGGGCTGAGCCTGCGCGTGCCCGTTCCGGGCATGCACATGGCCAGCAACGCGCTGGCCGCGCTGCACACGGCGGCGGCGCTCGGCGTCGATTTGCGGCTTGCGGCGCAGGCGCTGGGCGGTTTCGGCGCGGTTGCCGGCCGCGGCACGCGCGCGAAGCTGCTCGGTGGCGCCGCGCTGCTGCTGGATGAAAGCTACAATGCGTCGCCCGCCGCCATGCGTGCCGCGCTCGTGGTGCTGAAGCTGCAAAACGCCTCTCGCCGGCTTGCGGTGCTGGGCGATATGCTGGAATTGGGCGCGCATAGCGAGCGCGAACATGCCGGCCTTGCCGATGCGGTTAGCGACTCCGCCGATCTGCTCTACGCTTGCGGACCCTGGATGCGCGGCCTGTATGATACCTTGCCTGCTAAGAATCGCGGCGCGCACGCCGGCAGCAGCGCCGAACTCGCGCCGATCGTGCGCGCGGCGCTGCGACCCGGCGATGCGGTGCTCGTGAAGGGCAGCCTGGGCAGCCGAATGCGCGTGGTGGTCGATGCGTTGCGCGCGGAGCCCGGCTGATGCTGTATGTTCTCACGCACGGGTTTGCCGAGAAATTCGCGCTCTTCAACCTGTTCCGCTACATCACGTTCCGTTCCGGCGCCGCTTGCCTTACCGCGCTCGTGCTGAGTTTCTGGCTCGGGCCGCGCGTGATCCGCTGGCTGAAATCCGTGCAGCGCGGCGGCCAGCCGATTCGCGAAGACGGGCCGGAGCGGCACCTGATCGAAAAGAAAGGCACGCCCACCATGGGCGGTGTGCTGATCCTGTCGGCGCTGAGCGTTTCCACGCTGCTGTGGGCAGATCTCGGCAACGGCTACGTGTGGGCCGTGCTGTTTTGCACGCTGGGCTATGGCGCGGTGGGGTTCGCCGACGATTACCTGAAGCTCTCGCGGCGCAACACGAAGGGCGTCTCGGCGCGCGGCAAGCTGATTGTGCAGATCGCCATCGGCCTGATCGCGGCCATCTGGATCACTTATCTGCTGCGGCCGCCGCTGGATACCACGCTGGCGGTGCCGTTCTTCAAAGGCGCGCTGCTGCCGCTGGGTTTCGCGTTTCCGTTGTTCGCGATGTTCGTCATGCTCGGCAGCAGCAACGCGGTGAACCTTACCGATGGGCTCGATGGGCTCGCGACCGTGCCGACGATCATCGTCGCGAGCGTGTTCGCGCTGATCGCCTATCTGGTCGGCAACCGCGTGTTCGCGGATTACCTGCAACTCAACCACGTGCCCGGTGTGGGTGAACTCGCGATCTTCTGCGCGGCGCTGGTGGGCGCCGGCATGGGCTTCCTGTGGTTCAATGCGCCGCCGGCGGCGGTGTTCATGGGTGATACGGGCAGTCTCGCGCTGGGTGGCGCGTTGGGCGCGGTGGCGGTGGCGGTGAAGCATGAAATTGTGCTGGTGATCACCGGCGGCCTGTTTGTGGTGGAAACCGTCAGCGTCATTATCCAGGTGTTCTGGTTCAAGCGCACCGGCCGGCGCGTGTTCCTGATGGCGCCGCTGCACCACCATTTCGAAAAGAAGGGCTGGGCCGAACCCACAATCGTGATCCGTTTTTGGATCGTATCCATGATCCTGGCCCTGTGCGGCCTTGCGACGTTGAAAATTAGATGATCGGCTTTCCCCGCACCCTGTTCGAAGGCCGACGGTTCGCGGTGGTGGGGCTCGGCCGCGCCGGCATCGCCGCATTGCGCGCGCTATCGGCCATGGGCGCCATCGTCACGTGCTGGGACGATGCGGCCTATGCACGCGAAGCCATGCTGCGCGACGGCTTTTCCGTGCAGGATCCCACGCCGGATTTGCGCGAGCTCGATGCGCTCGTGCTGTCTCCCGGTATTCCGCACGCGCTGCCCGCGCCACACCGCATTGCCGCCGCTGCTGTGGAAGTTGGCTGCCCGATCCTCACGGATGCGGAACTGCTTTTCCAGGCCGTGCGCCGCGCCGGCAGCCGCGCGCGCTTCGCCGGGATCACCGGCACGAACGGCAAATCCACCACCACGGCGCTGCTCGCGCATATCCTTGCCGCCGCCGGCCTGCCGCACGCGGCCGGCGCCAATCTTGGGCCCGCCGCGCTCAGCCTGAAATTGCTGCCCGATGACGGCATCTACGTTCTCGAAATGTCCAGCTACATGTTGGAACGACTCGCCACCCTCCGCTTCGATGCGGCGGTCATGCTGAATCTCAGCCCCGATCACCTCGACAGGCATGGCGACGTTGCCGGCTACGCGGCGGCGAAACGCGAAATCTTTGCGCGCCAGACGCCAGCCGATTTTGCCGCCATCGGCATCGACGACGAATACAGCCAGAAAATGGCCGCGGCGCTTCCGCGTGCGCATACGATTTCCGGCGAGCGCCGCGCCGATGTGTGGGTGGAACAAGGCATTCTGCGCGATGCGGAAGGTGCGATCGCCGATCTGCGCCAGGCCCGCGCGCTGCCAGGAACGCATAATGCGCAGAATGCGGCCGGCGCGGCCGCGCTCGCCCTCGCGCTGGGCGTGCAGCGGGAAGCGGTGGCGTGCGGCCTGCTGGATTTCCCCGGCCTGGCGCACCGCCAGGAACTGGTGGGCGAAGCCGATGGCATTGATTTCGTGAACGACAGCAAGGCGACGAACGCCGATGCCGCCGCGCGCGCGCTCGGCTGCTATGAAAACCTTGTGTGGATCGTCGGCGGCATCGCCAAATCCGGCGGCATCGCGCCGCTCGCGCCGTATTTTCCGCGCATCGCGCGCGCCTTGCTGATCGGCCGGGATGCCGCCGCGTTCGCTGCCACGCTGCAGCAGGCCGGCGTGCCGCACGAAATCGTGGAAACGCTCGATGCCGCCGTGCCGGCCGCGTTCCGTGCGGCGCGTGAGCTCGGCGCGAAAATCGTGCTGCTCTCGCCTGCCGCCGCCAGCTTCGATCAGTTCACCGGCTTCGAAGCCCGCGGCGAGCGCTTCCGCACGCTGGTGCGCGAAATCGCTTCGGCCACCGAGGCGGTGCACTGATGGCCGTGCTCTCGCGCTCCGACCCGTCCGTGCTCGGCCGCTGGTGGTGGACCGTTGATCGCTGGATATTGTTCAGCATCGTTGCGCTCATCGGTTTTGGCTACGTATTGGTGTTGGCGGCCAGCCCTGCAGTGGCCGAACGCATCCACCAGTCGCGTAACATATTTATTCTGAAGCAGGTCGTTTTTCTCGCCCTCGCCGGCGCGATGATGGTTGGCGTGTCTCTGCTTTCGCCGCGCAACATTCGCCGGCTGGCGCTGATCGGCGGCCTGATCGCACTGGCGCTCACCGCGCTCACGCTGGTGCACGGCGTGGAAATCAAGGGCGCGCGGCGCTGGATTGCGCTGCCAGGACTTTCACTGCAACCCAGCGAATTCCTGAAACCCTGCTTCGCGGTTGTCGCCGCCTGGCTGTTGGCCGACGGTTCCGGCCGCAATCTGCTCGCGCGCTGGCAGGGCTACGTCGCGGCCTTTGCCGTGTTCGGCGTGATCCTGATGCTGCTACAGGCACAACCGGATATCGGCATGTTGTCCGTTATCACCGCCGTGTTCTTCGCGCAGCTTTTCGTGCAGGGGCTCAACCTCGTGCTCGCCGGTATCGGCGGCGCCGGCATTTTGGGCGCCGCGGCCGCCGCGTATGCCATTTTCCCGCATGTGCGCAGCCGTGTGACGCGCTTTCTGCACCCCAGTTCAGGCGATCATTACCAGGTCGATACGGCATTGCAGGCGTTCGGCAATGGCGGGCTGCTCGGCCGCGGACCCGGCGAAGGCCGGGTGAAGGATCTGCTGCCCGATGCGCACGCCGATTTTGTCTATGCGGTGGCGGGCGAGGAGTTCGGCTTGATCGTGTGTCTGCTCATGCTCGGCGTGTTCGCTTTCATCGTGATGCGCGGCCTGCTGCGCCTCATCCAGGAAACCGACGAGTTCGCCATCCTCGCCGCCTCCGGCCTGCTCACCGGCTTCGGTTTGCAAGCTTTCGTGAACATGGCTTCCTCGCTGCATCTGATCCCCACGAAAGGCATGACGCTGCCGTTCATTTCTTATGGCGGCAGCTCGGCGCTTTCGGTGGCGCTCGGCATGGGCATGTTGCTCGCGCTGACGCGGCGCCGCACGCATGGCGATCCATCGTGAGGGGCCCGGAATTGCGCGCGATCGCAATCGCGGCGGGTGGCACCGGCGGTCATCTGTTTCCGGCCGAAGCGCTGGCCGCGGAATTGCGCAAACGCGGCCATCGCGTGGTGCTGTTCACCGATGCGCGCTCGGGTGCCGCGAAAAATCCGTTGTTCCAGGATGGCGAAGTGCATGTGCTGTCTGGCGCCGGGCTCGCGGGCCGCGGCGTGCTGCGCGGCGCGCGTGCGC
>CAXUEX010000188.1:0-5133 GCA_964250215.1 uncultured Acetobacteraceae bacterium | reverse complement strand
GCGCGGCCCCGACCGCGCCGGCGTCGTCGCCCGGCTCCGGCGGGGCGACGTGCCGCCCGTGGCGCGCCGCGCCGATCTGCTCGGCAACCACGAGGCGCTGATGCTCGGTGCCCAACGCGGCGACCCGGAAGCGCTCGCGCTCTGGCTGGGCAATGGCGGCACGGCGACGCTGGCGAGCTACGGCATCCCGGCGGCCGATCAGGCGAACCCGCGTCGCTGGAGCGCCATCCCGGAAGCCGACATCGCCTGGCTGCAAACACTGCAAGTCACCCATCGCGCCGGCAGCTACCTGTTCGTGCATGCCGGCATCCGTCCCGGCCGGAGTCTGGCAAGTCAGGCGGAGTCCGACCTGCTCTGGATCCGCGAGCCCTTCCTCTCCGATCCCACGCCGCGGGAACTGGTGGTGGTGCACGGCCATACACCGAGTGCCGAGCCGGAAATCCGGCCGAACCGCATCGGCATCGATACCGGTGCCGCGCTCGGCGGCCGGCTCACCTGCGCGGTGCTGGAGGCCGATACGGTGGGCTTCCTCACGGCGTGACAACGCGCGGCCGCAGGCGGCGGAAGCCGTGCAGCAGCAGCCCGGCCGCAACCAGAATGGCCATGCCGCCGAACTCGGCCGGCCGGGCGGACAAGGCGAGCGCCACGACGCCTGCCAGCCCCAGCGCCGCCGCCACCCACAAGCCCCGGACATTCAGCGGCTGGCCGGCCAGCGCCACGCGCTGCCGCCGCAGCACCACCGCGGCGATGCAGCCGAGTGCATAGACGATCACGACCGTCATGCCGGAGAGGAACACGAGTTCCAGAAAGCTGCCGCTGACCGCCAGCCCGTAGGCAAGCGCGGCATAGGCGAGCAGGGCGCGCGCCGGCACCCCGGTGCCCCGGTGCACATGGCCGAACCAGCCCGGCAACAGCCCGTCGCGGCCGAAGGCAAAGACCAGGCGCGACGAGCCCAGCAAGTCGCTCGCCATGAAGCCGAGCATGGAAAGGCTCGCGGCGCCCAGCATGAGCCGGCCATAGCCAGGGCCGAAGCGCGCGGCGGCTTCGGCCAGCGGCGCCGTCGCGCGCGGCAGCGCCGGCCCCAGCAGATGCTGGGCGCCGAGCTGCACGCCAAGATACAGGCCCAGGATCAGCAGCATGGAGAGCAGCAGCGCGCGCGGCAGCGTGCGGCTCGGGTCGCGGATTTCCCCGCTGTTGAGCAATGCGCATTCGTAGCCGGAGAACGCGAACACAGTTAGCACGATCGCCCGGCTGAAGCCGAGCGCCGTCACCGCCGGGGCATACCCCGCCACCGTGCCGGCGGCCGCCGGGGCGAAGCACGCGGCGAGGATGAAGGCGGCGAGTGGCAGCAGCTTGATGGCCGCCACGGCGGCGATCGCGCGGGCGGCCGCGCCCACGGCCAGCAGGTTCAGCGCCACGAGCGGCACATAGACCGCCGCGATCAGCACCGCGCGCGCCGGCATGGTAGCAAGCCACGGCAGCGCGCCGCCGATGCCGTCGGCCACCGCCGCCGCCACGCCGCTATCGGCCAGGATGTTGGAGGCGAGGAACATCACGCCGGTCACCGCGGCGGCGGCGGGTCCGAACGCGGCCTCCACCGTGCCATAGGCGCCGCCGCTGGTGGGCACCCGGCTGCCGGCTTCGGCGAAGCACACCACCACGCCGGCCACGATCAGCGCGCTCAGCAAAAACGCCCAAGGCGCCGCCCCACCCGCCAGCAGCGCCACCGCCGCCGGCAGCGCGTAAATGCCGGAGCCCACCACGTTATTCACCACGCTGCCCGCCAGCCCCAGCGTGCCGATGCCGCGCCGCAGCCCCAGATCCCGCGCAATCCCGACCGCTGCCGCCCCCCGTTCGAGCACAAGTCGAGCCTGGCACCGTTTCTGGCAACTGAAAACTGGCAACTAAAAACTGAACGGAGCGGGCGAAGGGAATCGAACCCTCCTAGCCAGCTTGGAAGGCTGGAGCATTACCACTATGCTACGCCCGCGCCCCGCCGGTGAATTACCAGCCCTCGACGACCCGCGGCAAGCACGCGCGGCCGCGACGCGCCAACAGCGGCTTAACCTTCTGCTCGGTTTTTGCGCGCAACCTCGCCCGGCGAGACGCATTGCACCGGAGACCGATTTGCCCGCGCATTGCCGCGCCACGCTGCGGCACGCCATTGCCGCGCACCTGGAGCGCCCCCCGATCCGGCTGCGTTTCGCGCCCGAGCTGGAAAACCAGTTCGAGCGCGACACGCACGCAAGGCGGGCCCGGCACCTCGTGCGGTCCGGCCTGGTGGCGCTGGTCGGCGGCAACTTGTTCCTGCTCGCCGGCCGCCTGCCCGAAACGATGCCGCACCAACTGGCCATCCAGATCGGCGTCGTCAGCCCGCTCGCGCTCCTCGTGCTGGCCTATCTGTCGCGTGCGAAGCGGCCGTTCCGGCGCGAAGCGGCGCTCACCTCAAGCCTCGTCCTCGTTCTGCTCGGCGCCGTGCTCGCCTTCTGGCGCTCGCCCGCGGCGAATGCGGGCTACGGCGCGGCCAGTTTCGGCCTGTTTCTCCTGTATGCGAACGCGGGCGTCCGGCCGCGCTTCGGCTGGGCGCTGGGTTTCAGCCTGCTCGAACTCGCCGCCATGGTGCCGGCCATGCTGCTGCACCCGGGCTTGCCGCCGAGCGCGCGCGCGCAGCTCGTGCTCGGCACGCTCTGCACCGCCGCCGCGGCGCTGCAAGCCAATTACGCAATCGAATCGGCTGAGCGCCGCGCCTATCTGCTGCTGCTGCGCCAGCTTCTCGGTGCCGCCGATCTGGCCGACAGCAACGCGGCACTCAGCAGCGTTTCCACCACCGACTGGCTGACCGGCATCGCCAGCCGGCGCGGCCTCCACGCCAAGCTGGAATGGGCGGTCGCCCAGGCCGAAGCCGCCTGCGAGCCCGTGGCCCTCGCCATGATCGACGTCGATCACTTCAAGGCCTTCAACGATGCGCAGGGACAGCGGGCCGGCGACGCCAGCCTCGCCGCGATTGCCGCCGCGCTCGGCGCCCAGTTGCGCGACGGCCTGGATACGCTGGCGCGTTATGGCGGCGAGGCGTTCGCCGCCATCCTGCCGCGGCTCGATGCGGCGGGCGCCATCATGGCGGCCGAACGGTTGCGGCGCGCGGTGGAAGCGCTCGCCATCCCGCATGCCGGCACCGGCGCGCCCTGCGTCACCATCAGCATCGGCGTCGCCGTGTCGGTGCCGCATCTCGGCGGCACGTTGGACAGGCTGATGCGCGAGGCCGACACGGCGCTCTATGCAGCGAAACAGCGCGGCCGCAACCGCGTCCACCCGCCGCTGCTCTCCACGGTGGACGAACCGGCCGCGGTGGACCGGTTGGCTACGATGGGCGAGCTGGCGAGCTGAAAACCTGCCGCTGTCAGCCGGCCGAAACGCTGACCGGCAAGCCGCAGCGCAGCAACAGCGCCCGCAACTCGCGGATCGGCGGGAAAACCTCCTGGTTCCAGTCGGCGCCCTGCTCGTCGTGCGCGCGCTGCTCCATCTCCACGATCCAGCGGTCCTCGGTGAAAATGCGCTCGGTGAACCAGATCAGCGCCGGCCACGCGATATCGAGTAGGAAGCCGGCGCGTGGCCGGCGGATGCACAACAGGCCGAACGTGCGGTTGGTGCGCTGCTCGCGGTCCTGCGGCGTGTAGCCGATCCACAGATGCATCACCGGCGCATCGCCGCTCGTCCAGATGCGCAGACTCTGATGCGGGTATTCGGTTCGGATCGTCATAAGCTCGTTGTGCGCGCCCTCGGCGCCGCGGCGCGCCCCCAGGATCGCCGCCTCCCCCAGCGGCTGCGAGCCGCCGGTGCGGGCAAACGTGTAATCCACCTCGAACCAGTCCGGCCCACCGCGCATGCCGCGGAAGCGCGGTGCGATCTGGCCCATCTGCCGGCGGTGCAGGAACTGATGGTTCATGTCCATCAGGTTCTCGTGCATGAAGCTGTAGTGGCAGGCCACCGTGCGATCCAGCCGCCGGCACTTCCACGCCCGATCCTCGGCCGGCGCCAGCGCGGGCGGGGCAACCGCGTCGGCCAGCACCGGGTCGCCCGGAAACACGAAGATCAACCCGCCTCTCTCGTGGCAGGGATAAGCGCGAACCCCGTTCGGCAGCTTGCCCTTGCCCAGATACGGCACATCGACGCAGGCGCCCGACGCATCATAGGTCCAGCCATGATAGCCGCAGCGGATGGCGCAGCCCTGCACCACGCCGTGGTGCAGCGGCACCTGGCGGTGGGCGCAGCGGTCCTCGAGCGCGAACACCTCGCCGCCCACCGGCCGCACCAGCACGATCGGCTCCCCGGCGAACCGCACACCGATCGCCCGGCCGGCCTTCACCTCTCGCGACCACGCGACGGGATACCAGTGGTTGGGATGCACGGACACGCGCCGCAGGTCCGGCGCCGGGGAAATCACGTTCATGCAGGCAGGCCTTCGGCTTCCGGCGGCATACAGCGTCTCAGCCTCCCGCGCCGGCTCACTTCGCCCCGGCTTACTGCGCCCCGGCTTACTGCGCCCGCGCGGCCGGCGCCACGGCTCCGGCAATACGAAAGGCGGCCGAGATGCTTTGCAACATCCGGCCGCCTGCCGTCGCCTTGGGGAAAGTGCCGCGTCAGATCGCCGTCGTTCGCCGGCCGAACAGTGCGTGATAAATCACGAGCACGATGATGGCGCCGATAACCGCCACGAACATGCTCCACAGATTGAACCCCGTGACGGGAACAGCCCCTACCGCCGCGAACACATAGCCGCCGACCACCGCGCCGACGATGCCGAGCACGATGTCGATCAGGATGCCCGAACCGCTGTGATTGACGATCTTGCTGGCGATAAAGCCAGCAATCAGGCCCAGAACGAGCCAGCCGATGATGGACATGCCACAAACCCCCTAAACTATTTCCGACGCGCGGGTGAACGAGACAGTCGCGACAAAAGTTCCGCGTGCGGCTGCAACGCTCTGGCATACTGCCACGTCTAGGGCCGGCCGGGGCGGAGCCCGGCGGGGGAATGAGCGCGGCATGTCCGAAACCGCGGCAGTGCCGCTCGCCCGCGGCCAGGTGGCCGCGCCGGACCCCGCCACCGGCAATCCGCTGCACACGCGCGCCATC
>CAXUEX010000187.1:0-5155 GCA_964250215.1 uncultured Acetobacteraceae bacterium | reverse complement strand
AACCGCACCAGGCGCCACGCTCTTCGTCATCGATCACGGCAGCAACGATGGCAGCACCGCCAACCTGCCGGGCGTCAGCCTGATCCGCCTGCCGCGCACCGCCATGGACGAGATCATCCGGCTGCGCTTCGTGCAGAACCTGCAGGCCGCGCTGCTGAAATACTTCACCATGATGATCTACACCGACACCGACGAGCTCATCGCCGTCGATCCGGACCGCGCCGCATCGCTCGAAGCCCATCTGGCCGCCACCACCTATGAATACGCGTCGCCGGTCGGCCTCAATCTGCACCACATTATCGGCGTCGAACCGCCGCTGGCACCCGATCGGCCGCTGCTCGCACAGCGTCGCTTCGTCCGCTTCCGCTCGGATCTGTGCAAACCGCTCGTCAGCCGCACCCGGTTGTTGTGGGAAGCCGGCTTTCACGCCTGCAACCGGCCGCTCAACATCGATCCCGACCTCTACCTCATCCATACGAAATGCGCGGACCGGGATCGTGCGCTGCGGCGCCAGGAAACCCTGCGCGCGGTGAAATGGTCCCACAAGGCCATCGAAGCCAACCACGGCGGCCACCATCGCTTCGACGATGAGCGGTTTCTCCGCGAATTCTTTCTCGATCCCGCAAACCAGTTCCGCCGCGAAGGCGCCGGTCCCTTCGACTTCGATGCCGATATCGAGGCCACGCGGCACGAATTCGGCCCCGACGGCCTCGGGCCTCCGAAGCGCGTGTTCAACGGCCGCTTCGCCGAAATCCCCGAGCGTTTCCGATCGCTGTTTTAGGCGCGCACGCTCGCCCCATGTCGCTCGGCACGCTTCCCACGCTGCTGCTGATCCCGCCGCTGAACCTGTTCCCGCTCGCGGCACTCGGCGTGGCACTCCGCCGGCCCGCGCTGTTCTGGGCCGCTTCCGCCGGCATCGCGCTTCTGTCGCTGCCCATTGTCTCCGGCGCCTTGCTCGCCGCGCTGCGCAACCACGCCACCGGGCCGCCGCCGCAAGCCATCGTCATACTCAGCGCCGACCAGCAGGAGACCCTCCTGGGCAGCGCAGCAACCTTCACAACGGGCCCCGCCACGCTGGAACGCGAGGCCGCCGGCGCCGCACTCGCGCGCCGCACCGGTCTCCCCGTGCTCGTCAGCGGCGGCCGCCTGCACGATGTCTCGCCAACGCTCGCGCAACAAATGACAACCGGCCTGGCCCAGGATTTCGGCGTAGCCGTTCGCTGGCAGGAAGCGCGAAGCCTGAACACCTGGCAGAACGCAACCGAAACCGCCACCCTGCTGCTTCCCGCCGGAATCACCTCGATCTATCTCGTGACCCACGGCTGGCACATGCGCCGGGCGCTGATCGCGTTCCACGCGGCGGGCCTGGCGGTAACCAGCGCGCCGGCGGCCGATCCGGCGTGGCCGCTGCCCATGGCGGCGGCGTTCGTGCCGAGCCTGCGCGGCCTCGTGGAAAGCGAAACCGCGATGCATGAGTGGTTCGGGTGCGCGGTCTATGCGATCCGGGCCGCGTTGGCGCATCATGGAAAAGGGTGAAATCGACGGAGTCGCCGGTTATGCGGAAAACCATCATCGGAGCGGCGCTGTTCGGCGCAGCCGTGCTGACCTGCCGCGCGGATGCATTCCATAAATGGAACTGGCAATACACGTCGTACGGCTTTCACGCCGCGGGGGTATTTGTTACGAACGACGCGCCTGACGCGGATGGGTTCTATCAGATCGTGAGCTTGACCGGGATGCGGAATGGCGTTCGCATTGCGGCATTGGCGCCAAAGGGCCATCCCATTCCGGGGAACGCGCCGTATGCGGTGGATAACCGCGTGCGCACCACCGCGCCGCAACTCACAAAGGCGGGGTTCGGGTTCAGGTTGGCGGATCGGGACTGGGCGAATGCGTTTGTTCTGAACGGCACGTATTTGCAATATCTGTCCGTGCCGCCTTATAAGAACGGGGCGGGTCCGGAAGGTCCGATTTCGTTTTCCGCGACGATGCTGCGCGGCGAGAACTGAATCGCCGGCTTGCGCATGCCCCCCTCCACCATGCGTCGCATGGTCGTCCTCCCCTGCTGTCGCGGAGAGGAATTTCGGCTGACGGTCATTGCATCAATTGCCGCGTCAGGTACACCATCGAAAGCGCCTGCTCCTCGGCCTTCTCCTTCGCGTTCGCCCCCGCCGAATGGCCGCCCTCGATGGCCTCGTAATACAGGAACGGCAGCTTCAGCGCTTCCATCTTCGCGGCGAATTTCCGCGCATGCTGCGGCCCCACGCGATCGTCCTTCGTCGTCGTGTAGATGAACGGCATGTCGTAATGCGGCCCTTCATGCAGGTTGGCATACGGCGAAATGCTGGCCAGGAACGCGCGCTCCGCCGGGTTCTTCGTGCTGCCGTATTCGCCCACCCACGAAGCCCCCGCCGCAATGTGCTCGAACCCGAGCATGTCCAGCAGCGGCACCTGGATAACGGTCGCGTGCCATAGTTCCGGGTGCTGCTCGAATTCCACGCCCATCAGCAACCCGCCATTCGATCCGCCCATGATACCGAGCCGCCGCGGGCTGGTGAGCTTGCGGGCGATGATGTCCTGCGCCACCGCCGCGAAATCGTCGTAGGCGCGCTGCCGATGCGTCTTCAGCGCCGCCTCGTGCCACGCCGGCCCGAACTCGCCGCCGCCGCGAATATTCGCCAGCACATACGCGCCGCCATGCTCCAGCCACAGCTTGCCGATCGCGCCCAGATAATGCGGCGTCTCGCTCACCTGGAAACCGCCATACGCATACAGCAGCGTCGGCGTGCTGCCGTCGAACTTCGCAGCCTTCGGGCGCACCACGAAATACGGAATTTTCGTGCCGTCCTTCGAAGTGGCATCGAACTGCTCCACCGTGTCGCCGCTGGCATCGAAGCGCGGCGGCGACTGCTTCAGCATCGCGGGCTTGCCCCCCGCATCGAGATCGGCGAACCACACGCTGCTCGGCGTCAGAAACCCCGTGACACTCAGGAAAATCTGATTGTTCGCGATGGAGGTGGAAACAATGCCCGTGGCCGCATTGTCCGGCAGGTCGAGCCGTGTCGATTTCCAGCCACCCGCGCCGTCGGTGAAGCTCAGCACGCGGCCGCGCACATTGTCCTCGATGGAGGCCACGATACGGTCCTTCGTCACCGCCACCTCATCCAGGCTCTGCCGCGGTCCGGGCACGAATATCGCCACCGGCTTCGCCTCGGGCCGCGACATATCGAGCACGGCCAGGCTGCCGGCCGGAATCTTCGCCCCACCCGCCGGCGACCAATCCTCCTCCGGCTGCAGCACCAGCTGGTTGTGCACCAGGCCCGCCACCTGCAGTTTCTGCGGCATATCGAGTTTCTTCACGCCCGCCGGCAGCACCTGAAAGAACGCGGTGTGGAAGAAATCCAGGCCCTGCTGAATAAGCGCCACGCGGTTGCCCTCGCCGTCCACCAGCACCGAGGGATCCACGCGCACGTCCTTCGCGCCGCCATGGAAAATCTCCTGCGCCTGCGCCATCGTCTCGCCGCGCCGCACGCGCTTCACCACGAACGGATAGCCACTCTCCGTCATCGTGCCCGGGCCCCAGTCGGTGGCCACCAGCAGCGCATCGCGGCTCTCCCAGTCGCTGCTCATTTTCGCGCGCGGCAGCACGAAACCGCCGGCCACGAAACCCGGCGTGCTCACGTCGAATTCGCGCTCCGTCACGGCATCCTCGCCGCCATCGGAAAGTGCCACCATGCAGCGCCGCTCGGCGGGTTCCTCGCAACCGGCGCCCTTCCAAACCCAGTTCGCGTGTTCCTGTTGCGCCAGCGCATCCACATCCAGCACCGTGGTCCATGGCGGGGTGGCGCTGCGGTAGCCCGCCAGATCGGTGCGGCGCCACAGGCCGCGCACCTGCCGCGCATCCTGCCAGAAATTGAAGATGCCGCCTGCCAGTTGCGCCGGAACCGGCACGCGGTCCTGCGCCTGCTCAATGGCCAGGGCCTGATCGTAGAAAGTCCGATAATGCGGATCGGCCTGCAGCACGGCGAGCGAACGGGCGTTCTCCGCGCGCACCCAATCCAGCGCGCGCTTGCCCTGCACGGTCTCCAGCCACGCATAAGGGTCGGAAGTGTCGGCGGGAACCACGGTGCCGGCCCATGCGGTGCCAGCCAGCAGCAGGAACGCCAGGAAACTACGCATCGAGAACTCCGCCGATATTCAGAGATTGTCGTTCATCGACCAGATTTTCCACGCCACGCCGCCGCACACCACCAGCAGCCCGGCGGCCAGCCACCAGCGGGCGATGCGCGGCGGTGCCACGCCCGGCACCGGATCGGCGTAGCCGGTGAACATCGGCCAGAGCAAATTCTGCCGCTTCACCACCCGGTATGCCGCGATCGCGAGGACATGCACACAGATCATCGCCAGCAGCACCCAGAACAGCTTCGCGTGGATCGCCGTGAGCTGCTTGCGCGTGGCGTGCGAAACGAACTGACCCAGCGGCCCTTGCGTGGCGATGTCGTCGTCGGCGAACAGCCCCGTGCCCACCTGCCCGGCCAGCAGCAGCAGCAGGATCAGCACCGCCCAGCCGCCGGAAGCCGTGTGGCCCAGCACCCGTTCGGTTGTTTCGCTACGGAAACGCGCGAGATGGCGCACCGCCTCGCCGGGCCCGCGCACGAATCCGGCAAACCGCGCCGTGCTGCTGCCCACGAACCCCCACAGCACGCGGAACAGCAGCAGCGCGAGCACCGTGCAGCCGCCGACGATGTGCCAATCGAGCACCGAGAACTCGGCCGTGGTGAACTGGAACACCACCAGGATCACGATCGCCCAGTGGAAGAAGCGCACCGGGAAGTCCCACACTTTCACCAAGCCCGCTCGCATGCACCGCTCCCTGCCGCATTGACGCGCCGCCCGCCGCCCGCCATCCGGCCGGCATGGGAAGCCTTAGCGGATTCGCGCACGCCGCGCTGCACGCCATGCCGTGGCGCGCGGTGGCAGCTTGCGTCGGCACAGCCGGGCTGTTGCGACTGGCGCTGCCGGCGCGGCCCGGCGTGGCAGCCGCTTGCGCCACCGCGCTGGGCTGGGCGTTGCTCACCTGGCCGGCGGTGCTGCACGGGCCGCGCGCGCCCTTGGCGGCGTTGCCGGTATTGGCGCTGCTGTGCTGGGCCTGCGA
>CAXUEX010000186.1:0-5215 GCA_964250215.1 uncultured Acetobacteraceae bacterium | reverse complement strand
TGACGAGCAACTTCATCGGCGCGCTGACGCGGTGTGTGCCGATGTTGCTCTAATGCCGGAAGTGGCGCATGGCGGTGAACACCATGGCCATGCCGGCCGCGTCGGCAGCGGCGATCACCTCGGCGTCGCGCATCGATCCGCCGGGCTGGATGGCGGCCGTGGCGCCGGCTTCGATCGCCACCTGCAAGCCGTCGGCAAACGGGAAGAACGCATCGGAGGCGACCACGCAGGGGCCGCTGTTGCGGGCGGCGGCGAGGCGGGCGGATTCGACGCGGCTCATCTGGCCGGCGCCGATGCCGGTGGTGGCGCCGGCATGGGCCAGCACGATGGCGTTGGATTTCACGTGCTTGCAGACCTGGAACGCGAACAGCAGGTCGGCGGTCTCGGCCTGGGTGGGCGCGCGCTTCGTCACGGTGCGCAGCTCGGCTTGCGTGACGCGCCCGGCGTCGCGCGATTGCACCAGCAACCCGCCGGCAACGCTGCGGCAGGTGAGCGCGGCCGCGGCCGGATCGGGCATGGCGCCGGCGAGCAGCAGGCGGAGATTTTTTTTCCGTGCCAGCACCGACTGCGCTTCCGGCGTGGCATCGGGCGCGATGATGACTTCGGTGAAAATGCCGGCGATGCGCTCGGCGGTGGCGGCATCGAGCGTGCGGTTCAGCGCCACCACGCCGCCGAAAGCGGAAACCGGATCGGCGGCGAGCGCCCGGTCCCACGCCGCTTCGGGATCGGCCGCGACCGCGACGCCGCAGGGATTGGCGTGTTTCACGATCACACAGGCAGGATCGGCAAACTCGGCGACGCATTCGTAAGCCGCGTCGGTATCGTTCAGGTTGTTGTAGGAAAGCTCCTTGCCCTGCACCTGCCGCGCGGTGGCCACGCCGGGACGGCCGCCGTTGACATAGAAGGCGGCGTGCTGGTGCGGGTTTTCGCCATAGCGCAGGGTTTCGCGCAGGCGGCCCGCAATGGCAATCTGTTGCGGAAACAATATATTCTCCTGCGCCGCATGCCAGGCGCCGATGGCCGCATCGTAGGCGGCGGTGGCACGGAACGCTTCACCGGCCAGGTGGCGGCGGAACGCGGCATCGGTGCCGCCGTGCTGGTTCAACTGCTCGACAAGCGCGCCGTACTGGCCGGGATCGGTGAGCACCGCGACATATGCCGCATTCTTGGCGGCGGCCCGGATCAGCGCCGGGCCGCCGATATCGATGTTCTCGATGCAGAGCTCGGCGGCCGCGCCGGCAGAAACGGTGGCTTCGAACGGATAGAGGTTCACCACCACCAGATCGATCGGCTGGATATTGTGCTGCTGCATCTGCGCGGCGTGCAGCGGATTGTCGCGCCGCGCCAGGATGCCGCCGTGGATCTGCGGCACCAGGGTTTTCACCCGGCCATCGAGGATTTCCGGGAAGCCGGTGTGGTCGCTGACTTCGGTGACCGGGAGGCCGGCGTTGCGCAGCGTTGCCGCGGAGCCGCCGGTGGAGAGGAGCGCGGCGCCGTGGGCACGGAGGGCCTGCGCGAGGGGGACCAGGCCGGTCTTGTCGGACACGGAGATCAGGGCACGGCGTATGGGGAGTGGCATGGCGTTGCAGGTGCCCTGGCCGGGCACGAGGTGGCAAGGACGGGGGGGCCAGGGTGGATAGCCGGGGTGGGCTGGGAGCAGCGAGCGTCATGGAACAAGCCATGCAGGTCACCCACGATGCAATGCGCGTTCCTGGCGGCCTCCGGCGCCGGGGTTTTGGCGACGAGAACTACCTGCATCCCGGCGGCGCGGGCGGCGGCGGCGCCAGGCGCGGAGTCCTCCACGGCGAGGCAATCGGCGGGGGCGATGTTCAGTCGGGCGGCGGCTTCCAGGAAGGTGTCCGGCGCGGGTTTGCCGCGGGGCACGTCGTCGCGCGTGACGATGTGCGCGAAAGCGTTTCCGAGGCCGGCGCGCGCCAGGTGGTGTTCGGCGGTGCGGCGGCTGGCGGAGGTGGCCACCGCGCGCGGCAGCTTGCAGCTTCGCAGCAGGGCCAGCGCGCCGGGGCGCAGCGGGATGCGGGCGGGAAGCAGAGATTTTCTCCGCGCGTAATATTCCGCGAGGAAGGCATTGACGGGAAAATCGGGCCCGAAATGGCTTTGCAACCGCGCCAGGCGGTCGGGCGAGGCGATGCCTACCAAAGTGGCGTAGAAGCCCGGCGGCAGCGAGCAGCCGAGCGCGGCCGCCGCTTGTTCGAACGCGCGCGCGTAGAACGGCTCGGTATCCAGGAGCGTGCCGTCGAGATCGAAAATGACGGCCTTCATTTCGCCGGCCGCAGACGGAGGATGACCAGGCCCAGCAGCGCGGCCGCGAGCGAGGCGGTGAAGATGCCGAGCTTGGCTTCGGCGTGCAGCTTGGTGCCGCGATAGGCGAGGTCGGCGATGAACAGGCTCATCGTGAAGCCGACGCCGCACAGCACGGCGCCGCCGGCCAGCGCGGACCAGGTGAGGCCGCGCGGCATCCGGGCGAGGCCCATGCGGACGCTGGCCGCCGTGGTACCGAACACGCCGATGGCTTTGCCGGCGAGCAGGGCAGCCATGGTGCTGGCCGCCACCGGGGCGGCGAAGCTGTGGAACGACATGCCGTGCAGATCGAGTCCCGCATTGGCCAGGCCGAACAGCGGCAGCACGAGCCAGGCGAGCACCGGGTTCAGCGCGGTTTCCAGGCGCATGGCCGGGCACGCCTGCGTGCCGTCCATCGGCAGCACGAGGGCGAGGCCGACACCGGCCAGCGTGGGGTGCAGGCCGGAGAGTTTCACGGCGATCCACAGCGCCACGCCGCCCGCGAGATAGGCGGGAAATGCCCGGAGGCCAACGCGGCGAAGCGCCCACAGCCCGGCAAGAATCGCGGCGGCGCACATGGCGGCGGCGGGCTGCAGCCGGCCGCCGTAGAAGATCGCGATGATCACGATGGCGCCGAGATCGTCGATGATGGCAAGCGCGGTGAGGAACACTTTCAGGCCCGCCGGCGCGTGGCGGCCGGCCAGGCGCAGCGCGGCCAGCGCAAAGGCGATGTCGGTCGCCACCGGCACGGCCCAGCCGCGCAGCCGGTCCGGGCTGTGCCAGTTGAGCGCCGCGAAGATCAGCGCCGGCACCGCCATGCCGCCGATCGCCGCCAGCACCGGGGCGGCGGCACGGCGGGGCGAGGCGAGTTGGCCGGAGGTCATTTCGCGGCGGATTTCGAGACTCACGGTGAGGAAGAACAGCGTCATCAGCGCTTCGTTCACCCAGTCCTGCACGCTGAGGCCGACGCGCGCGGAAAGCAGCCGGAAATAGGCCGGGCTCGCGGCCGAGTTCGACCACACGAGCGCGGCGGCTGAGGCCGCGATCAGCGTGGCGCCGCCCAGGCTCTCGCCGCGCAGGAAGGCGAACAGCGCCCGCAACGGTTTCGCGGTTTTCAGGACGGGCTGGATCATCGGTGGCAGGAAAACCCGGCCCATGGCGCGCGGGCAACGCCGCGTTGCGGCGGGCGTTGCGCTGACACTCTGGAATCCGGGAGCGGCGGGTGCGCGATCTGGGCCAGGAATGGGTAGCGGCGCAGGCGCGCGGCGATTTCGCCGAAGGCTGGCGCATTTCGGATACGGTGCTGGCCGCGCGCGATCCCGCGGGGCGAGACGATCCGCGCCTGCCGTATCATCGCCGCTGGGTGTGGGACGGCACGGCGCCCGATGGGCGGGACGTGCTGGTGCGCTGCTACCATGGCCTGGGCGATACGCTGCAATTCGCGCGGTTCCTGCCGGCGCTCGCCGCGCGGGCGGCTGGCGTGCGCGTGGAAGTGCAGGCCGAGTTGCTGCCGGTGCTGCGGCAATTGCCGGGCGTGCGCGAATGGATCGCGTTCGATGCGGCGCGGCCGGTGGCGCCGTCGGGATGCGATATCGAGATCATGGAGTTGTCGCACGCGCTGCGTCTGGCGCCGGACGATGTTGCGGTGCCGTATCTGCGGGCGCTCGGCGACGGCCTGCCGCTTTGCGGGGGAGGATCGGTGGGGGTTTGCACCCGCGCGGGGGGATGGGATTCGGCGCGGTCGCTGCCGGCGGGATGGATCGAGCCGCTGCTGGCGGGGCGGACGATCGTCGATTTGGCGCCTGCGGTGGTGCCGGCGACGATGGTGGCGACGGCGCGGGCGATCGCCGGGCTCGATCTGGTGATCAGCGTGGATACGGCGGTGGCGCATCTGGCCGGGGCGCTGGGGCGGCCGGGGTTCGTGTTGCTGAAACATGCGCCGGATTGGCGGTGGCGGGGCAGCCGGGAGCGATCCGCCTGGTATCCGTCGCTGCGCCTGTTCCGGCAGTCGGCGCCGGGGGATTGGGCGGGGCCACTGGCGCGTGCGGCGGCCGCGCTCACGTCATTCGATTCACATGCAGAACTTGGGCGGCGGGGCCGTGCAGCCGGACCGTGCTGATGCTGGCGGGAGCGATCTCCAGCCGGTGGATGGCATCCAGCGGGGCGCCGAGCAGATGCAACAGAATGGCTTTCACGATGTCGGCGTGGGTGACCAGCGCCACCTCGCCTTCCCCGGCGGCCGCCGCGGCGCGGGCCAGGGCGGCCATGGCGCGGCATTGCGCCTGAAGCATGGTTTCGCCGCCCGGGATGGCGGCGGTGGCGCGATGCTTGTTCCACTCCTGCCAAGCCGGATCGAGGGCCAGGGTATCGAAACTGGCGCCGGTCCAGGCACCGAAATCGATTTCGGTGAGATCGGCGTCGGTATGGATGGGCAGGCGCAGGCGGGCGGCGAGGGGGGCGGCGGTTTGCTGGGCGCGGCGCACAGGGCTGGCGAAAATGGCACGGACGGGCTTGGTGGCCCAGGCTTCGGCGAGCGCGGCGGCCTGAGCGTGGCCTTCCGGGCTGAGTTCATGATCCGCGCGGCCGCCGATCGCTCGGTCGAGCAGCGGATAAGCGGCGTGGCGGATCAGATGCAGGATGGGCATGGCTGTTACAGTCGCTTACACGGATGCAGTGGATCGGAAACAGCCGCGCGGCATCTGTGGAGCCGGTTTTCGTGGTCTGGGAGAAATTTTGTCATGAGGTGGTTGAAGCGACTGGCGCTGGCGGGGGCTTTTGCCGCGGCGGTGGGCGCGCCGCTGCCGGGAACTCCGAAAAACAGTGCCGTGATCACTCTCGAGTACGGGCACGTTGCGCTGGCCGGCGGTGAGCTGGCGTTCGACGTCAATGCGCATTATCAGAGTCGAATCCTGCCGGC
>CAXUEX010000185.1:0-5216 GCA_964250215.1 uncultured Acetobacteraceae bacterium | reverse complement strand
CCTTGCGGCAGCCGGTCCATGCCGGCGATCGCGGCGGCAATGCGCTCCGCCGCGCCCTGCCCCTGCACCGGCACCGGCCACAGCAGGATCGGCCGCGGAAACCGCCGCGCCACTGTGGTGCGGATATCGTGCAGCACCGCGCCCTGCGCCGAGGTGATGACGCCGATGATCGCCGGCAGCATCGGGATTTTCTGTTTCCGCGCCGGATCGAACAGCCCTTCGGCCGCCAGCTTCAGCCGCACCGCCTCGATGCGCGCCAGCAGCGCGCCGGCGCCGGCATATTCCAGCCGTTCCACCACGAGCTGGTATTCGCTGCGGTCGCCATAGGCCGAAACGCGGCCCGTCGCGATCACCTCGGCGCCGTTCTCCGGCAGCAGACCCGCCTTCGGCACCTGCGATTTCCACAGCACCGCCCGGATTTTCGCCCGCTCGTCCTTCAGGCAGAAATAGGTGTGGCCCGATGCATAGGTTTTCGCCTCGGTCACCTCGCCGCGCACCCGCACGCGCGCGAACGCCAGCTCCAGCGTCTGCCGGATCGCGCCCGAAAGCTCCGTCACCGAAAGCTCGGGCGCGTTGGAAGCCGGCGGCGCCAGCGAGGCGGCGGTTTCGCTCATGGCCGGAGCTTATGATACAGGCCGGGCCCCCTGGTAAGGACGGGTCTGCCGGATGCGGGTGCTGATCGTGGGCGGCGGCGGCCGGGAACACGCGCTGGCCTGGAAGATCGCCGAAAGCCCGCTGCTGGAAAAGCTGTTCGTGGCGCCCGGCAATCCCGGCACCGCGGCGCTCGCCGAAAACGTGCCGATCGCGGCCGCCGATGTTCCGGCCCTGCTGCGCTTCGCCGCCGAGCAGCGGATCGACCTCGTTGTGCCGGGCCCGGAAGCGCCGCTGGTGGCCGGGCTCGCCGACGCACTCGCCGAACGCGGCATCGCCTGCTGCGGCCCCTCGGCGGCGGCGGCCCGGCTGGAAGGCAGCAAGGCGTTCGCCAAATCGGTGTGCGACGCCGCCGGCATTCCCACGGCGCGCTGGGAAAGTTTCGATGACGTTGCCGCCGCGCTGGAATTCGTCGGCCGCCGCGGCGCGCCGATTGTGGTCAAGGCCGACGGGCTCGCCGGCGGCAAGGGCGTGACCGTGGCCGCAACCGTGGAGCAGGCCGAGCAGGCGGTCCGCGACGCCATGCTGCACGGCGCCCACGGCCGCGCCGGCGCCAGCCTGGTTATCGAGGAATGTCTGCACGGCGACGAGGTCAGCCTGTTCGCGCTGTGCGACGGCCAGGATTGCGTGCTGCTGGGCGCGGCGCAGGACCATAAGCGCCTTGAAGATGGCGATACCGGGCCCAACACCGGCGGCATGGGCGCGATCTCGCCACCCGCCGGTTTCGATACGGCCGCGCAGCAACAGGCGCTGGACATCTTCATCCGCCCGGCTCTGGCCGAACTCGCGACCCGTGGCACGCCGTTCCGCGGCATTTTGTTCGCCGGGCTCATGCTCACCGATGCGGGGCCGAAACTGATCGAATACAACGTACGCCTGGGCGACCCCGAGGCGCAGGCGCTGCTGCCGCTGCTGCGCGCCGATCTGCTGCCGGCGCTGGCCGCCGCCTGTCGGGGCGGGCTCGCCGGTATGGCGCTGGAACCGGCCCCGCTCGCCGCTGCCGCCGTGGTGCTGGCGGCGCCCGGCTATCCCGCTGCCCCCGTACACGGCGCGCCCATCGATCTCGCCCGCGCCGCCAGCGTGCCGCATGCGGCGGTGTTCCACGCCGGCACCGAGCTTGGGCCGGAGGGTTTGCGCGCCAGCGGCGGCCGCGTGCTCACCGTGTGCGGCACGGGCGCGACCATCGCCGCCGCGCGCGAAGCCGCCTATGCGGCGGTCGGAGCCATCGACTTCCCGGGCGCGGTGTTCCGCCGCGATATCGGCGCCCGCGCACTGGCGCGCCAGGCAGCCGCCGCATGAGCGTGCAAGGCGAAACCGCGCCCATTACGGTGCCGCAACTGCGGCGCATGAAGGGCACGCCGCAAGTCTGGCTCACCGCCTACACCACGCCCATGGCGCGGCTGCTCGATGCGCAGGTGGACGTGCTGCTGGTCGGCGATTCACTCGGCATGGTGCTCTACGGCCTGCCCTCCACGCTCGCCGTGCCGCTCGAAACCATGATCGCGCACGGCGCGGCCGTGGTGCGCGGCGCCAAGCACGCGCTGGTGGTGGTGGATCTGCCGTTCGGCAGCTACCAGGAAAGTCCCGAGATGGCGTTCCGCAACGCCGCCCGCGTGCTGGCCGAGAGCGGCGCCCAGGCCGTCAAGCTGGAAGGCGGCCGCGCCATGGCCCCCACCATCCGCTTCCTCACCGAACGCGGCATCCCGGTCTGCGGCCATGTCGGGCTGATGCCGCAGGCGGTCATGGTGGCCGGCGGCTTTCGTGCCACCGGCCGCACCGAGGACGAAGCCGCGATCGTCACCGAAGATGCGCAGGCCGTCGCCGATTCGGGCGCGTTCGCCGTGGTGCTGGAAGGCACGCTGGAACCGGTGGCCGCCGACATCACGCGCCGCATCGCCATTCCCACCATCGGCATCGGCGCCTCTGCGGAATGCGACGGCCAGGTGCTGGTGATCGACGATCTGCTCGGCACCTTCAACGATTTCACGCCGCGCTTCGTGCGCCGCTATGCCGAACTCGGCCCGCAGATCGCGGCAGCCGCCGGCGCCTATGCCGCGGATGTGCGCGCCCGGCGTTTTCCGGCGCCGGAGAACACGTTCCGGAAACGCAAATAGGGCGCGGTTCGGGCCGGCCGGCGCGGGCGTCGGTTCCGCACCCACCTGTCCGATTTAGTTGACATTCCCACTTGTCACGCTGGGGCGACACCTAGTAGGCTTTTCAGACCGGGGGGCAGGGGCATCCGCGTCCGCGCCCGCCGGCGGTGTCCGCCAGGGCCGCAGCGTGCCAGGTGGCGGCGCAACAGAGGAGGCGCGGCTTCGGGCGCGCGGGCGTGGCTGACTGCGTGCGGTCTCAGCACGGAACGAAAATACGGAAGGGATAGGGTATGGACGACGATCCGAACCGAGTCTGGCCGACCGGCCTGACAATCCGGGAGTCGGAAGAGCTGCACAAGCACGTCATCGACGGCGCGCGCGTGTTCTTCCTCATCGCGGTAATCGCGCACATCATGGCCGGCGTGCTCACGCCCTGGCTGAAATAGGAGGGTGCATCCATGAATCAGGGAAGAATCTGGTGCGTGGTCCACCCGACGGTCGGGTTGCCGCTGCTGCTCGGCAGCGTCACCGCCATCGCGCTGACCGTGCACGCGACGGTGCTCACGCACACGCCGTGGTTCGGCAACTACTGGTCGGGCAGTGCCCGCAACCACCCGGCCGCGGCCAGCTTGGAGAACGGCACGAAGTTCGGCCTGGCCTCCACCACCTCGCAAGTCGCGCCGGCTTTCGCCGTCACGGTAGCGCCGGTGCAGCAGGCGGGCTCGACGCAGACCGCCTTCATGGTCACGGTCACGCCGACCCCGGCCGCCAAGCCGGCGCCGTCGCGGCTGGCGCTCGCCACGCCGAAGTAACAAACCGGCGTTCCCACCGGGAAGCTGGGGCATCCTGCCCCGGTTTTCCGGTGGGGTGCCGAAAACGCTTGTCGGGACGGAAATGAATCGTTTCAGCGAACGCGCGATGCGCCGCTGGGCGGAGATGGGCACAAAATTCCTGCCCTTCGCCGATGCGGCAACGCCCGATCTGCCGCTCTCGCGCCTGCTGCGGCTGTCGCTGTTCCAGGTGACGGTCGGCATGGCCCTCACCCTCGTGATCGGCACGCTGAACCGCGTCATGCTCGTGGAACTCGGCGTGCCCGCTTCGCTCGTCGGCACCATGATCGCGCTGCCGCTGTTCGCCGCCCCGTTCCGCGCGCTGATCGGCTTCCGCTCCGACAACCATCGCTCCGAGCTCGGCTGGCGCCGCGTGCCTTTCATCTATCGCGGCACCATGCTGCAATTCGGCGGCCTCGCCATCATGCCGTTCGCCGTGCTGGTGCTGTCCGGCTCGGGCGAATCGGCCAACGCGCCGGCCTGGATCGGGCTAGGCGGCGCCGCCATCGCGTTCCTGCTGGTGGGCGCCGGACTGCACACGGTGCAGACGGTGGGGCTGGCGCTGGCCACCGATCTCGCCCCGAAAGCCAAGCAGCCGCAGGTGGTCGGGCTGATGTACGTCATGCTGCTGTTCGGCATGATCGCCAGCGCCCTGATCTTCGGCGCGCTGCTCGTCGATTTCACCCCCGGCCGGCTCGTGCAGGTCATCCAGGGCAGCGCCGTGATCACCGTGGTGCTGAACACCATTGCGTTGTGGAAACAGGAACCCCGCCGTGCCGCCGCCACGCGCACGGCCGCCCCCGCGCCCGGCTTTCGCGAATCCTGGCAGAGCTTCGCCTATGGCGGCCGCGTCGTGCGCCGCCTCGTCGCGGTCGGCCTGGGCACCATGGCCTTCAGCATGGAGGATGTGCTGCTGGAACCCTATGGCGGCCAGATCCTGCATCTGCCGGTGGGCGAAACCACCAAGCTCACGGCCACGCTGGCGCTCGGCGGATTGTTCGGCTTCGGCCTGGCTTCCCGCGTACTCGGCCGCGGCTTCGATCCGTTCCGCATGGCAATCTGCGGCGCCCTGGTCGGCCTGCCGGCCTTTGCCTGCGTCATCCTGGCGGCGCCGCTGCATTCCATCCTGCTGTTCGGCCTCGGCACCGCGCTGATCGGTTTTGGCGCCGGATTGTTCGGTCACGGCACCCTCACCGCCACCATGAACCAGGCGCCGCGCAACCAGACCGGCCTTGCACTCGGCGCCTGGGGTGCCGTGCAGGCCACCGCCGCCGGCACCGCCATCGCCGCCGGCGGCATCGTCCGCGACCTGATGGCCAACCATCTCGCCGCCAACCCCGCCGGCCCCGTGCTGGCCTACGACACCGTGTATTGCCTGGAACTGCTGCTGCTCGTCGCCACGTTGATCACTGCGCTGCCGCTCATCAACACCTCCACGAAAATGAAATGGAGACGCCATGACCTCGACGGTAACAAGGCTGTTCACCAGCCGTGAAAAGGCCCTCGAAGCCGCCACCTCGCTGCGCCGGCGCGGCTTTCAGGACCGCCATCTGGAGCTGATCGGCCCCGGCCGCGAAGCGGTGGCCGACACGCTGCGCCGCACCGGCATGACGCAAGCCCGCGCCGAGGAAGCCGCTGCCCC
>CAXUEX010000184.1:0-5218 GCA_964250215.1 uncultured Acetobacteraceae bacterium | reverse complement strand
CGCTGCTCGGCGCAGGAGCGCTTTTACTCGGCGCCGCGGCCCCGGCGCCTGCGCCTGCCCCGGCCGCCCCGGCTCCGGCCGCTCCAATGGCCGCCCCCTCCACCCCGGCGGCACCGGATACCACCACCAACGGTTCCGGCATGTCGGGCGGCACCGCCGCCGATACCGGCCCCGGCACCGGCACCACCCACAGCACGCACCACTCGCATCACCGTTCGCACCACCACCACAAGAGCTCGTCGAGCAGCTCGAGCACCGCGCCTTCCAGCGACAGCTCGATGGCGCCCCCGCCCAGCTCCGACACCGCGCCGAAGTAAAGCCCACGCCGCAACCACCACCGGGGCCGGGAAGGGCGACTTTCCCGGCCCTTTCTTTTTCGGCGGTGGCGCGAAAGTTGCGCCGGCACCGCGTTCCAGCTAAGCTTCTTGCATGATCGCAGGCCAGATCCGGCATATCCTTGCCCGGCCTCCCCAGCGCGCGGGCCACGCCGGCGCGCGACTTATCCGCCCCTGAGCGGCTTGGCCTGAAAAGGCGCCGTTCGGGGGAAAGTCCCGTCGCGCCCGATGTTTCCGCCATCCCTGCCGGGGAACCCTGCCATGAGTCTCGTGCACCCGAGTTTCGGCGACCTCGCCGACGACCGCCTCATTGTCTTCGACACCACCCTGCGTGACGGCGAGCAATCGCCCGGCTTCTCCATGAACCTCGAGGAAAAGCTCCGCCTCGCCCACGCCATCGCCGAACTCGGCGCCGACGTCATTGAGGCCGGCTTCCCCATCGCCTCTCCCGGCGATTTCGAAAGCGTCCACGCCATCGCCGCTGCCATCCGCGGCCCCGTCATCTGCGGCCTCGCCCGCTCCGCCCCCGGCGACATCCTGCGCGCCGCCGAAGCCATCCGCCCCGCCGAACGCCGCCGCATCCACACCTTCATCAGCACCAGCCCCCTGCACATGAAATACAAGCTGCGCATGGAACCCGACGCGGTCCTGCAAGCCGTCACCGCCAGCGTCACCCTCGCCCGAAATTTCACCGCGGACGTGGAATGGTCCGCCGAGGACGGCAGCCGCACCGACCCCGATTTCCTCTGCCGCTGCACCGAAGCCGCCATCGCCGCCGGCGCCACCACCATCAACATCCCCGACACCGTCGGCTACGCGCTGCCCGAGGATCTGTTCCGAATCTTCACCATGCTCCGCGCCCGCGTGCCCGGCGCCGACGCCGTGATCTTCTCCGCCCACAACCACAACGATCTCGGTCTCGCGGTCGCCAACACGGTGGCATCCATCCGCGCCGGCGCCCGCCAGGTCGAATGCACCATCAACGGCATCGGCGAGCGCGCCGGCAACGCCGCGCTGGAGGAAATCGTCATGGCGCTGCGCACCCGCCCCGACGCGCTGCCCCACGCCACCGGCATCGCCACCGAACGCATCCTGCGCACCTCGCGCCTGCTCGCCACCATCACCGGCTTCGACGTCCAGCCCAACAAGGCCATCGTCGGCCGCAACGCCTTCGCCCACGAAAGCGGCATCCACCAGGACGGCATGCTCAAACACGCCCGCACCTACGAAATCATGACCCCCGAAAGCGTCGGCTGGACCCACTCGAACCTTGTCATGGGCAAACATTCCGGCCGCGCCGCCTTCCGCGACAAGCTCGCCGCCCTCGGCTACGGCGAGCTCGGCGACAACGCCCTCAACGACGCCTTCCGCCGCTTCAAGGATCTGGCGGATCGGAAAAAGCTCGTCTTCGACGAAGACATCGTCGCTCTCGTCGATGACGAGATCCTGCGCGGCCACGACCGCATCCGCTTCGTCGCGTTGGATGTGCACTCGAGCTCCCGCGGCCCCGCGCGCGCGCAACTGGAGATCGAAGTGGAAGGCGCGCGCCGCACCGCCGAGGCCGAAGGCGACGGCGGCATAGACGCCACCTTCAACGCCATCCGCGCCGCCTTCCCGCACGAAGCCCGCTTGGTCCTGTTCTCCGTCGCCGCCATCACCGAAGGCACCGACGCCCAGGCCAAAACCACGATCCGCCTGGAAGAAGACGGCAAAATGGTCGACGGCCAAGGCGCGGATACAGACACCATCACCGCCTCCGCCCGCGCGTATGTGCACGCGCTGAACAAGCTGCTGGTGAAGCGATTGCGCCGGGAGCCGGTGGCGTTGGCCGGGTGAGCGGCTCCGATCCGCCTCCGGCGGGCAGAGGCTCCGGCTCCGCACTCCGCCACGCATGCTGTCTGTGGCACATGATGGCGTGGGAGAAAGCCTTCGCGCCTCAATTCGGCAAGAGGGGAGGCGGAGTTGACGCTATGCGTACGCTGTTGGACGCCGTGGAAAGTCATGCGGATGGCTGCGGCAGCTTTGGCGCCCGCCTTGACAGAATTTGGGATAATATAATCGGCCTGCCGGGCATTTGGTCAGCGTGAGCTAAGTGACTGATCCTATCCAAATTGCAGCCGAGGGCAGTGGATGCACCCCGCGCACCGTCGCAAGCACCAGTGCTGTAGGACGGATAAGCGAAGCGTCATCCGTCGCCCCGAAGCCGCCGCGATGTCGCGTCTTCGCCACGCGGCCGGGCACGCGTAAACATCTTCATGGACGGGACATGCCTGATCCCAAAATAACATTGAAAATAGTTTGCGCAGAGATGTTTTCCGACCGGGATCAATCTGCCTCGAAGGTCAAGGCGCTTGCGTTATCGACCATCCCGTCGGGTAAGGCAGCCGGAGCTCGCGCCGCAGAGATACGTGCGTCTCTAGATTGGGTTTACGAATGCCTCGTTTCCGAAAGTGGGGCTGGAAACGGGAAGCGGATCTCATAGTCCGAAGACCTTGCGATGCACGAACTCCAGCGGCCATCGAGGTCGGCAAGTGACACGCATGCCCAGGCCAAAGCCCGATATGTTCTTGCCGTGATCGCGCATCTGCGAGGCGAACTCGAGGTCTGTGCGTCGAATGTTGCTTGGATGGCCGCCGAGGCACCTGGCTGGTTTAGAGCGGAGTTTCCAACCGTTTTCAACCAAGTATTTAGGCCGAGTTGTCAGGCAGCTTACGATCAACTCGATGCCGAAATGGAGAAGGCCTCCGCGAAATCTTATTTGGGTTATGTCTTTGCGAAACGCGCGGCGGCGCTCGCGATCGGAACCGGTGTCGGAGCGGCTGCAGTGGGGGTAGTGTTACTCACCGGAGCAAAGGGGGGCGGCCCCAGCATCGCGACCAGACAGGCTATATCAGGCGCAGCCGGGCCGATCTGGACATCCGCCACGCGAGAAGATGCGAGAAAGGCGGATTTTGCTCGTATACAAGCGCGCTTTGAGAAACGACTGGACGAAGAGTGCCGCGTAGTGGCGCGCAATCTGTTATAAATGGTTTGCTTGAGCAGCTCGTGCCGTACATCGGTAGCGGGGATCGCGACGCCGAACGTTGCGCCACGAATTGCCTTTGCGCCAGTCGAAATTTGGCCGATCGCGCGCAGGTCGCCTCCGCGCCAGTAACGCGTTACGGTGCTCCCGAGGCTTGACACCAGGTGATCATGATGTCCGCCGACGCCGAACGAATGAAGACGATGCGCAACCGACGGCGCGCGCGCGGCCTTCGCGAGCTCCGTCTCATCGTCCCCGATTCACGCTTGCAGTCCGTACGCCGGCGGATCGCCTTACAGGTCGCGGGGCTGGACCCACGGAACGAAGATGACGCCATGACCTGGATCGAGGCGGTTTCCGAATTCGACCAGCCCGGCAAAGGCGACAGTGAGACGCGGTGATGTGGTGACCGTCGCCGCCTCGGGCGACTATGGAAAGCCGCCCCCGGCGGTGATCGTCCAGACCGACGCTTTCCCGGCAACCCATGCATCGGTCGTGGTTTGCCAGATGACGTCCGCATCCGCCGATACCCCGGATTTTCGGATTGCCGTCGATCCCAGCGCCGCCAACGGCTTGCGCGTGCGATCACAGGTGATGGCCGAAAAACCGGTGACGATCCGACGCGAGCGCGTGGGAGAGACCATAGGGCGCCTGAATGCCGAAGATGTCGCGCCGCTCAACGTCGCGCTCGCCTTCGTCATGGGCCTCGCGGACTAGGTTTTGTTCCAGATTGCGTAACTGATTACGAAAACATAACATAAATCGAGCCCGGATGAATCCTTCCGGATCAACAACGATATCCTGATGCGCGGCCGCCGGCCACCGGATCGGGCTGCGCCCACTCGCAACCGCCGACAGCCGCTTCCACTCGCGAAGCCCTGCGCCTAGGTTGGCCGCTCACGATCCCGAGTCCCACAATGAGCCTGCTATCCCGCGCGCTGTTCATGCATCCGCGCGATATCGGTCTGTTCCTGCGCAGCGCCCGCACCGACGCCACACTCGCCGGCCTGCGTCGCACCACCGATGCCGAAACCGCCTTCGACACCGTCTATCGCGCCGGCCGCGACCCCTGGGCCTCGGCCGATCCGCGCTACCGCTATCAGCGCCGGAAATACGAGGTACTCGCCGGGCTGCTGCCGCGCGGCCGGCGTTTCGCCGCGGCACTCGAACTCGGCGCCGGCGGCGGTGGCCTCAGCCGCCAACTCGCCGCCCATGCCGACAGCGTGCTCGGCATCGACATCGCCGGCGAAGCGGTGGCCCAGGCCCGCGCCGCCCACGGCCATGTCGCCAATCTGCGCTTCGAGCAGGGCAACATCCTGCACCTGCCGGCGGCAATGGACGCCAGCGCCGATCTCGTCGTGCTCGCCGATTGCCTCTACTACCTGCCGGCGCTCGACGCGCGCTCGCTCGCCGGCATCGCCCGCAGCATCGCCCGCCTGCTGCGCCCGGGCGGCCTCTGCATGATCGCCAACCACTATTTCTTCCGCGCCGACCCCGACAGCCGCCGCACCCGCCACATCCATCGCAGCTTCGCGCGGGCGCCGGAGTTCCGGCTGCTGTCCGAACACCGCCGGCCGTTCTATCTGGTGGCCATGCTCGGCCTGCCCTGTCCCTGAACATGCTTACGGAGCGGCTGGCGCCCGGCCGGCCGTTGCTGCGCGCCGCCGGCTACGGGCTGGTGGCGCTCGGGCTGCTGGCCACGCTCGCCATGATCTCGTTCTGGGGCGCGGCCGGTATCGGCCGTGCCGTCGCTCGGGCGCTGCCGGCGCTGCCCGGCGCCATCGTCGTGCACCCGCGACACCTGCACCAATCGGCGCGGGCTTGGCGTGGCCGGCTGCCCCCCCCCCCGCGTGGCGGGCGG
>CAXUEX010000183.1:0-5220 GCA_964250215.1 uncultured Acetobacteraceae bacterium | reverse complement strand
GATCCGGCGCGCGGTATCGTGCATCTCGGCCTCCTGCAACGACCGGCCCACCGCCACGCCCTGGGCGGCCAGGAAGGTGTTGGCCATCGCGCCGCCGATCACGAGCAGATCGACCTTGCCGATCATGTTGCCGAGCAGTTCCAGCTTGGTGGAAACCTTGCTGCCGCCGACGATGGCGCCGACCGGCCGGTCCGGATGCTCCAGCGCGGCCTTCAGCGCCTCCAGTTCGCGCTGCATCAAGCGCCCGGCGTGGCTGGGCAGGTGGCGCGCCACGCCTTCGGTGCTGGCGTGTGCCCGGTGCGCCGCGGAGAAGGCGTCGTTCACATAGATGTCGGCGAGGCTGGCGAGCGCCTTTGCCATTTCGGGATCGTTCTTTTCCTCGCCTTCATGGAAGCGGGTGTTCTCCAGCACCAGAACCTGGCCGTCCTCGAGCCTGGCGACGGCCGCCTCGGCTTCGGGGCCGATGCAATCGTCGGCGAAGAACACGTCGCGGCCGAGTATGTCGCGCAGCGCGGCCGAGACGGGGCCGAGCGACATATGCGGCACGCGCTGGCCTTTCGGCCGGTCGAAATGGCTCACCACGATCACGCGGGCGCCGTTTTCGGCGAGTTCGCGGATGGTGGGGGTGAGGCGTTCCAGGCGCGTGGTGTCGGTGATGCGGCCCTCGCGCACCGGCACATTGAGGTCGGCGCGGAGCAGAACGCGCTTGCCGCGCACATCGGCGTCATCGAGGGTGCGAAAGTTCATGGTCGTTTCCGCCTGTTTTGGCCGCTCCCGCGGCGGGACTGTTGCTGCCGGGCGTTGCTAATGCTTCGGGCGAGGCTTGACGAGGCCGCTCGGTGACCCGGCTCAGCGCGGCGCGGTCTGCGCCAACGGGCCGGGCGTGCCGGTGATGCTGCCGGCGTAAAGCGTCACTTGGCCGAGCAGCTTGTTCTCGAAAATCACCTTCACGGGCACCAGCGGGCCGCCGGGAATGGCCTGGGCGAGCCAGGCGCTGCCATGCTTGGTGCGGCGCTGCTCGGCCTCGCTCTCGTCCTTCTTGAAGCCGGCGAGCTGATTGCCCGCGAAATCGCAGCGCAACGCCGGGCCGGCATAGGACGAGCGCTGGATTTTCGGCAGCGTTTCGTCGCCCACCGTGGTGGCGGTGAGGTCGGTCAGCCGGCGGCCATCGAAGATGCGCACATGGCCCTCGCAGCGCCCGGTGTCGCCCACCTGGTGGATCAGCAGCGCGATAGCCGAAAGCGTATCGATCGTGTGCGTGGTTTCGGCATCGGGCACCGGCGTGCGCTCCTGTTCCACGGGCGGCGTGCGCACTTCGATCACGGGATTGCCACCGAGGTAATGGATGCGCGTGGTGCGCGGCGTGCCACGCAGATTGCCCACGCTGTCGAAACGTTGCGGCAGCGCGGTGCTCCCTGCGAAAGTGCCGGTCACCTGGCTTTCATCCTCGTTGCGCACCATCCAGCCGATCATGCCGGCGGTGTGGTAGGCGAGGCGGCCGGAATAGCTGCTGGCGGTCAGGCTGAGCTCGCCCTGCAGGCGCAGCACGAGCAGGCCGTGCGAGAGGCCCTGGTAATCCACCGAGAAGCTGCCGGTGGGGGCGGCGTGCGCGTTGGCGGACACTGCGAGCACGGCAAGAGCCGCGAATTCAAGGCTGAGTAACCGCTTCATGCGCAGGATGTCCCCCCTGATGGCCCGCTGACGCGGGCTTACGGAGCCCGAACATGCCTGACGCGGATCAGAAATACAGTTCCGGTTGGATCGACCCGGTTGGCGGGTTGGAACGCGGCTTCGCGGCCGTTGGTTTGGCGGCGGCCGTGGCTTCCGGCTCGGCGGTGGCGGCGGCTGGCGGCGCGGCGGCCCAGATCGTGGCGGCTGCCTGCCTCACCATGGGGTTGTGCGCGGCCCTGGGGCAGCGGGAAATCGGCCGCCTGCGCCGGCTGCACGACCGGCTGGTGGAGCGCAGCTATCGTCGCGCCTTGGAGGATGTGGGCCGTCCGGTGCTGCTCCTGGGCCGCCCGGCGGCGCGCGGCTTTCGCGCCATCTGGCACAATCTGGCCGCGCGCCGGAACGCACCCGGACCGGTGCGGGACGCGGCGCAGGCCGAGCGCATCGCCGAAGAAGCCGCGGAAATTTCCGGCGCATGGGAGCGGCTGGGGCTGCATGCCGAGCGCGGTGCCACACACGCGGCGCTGCTCACGCGGCAAGCGGTGGGGCTGACACGAGAGGCCGATGACCTGGTGCGCGGCGTGATGGCCGTGGTGCAGGGGACAGACGCCGTCGATGCATTGCGCGCCCAGGCGGCGGCGATTGCGGCGCGCCTGCCGGCGATCGAACAGGCGGCGCGGGCGCAAAACGAGGTGGGTCAGGCGATGCTGGTGCAGGCCGACGAGGTGGCGAAGCTGCGGGCGCAGGTGGCGGGCATCGTGCGACCAGCAATTACCGTGGAACGCTGAAAGCGTCCCACTCCATGCGCTTTGGTTCTACGCGTGCCCTGCATCCAGGCGCTTCACCTTCGCGCCGTCGGTCAGCCGCGAGGCGCCGTCGGTCACTACCGATTCGCCCGGTTTCAGGCCGGAGGCGATAACGGCGACATTCTCGTCCTGGTGCGGCACCGTCACCGCCCGGCGCTGCGCGATGTTGCTGCCATCCACCACATACACGAACGCGCCGGTGGGGCCGCGCAGCACGGATTGCGTCGGCACCGTGGTCACGTCGTGCTCGGTGGCGAGTGCCAGGCGCACGTTCACGAACGCGCCGGGCCAGAGCGACAGGCCGGGATTCGGGAAGATCGCCTTGAGCTTGATCGTGCCGGTGGTCTGGTCGATCTGGTTGTCGAGCACGGCAAGCCGGCCGCGATCCAGAATCTCATGCGGATCGCCGTTCTGCGGCACCGCCAGCACTTCCGGCGCGCCCTGGGCCATGGCGTGCACCACCAGCGGCAGATTCTGTTGCGGTAACGTAAAAATCACCGCGATCGGCTGCAATGTGGTGAGCACGGAAATGGGCGTGACATCCGTGCTGTGCACCAGATTGCCGACATCCACCTGACGAATGCCCATCCGGCCATCCACCGGCGCCTCGATCGTGGTGTAGCTCAAATTCGTCCTGGCGCTGTCGATCTGCGCCTGGTCCTGGCGCACCTGCGCTTGGTCCTGCGCCACCGTGGCACGCTGCGTATCGGCCTGCTGCGCCGTGGCATACTGGGTTTTCGCGAGCTTGTCGTAGCGCACCAGGTCGCGCTGCATGTTGGCCAGCAGGGCTTCGTCCTGGGCTTTCTTCGCCACCGCCTGATCGTAGGTAGCCTGATACGTTCGCGGATCGATACGCGCCAGCACGTCGCCGGTCTTCACCTCCTGGCCTTCGCGGAACCGCACTTCCACCAGCGGGCCATCGACCATCGGGCGGATGTTGACGGTGTTGAGCGCCTGCACGGTGCCGATGCCGTCGAGATACACCGGCACATCGCGCAGCGTGGCCGGCGCGGTGAGCACCGGCACGAGATCGGCGGCCGCGGCAGCCTTGGCTTCGCGGCCTTGCGCGGCTTTCTGGCTGGTGCGCAGCCACACGAAGCCGCCGACGACCACCAGGAACAGCACGATGGCGGCGAGGAAACGCTTCATCCTTTGCCTCCGGGCAGCGTCCAGCCGCCACCGAGCCCCCTATATAGGGCGACAGCGGCGAGAAAACGCGAAACGCGAACCTGGGCCAGCGCATCCTGGTCGTTGAACAGCGTGGCCTCGGTATTCAGCACCGTGATCAGGTCCACCGTGCCGGCGGCGAGTTGGGCGCGGGCGATGTCGAGGCTGCGCTGGGCCGTGCGCACGGCCTCGGCTTCCGCCACTTCCTGCACTGCGGAAAAACTCACCTGGGTGAGCGCGGTCTCCACATCGGTGAGCGCTTGAAGCACGGATTTCGCGTAATCCGCCGCCAGTTCCTGGAACCGGCCTTTGGCTTCGCCGAGCGTGCCGGATTTCAGGCCGTTGTCGAAAATGGTCTGTGTCAGGGAACTCATGAAATTCGCGATCAACGAGCCCGGGCCGGTAATGGCGGAAAGCGCCACGCTGGAAACGCCGCCGGCGGCCGTGAGCTGGAGCGAGGGAAAGAAATTCGCCACATCCTGCTTCACGGTCTGGTTCTGCGCGATCAGCTGTTCCTCGGCGTTGGCGACGTCGGGGCGCCGGCGCAACAGGCCTGCGGGCAGGCCGGTGGCGACGGCGGGAATGATCAGTTCCGGTAGCGTTACGGCATCGAGCACGATCTGCTCCGGCGGCACGCCCACCAGGATGCCGAGCGCCAGTTGCTGCTGGCGGAACTGGCTTTCCAGCGCCGGCAACTGCGCGCGGTAGCCGGCGACCAAAGCTTCCTGCTGGCTGACATCGAGCGCACTGGCGGTGCCGACCTGCAGGCGCGCGCGGTAAGCGTCGAGAATCTGCAGGCTGCTTTCCACGTTGTGCCGGGCGATGGCGAGCCGGTCGCGATAGCCCAGCGCCTGAAAATAGGTGTTCGCGATGGAGCTGGAAGTGGTGAGCCAGACGGTTTCGCGATCATAGACGGTGGCGACGGCGCTGGCCTGCGCGGCGCGGAACGCATCCAGGTTCTTGCCCCAGAAATCCACCTCGTAGGCGGCCTGGAATTCGCCGGTGTAGCTGCGGCTTTCAAAATAGTGGCTGCCGCCGGGCAAGGTGCCCCCAAGACCGGAAAGCCCGCTGAAGCCGTTGAAGCCCCCGGTGCTCTGCGAGGCGAGCCCAACGCGTTGCCAGGATTGCGTGGCCGCGGCATTCAGGCTGGGCAGCAACGGGCTGCCGGCAACGCGCACCGCCTGGTCGGCCTGCACGATCCGGGCTTCGGCAGCGGCGAGATCCAGGCTGAGCTCGGCGGCGCGGAGCATCAGGCGATCGAGCTGCGGGGCGCGGAAATGCGTCCACCAGGCGCGATCGATCACGGGGGCGGCGACGGCTTGCGGCGCGGTGAAGGCCGGCGGCAGATCGGTGTTCGGCCGGTGGTAATCGGGGCCGACGACACAGCCCGCGGCCAGAAAAGCGGGCAGCAGAGCGCCGGCGCGAAGCAGGCCGATCATGAAAGGGGCATGGCTGGAGGAGGTGCTCGGCTGAGAGGTCGCGCTATAGCGCGCAGCCGGCTAGAGCGTAACTGGTTCTGATTGGATCGGACATCGGTGCCGGTCACGCTCTAGCTCTTTGTTTTGACGAGCAACTTCAT
>CAXUEX010000182.1:0-5234 GCA_964250215.1 uncultured Acetobacteraceae bacterium | reverse complement strand
CAGCATGGCGCTGCGGTTGCGGCTGCACGACGACCTGGTTCACGCCGCCCGCCTGCCGGCCGAGCGCGAGGCGCGCGGCGTGTACGACGCGCTGGAGCAGGCGCGCGTGGAAAGCGTCGGCAGCCGCCACATGGCCGGCGTCGCGGCCAATCTGCGCGCCAAGCTGGCCGAGGGCTGCGAGGCCGACGGCACCGAAAAAATGACCCGGCGGGACCAGCTTTCCCCCGCCGCCGCGTTGGCTCTGCTCGCCCGCGAGCGCATGACCGGCGAGCCGGCGCCCAAATCGGCGCAGCGCGTGCTCGCGATGTGGCGCGACACCATGGGCGAGGGCGCGAAGCTGGCCCTGGAAGACCTGGCCGCCGCGCAGAACGACCAGCTCGCCTATGCCCGCGCCGCCCGCCGGCTGCTCGCGGCGATGAACCTGGCGGCGGCCGAAGCGGAGGCCGAGCCGGAACCGGAACAGGACGCGGAGGAAACCGGCGAGCAGAGCGGCGCGCAGGAGAACGCGGCCGAGAACGAAGCCTCGCAGGCGGCCGAGCCGGAACAGATGCTGGCGGCCAGCGCCGAGACCGAGGCCGCGCAAGCCGAAGAACCGGCCGAGGACGAGGCCGATGCCGGCACCGACGATCAGCCCGCCGGCCCGCAGCCGCGGCAAACCCCCGAGCCCGCCGAGATCAGCCCGTATCGCGCCTACAGCCGCGCGCACGACGAAGAGGTGGCGGCCGAGGAATTGTGCGACGCCGACGAGCTCACGCGCCTGCGCCAGCTGCTCGATCAGCAATTGCAACATCTGCAGGGCGTCGTCTCGCGCCTCGCCAACCGGTTGCAGCGCCGGCTGATGGCGCAGCAGACGCGCGCCTGGGATTTCGACCTGGAGGAGGGCATGCTCGATGCCGGGCGGCTGGCGCGGGTGATCGTCAACCCGATGCAGTCGCTGTCCTACAAGCGCGAGCGCGAGACCGATTTCCGCGACACGGTCGTTTCGCTGCTCATCGACAATTCCGGCTCCATGCGCGGCCGGCCCATCACGGTGGCGGCCATGTGCGGCGACATTCTGGCGCGCACGCTGGAACGTTGCGGCGTGAAGGTGGAAATCTTGGGCTTCACCACGCGGGCCTGGAAAGGCGGCCAGGCGCGCGAGCGCTGGGTGGGGGACGGCAAGCCGAAAAACCCCGGCCGGCTCAACGATCTTCGGCATATCGTCTACAAATCCGCCGACGCGCCCTGGCGCCGCGCGCGCAAAAATCTCGGCCTCATGCTGCGCGAAGGCCTGCTGAAGGAGAACATCGACGGCGAGGCGCTGCTATGGGCCTATCGC
Organism: uncultured Acetobacteraceae bacterium; assembly: GCA_964250215.1. Lineage (GTDB taxonomy): Bacteria > Pseudomonadota > Alphaproteobacteria > Acetobacterales > Acetobacteraceae > DAIDJM01. Next base: position 3,916 of record CAXUEX010000182.1, on the reverse strand, counting down.
CGGCTGCTGGCCCGCCCCGAGCACCGCCGCATCCTGATGGTGATCAGTGACGGTGCGCCGGTGGATGACAGCACGCTTTCGGTGAACCCCGGCAACTACCTGGAACGCCATCTGCGCCAGGTGATCCACGATATCGAAAGCCGCGACGTGGCCGAGCTCATCGCCATCGGCATCGGCCACGACGTCACGCGGTATTACCGCCGCGCCGTCACCATCGTCGATGCCGAGGAGCTGGGCGGCACGATGATGGCCAAGCTGGCCGAGCTGTTCGACGAGGACGCGGCGGCCGCCTGGGTGCGGGCCACGCTGGAGCGCTCGGCGATCATTGTCTGACAGCCCCGCCCAACAGCCCGGGGGCATCGACGGCCGGACTGTTGCCCTGTGATCACATACGCGCCGCCACTGTTGCCGGGAACGCTCGCGGGCCGTTGCACAGTTCCGTGACAGCGGCTCAATGTGTCGGACCGATACCGGCCTGATACGGGGGTTTTATGAGTGCTCCGCCTTCCTCCGCAGCCGCGCCGCCAGCCCCTTGTGTTTGAGGAAACGATGACCCATCCGAGCTCGCTCCGACACTCCCTCATGGCCTGCGCGGCCTGCGCGCTGGTCGCCACCGCCCTCCCCGCACGCGCCGGCGATGCCCCAGCGCAGGTGCAGCTCGCCCAGGCGCAAGTGGCGCAAATCGGCCCCAACGGTGGCAACGGTGCGCCGGGCGCCGGCAACAACAGCATCAACGGCGGCGGCGGCGCCATCGCCCCGCAAGTCAGCGCCAACGCGCCGGAGTCGATCACGGTCCGCGCGCGGCGGTTGATTCAGAAGGAGAAGAACTCGCCTTCCGCCGTGACCGAACTCGGCGCGCGCGCCATCGCCTCGGTCGGCGTCTCGGGCTCCGTCGCCACGCTGCTGCGTCAAGCACCGTCGGTCTATGTCTATCAGCAAGGTGTGGGCGACAACGCGCCAACCATCAGCATCCGCGGTGTGCGCGGCCTGGAACTCGCCACCACGCTGGATGGCATCCCCACGCAGGATCTTCTGGCCCCCGGCAACTTCTACCTCGCCAACAACATCGGCAACGTCTTCACCCTCAACCAGATCAGCGGCGTGCACATTTATCCCGGCGTCGCCTATCCCGATAAGAACACCTTCGGCACCATCGGCGGCACCATTGCGTATGACAGCAAGCGCCCCGACAACGATTTTTATGTCGATCTTGTCGGCTCCGTCGGCTCCTTCGGCACCTACAAGGAAGGCTTCGAGCTAAATTCCGGCCGGTTGGATAGCCCGCTCGGTACCGGCGACAACGCTATCAAGGTGTTGCTGAACTACTTCAATTCGCAAAGCCAGGGCTTCATTGACGGCACGCCCAGTCGCGAAAACGAAATGGAATTCGCGCTCGACAAGCCGTATGATGACGGCCTGTCGAATTTCCAGATGACGGTGCTCTACAACACCGGCAGCGGCCTCATCCAGAACGAGCCGGTGCCGCTCCCGTATCTCGAAAAGTACGGCATGTTCAGCAACTACCCGACAAACCTGACCTTCGCGCAGCAGAACAACGATTACAAGACGCTGATTCTCAAGGATGACACCTACATCAATGACTACCTGAACGTGGGTGTCACGGCGTTTTACATCGGCAACAATCAGCAGCTTGAGAACTACGGCGACATCAGCCTCTTCACCCCGGCCGGCGTGCCAACGCAACTGACGGTGGGTGGGGCCGGTCCGTTCATCAACAACCCGGCGGGTTTCGGCGAAGGCGGCCTATACGGAGCGCCGAATCCCGCACCTTTTGGAATTCTGCCTCTTATTTATGCGTCTTCGCTTGTTCCAGGTACCTATCCGGTCGGGTATGGCGGGTATTTTTATGGCACCGGACACCACTACGATCCCGCTGCACTTTATCCGGCGGGCAGCAAGGAGTGCCCAACCAGCACCGTGAACCAGTTCGGCTTCGGCTTCGGACCTTGCGGCCTGAACGATCAGATCACCGCCAGCCACTCCGATACCTACGGCATCCAGCCCCGCCTGACGATCACGCCGCCCGACATTTTCGGCTTCGGTAATACGATCAAGATCGGCGGCTTGGTGGCCAAGGAAACGAGCCCCACCCAGCAATTCTACTACGGCGGCGACCCGCAGACTCCGCAGGATTCCACCCACGCATTCGGCGACTTCACTGGCGGCGTGGTGCGCGAAATCTACCAGTTCTACGCACAAGACAAGATCGACGCGCTCGGCAATACGCTGCACATCACCCCCGGCTTCACGCTTGAGGGCACGCATTCGGCCGACAATGGCGGCGACGATACGTTCTACAGTCTGCCGCCGGGCGTGCTTCGCCCACCATCAGGTTACGGTCCCACCGGATTCTTTGGACCGAATGGCATCGCCGTTGGGGGCACGCAGGGCGCGTCCATTGATCGCTACGGTCCTTACAAGGCCACGAAGTGGGACCGCGAGTGGCTCCCGTTCGCGAACGTCGCCTACGACTTCGACCAGATTCTGCCAGCGGCAAAGGGGCTCACGGCGTATGGCAGCTTTGGCGAATCCGCGCTGTTCGCCCCTGTGACCGACTTCAGTCCAAATGCCGCTGGACCGCCGCCGTATGCCTCAATCGTGCATATGTATGAAGGCGGCGTGAAATACGACACCTCGAACATCCTGCTGTCGGTGGATTACTTCTACCAGAAGGTGGATCGGGACTTCGGCTTCTTTAGCTTCCAGTCCGGACCTCAGAACGGCCAGACTGATTACACCAGCAACGGACAACGTGAGTCGAAGGGTGTGGAGGGTTCGGCCGTGTGGCAGGCCACGCCAGACTTCCAGCTTTTCGGAAACTTCTCGCACCAGCTTGTGAAGTATCTGACAAGTGGTTTCGCGTTCACGACGGTGGCTGAAGACCAGTACGGCATCGCCTTTAAGGGCGCACCGGTCTCCGGTGTTCCCGACTGGCTCTCGACTTTCGGCGCGGACTACAACCACAAGAGCACGTTCGTAGACAACGACGTCCTAGATGTAAGACTGACCGGCACCTACACCGGCCATCAATTCACGACCTACGATCTGAACGGCACCGCGTACCTGACCGTGCCGAACTTTCCTGGTCTGGCTCCGCTTGACTTCACGGGCTGCACAGGCAATCCGGCAACACAACAGGGATGCCCCGCCTACACGCGCTATAATCAGATCACGGGTTCAACCGTGTATGATCCGAATGGCGGCTACAATCCATTCGCGGTGTTCAGCTTGGACGTTAACTACAAGCTGCCCACCCCCCAACTCGGCTACGTCAAGAGCGTCACCTTCGACCTGAACATCCAAAACTTGTTCGACGAGCGCTTCTTCCAATATTTCTACCGTCAGACTTCGCCGAACGCCTGCGGCACTATCAAGACCGGTCCGTTCGCTGGTTTGACCGCAAATAACTATAGCTGCACGCCGGCCTTCGCCGACGGCATCCCCGGCCAGCCGTTCAGCGCCTTCTTCACGGTGACCGCACGCTTCTAAAAAAACAAAATGGCGCCTGGGGCCGGTGGCCCAGTGGGGTCCAGGGGGATATATCCTCCTGGCCGCAACTTACCTATAGCATCCTGCTTCGGGCGGTGTAGCACTTCTCGCTCAAATGGCGCGGGCTAAGAGGATCCCTGCTAATCGCCGGCTCTGAGAACAACCCTCGACTCCGTTTTCCCACCAGTTAGCGCAGTTGCATCAAGAGTCAGAACTGCAGGCAGTGGTTGCAGGGCTCTGACTGTAGTGCTACCCTTTGCACGGTAATGAACAACCTGAGGTGCAACATGCAAAGGCAGTTTTTTGTGCTGTTGGCGGCGCTCGCGTCGATAGGTATTTCCAAACCCGCCTTCGCCGCCATAGGAACCATTCGGCTGTGCAATCTCAGCAACGGGACAACAAATAC
>CAXUEX010000181.1:0-5311 GCA_964250215.1 uncultured Acetobacteraceae bacterium | reverse complement strand
TTTAAGTGGTCGTAATCCGGCCGGTGCCGGGGGGTGGTGATGGGGGGGGGGCGGCCAATGGGGGCGGGCGCCGCCAGCGCGGCGGCCAGGATGGTCATGATGGCGCGCATTCTGGGGTCCTCTCCCGGTTGGGGCGGGAGCGGCATTGCTCCCCCCCGTGCGGGAGGACGCGCGGGGGCGCCGGTTTATTCCCGCGCCGCGTCTTGCCCAATCGCGTCCAGCGCCTGGGCGAGGTCGGCGATCAGGTCGGCCTGGTCTTCCAGCCCGATGTGGAAGCGGACCATGGGGCCGCCGAATGCCGGATCTGCGGCGGTGCGCGTCACGAAGCCCGTTGTGGGCAGCACCAGGCTTTCATAGCCGCCCCAGGAGGCGCCGATGCCGAACAGACGCAGGCGATCGGCGAAACGGTGTGTGTCCGCCACCGAAAATCGCGGCTGGAAGACGGTGCCGAACAGGCTGCACGCGCCGGTGAAATCGCGGGTCCAGAGCGCGTGGCCGGGCGCGCCGGGCAGCGCGGGGTGGAGCACGCGCAGGATCTCCGGCCGCCCTTCGAGAAAGCGCGCCACCGCGAGGCCGGCCTGCATCTGGTGATCCAGCCGCAGCGCCATGGTGCGCAGGCCGCGCAGGGCGAGCCAGCAATCGTCGGGCGAGGCGTATTGGCCGAGCGCCAGCGCGGCATCGCGAACGCGGTGCCAGTGCGTCTGTTCTGAGACCGTGACGGAACCGAGCAGCACATCGGAATGGCCGACCGGGTATTTCGTGAGGGCCTGGATGGAGACATCGACGCCGTGGGCGAAGGGCTGGAAGGCGTGGATGCCCCAGGTGTTGTCCATCAGCACGGCGGCGCCGTGCGCGCGCGCGGCGGCGGCGAGCGCCGGCACGTCCTGCACCTCGAAAGTGTGGCTGCCGGGGCTTTCGAGATAGAGCACGCGGGTTTCGGGCCGGAACAGGGCGGCCAGGCCGGCGGCGTCGGTTCCGGCTTCGTAATACGTGGTCGTGATGCCGAGCCGGCGGCCCAGCGTGTCGCAGAAGATGCGCACCGGGCCATAGACGCTGTCGGGCACCAGCGCGTGATCGCCGGCGCCGAGATAGGCGAGCAGCGCGCCGGTGACGGCGGCGAGCCCGGTTGGGAAAATCTGCGTGCGGTGGCCGCCTTCCACGTCGGCGATCACGTCCTCCAGCGCGTGATGCGTGGCGCTTCCCTGCAAGCCATAAGTTAGTGCTTGATCAAAACGTTTGCGCAGATGCGCGCGGCGCTGCGCCATGTCCGCGTAGAGCACGGTCGACCCGCGGTGCAGCGGCGGGTTGACGAAGCCATGCGTTTTCGTGCCGGCGCGGCCGCCATGCACCAGCCGCGTGCCAAAGCCCATCGGCTTGTTTGTCATGGCGCTTTCGGCGTGTCCGCGTGGCTGGCCCATTCGGTCCATGAACCGTCGTACAGCGCGCCTTCCGGCAATCCGGCGACACGCAAGCCCAGCGTGAGCATCGCGGCCGAAACGCCGCTGCCGCAGGTGGTCACCACCGGTCGCGATCCGTCGGCGCCGGCTTGCGCGAACCGCAGGCGCAGCGCCGCGGGTTCCAGCATGGTCTGGTCCGGCCCAAGCAGTTCCGGCATCGGCACGTTCACCGCGCCCGGAATATGCCCGGCAGGCAGCCCGGGGCGTGGCTCCGGCGCGGTGCCGGCAAAGCGCCCGGCCGGTCGGGCGTCCAGCACCAATTCCTCGCCGCTCGTTACATTTTCCAGCATGTCGGCCAAGCCGCGCAGCCGGCGCGCGCGCAGGCGCGGCACGAAGCGCGCGGGTATGGGCGCGCCAGGCTCGCCCGCTTCCAGCCGGCGGCCTTCGCGGCGCCATTTCGGCAGGCCGCCATCCAGCACGGCCACCGCATCGTGGCCGAAAAGCCCGAACAACCACCACGCGCGCGCCGCCGAGAACAGGCCCTTCTGATCGTAAACCACCACGCGGCAGTCGTTGTTTATCCCCAACTGACTCACCAGCCTCGAGAACCGCGCGCTGCTGGGCACCATATGCGGCAGCTCGCGCTCCTCCGGATCGGCGATCTCGTCGATATCGAAGAACCGCGCGCCGGAGATGTGTGCCTCGGCGAACAGCGCAGCGGCGTTCTTGCCTTCGGTGGGCAGATAGAAACTCGCATCGAGAATGCGCAGATCGGGTTTCGCGATGGCCTGGGCAAGCCAGTCCGTGCTCACCAGCGCCGGCATCGCGTTCATGCCGCGCGCCATGTCTCGCGCAGCCAGTCGCGCCGCGCCGCCAGCCACAGCAGCCCCAGCGCGCACACCGAATTCGGGTATTCTCCGGCTACCGCACGCGCGATGGCGAGGTCGGCCGGCAGCGCGCGCACGCGGATATCCTCGTGCTCGGATACGAGTCCGTGATGCCCCAGCAGCCCGTCCGCATCCGCGCCAGCCACGCGCACTTCGCCCGCAAACAACGTGCAGTTCTCGTCCGATCCGCCCGGCGTGAGCAGGAAATTGCCCACGCGCTCCAGCCGGTGCACGGCAAGCCCCATTTCCTCCCGCGCCTCGCGCCGGGCCACGTTCTCGGCCGGCTCCGATCCGTCCGCGAGCCCGGCACACAGCTCCACCATCACGGGATCGATGCCGGCTGCGAGCGCGGGGAGGCGGAACTGCTCGATGACCACCACCTGGTCGGAAACCGGATCGTAGGGCAGCACGGCTGCCGCCGGCCCGCGGCGCCACAACTCCCACACGCGCTCGCCCGACATCCGTCCGTCGAACCGCCGGTGCCGGAACCGGACCACCTCGAGCGTGAACCGGCCCCGCCAGGGCGTTTCGACCGAGTCGATCGCGACATCGTCCGAGGAGGCGAGCATGGCCATCAAGCACCATGCGGCAGGCGCGATGGCAAGGCCGCGTTGCGAACCTACAGCGGATGCGCCGCCAGCAGCTCGCGCATCCGCGCCGCGCCGGCCGGACCCTTGATCGCGTCCCGCCACATCGCTTCCGCCACGCGCTGGTGCGCCGCCACGGCCTCTTCTGCGCCGGTGATCATGGCCACACCGCAAGGCTGGTGCGGCAGCGTGTCGGAACGGAACGGGTTGATCGCCAGCATGGCCCGGTCGCGAGAACGCAGGATCTGGAACTGGCCCGAGGGTTCGCCGCCCGCCAGCAGGCCGAATTGCAGCCCCATCGGCTCTGCTTCCATCAGGGTTGCGACGTTCTCCACCTCGGCCCGCGCCACGGCCCGCGCGCGATGCCGCAGCGCGTCGGCGTGCATCGTTCCGCCGCCCACGCCGAGGTGCAACATGCGCGAAACCGCATGCGCCGAGAACATCGCGATGATGGTGGGTCGGCGCAGCCGGTACATGCGCTTGCGCTCGGCCAGAATGCCCAGCACCTGCTCGGCGCCCACACGCAGCGCGGCCCGTTCGGCGCTGCCCTCCGCGGCAGTTTCGGCGAAGATCTCGCGTTCCACGCTGTCGAGTTCATCGGAAGAAATCAGGTAAACCAGTGGCAACGCCACCTGCAGGATTTGGTCGGCTGTTTCCTCCACCTGCCGCAGCCGCTCGAAAAAGCCCACCGGCCGGTTGTAATATTCGACGCCGATGCCGAGCAGCGAAAGCGGCGAAATTTTCAGCAGCTCGGCCAGCCGGTTGACCGTGTCGAGTTTGATCACCTCGCCCTTTTCGTAGCGATAGAGGGCGGCGCGGGAAACGCCGAGACGGGCGGCGATTTCCTCCGCACGAAGGCCCGACTCCAGGCGATAGGCCCGAAGCTGCTGGCCGATATCGGTAAATCGCATGAACGTGCTATCTCCTGGCGGGCACCGTGAACAAAAATCGGGCCGGCCGCATTGCCGTATAACAACGCGCTGCTTGTCCCTTCGCAAGCGACGAATCGTTTTTTTTCGAACCGCTTTTCCCGTGTAACGCGCAGGCCACAGCCCGGTTCGCGCCGCAACCGGCGCTTGTCTGGCGCCAGGGGAACACAGCAAACAGGACCGAGCATGATCGCCGAACACGTTTTGATGGGCTTGCTGATGGGCGCGATCGCGTTCGGCTGCGCCTGGGTGCTGCACCCGTTCTTCCCCGCGCTGCTCTGGGCCGCGATCCTGGTCTTTGCGACGTGGCCCCTGTTCGGCTGGCTGGAGCGTCGGCTGCGGCTGCCGCGGGCCATCGCGGTGGGGCTGATGGTGCTGCTCACGCTAGTGGGACTGGTATTGCCGCTGGCCCTTGCCGCGCCCGGGGGCGCGCAGGATGTCCGGGCGCTGCGGCTCTCCGCAGAAGCCTGGCTCACGGCGATCCCGCCGGCGCCGCACTGGCTCTATACGCTGCCGCTGGCCGGCCCGGCGCTGACCGAAACGTGGAATGCCTGGGCGGCCGATCTGGGCGCCGCCGCGGATTTCTTCCGCCCCTATTTCGGCATGGTGGCGGAACAGGGATTGTTGCTGCTGCTGGATATCGCGGGCGGCATCGCGCAACTGCTGATCGCGATCTTCGCTGCGGTGTTCTTCTGGTATTCCGGCGAGACCCTGAGCGCCAACCTGCAGGTGCTCGCCCACCGTGTCGCTGGCCGCTACGCGCCGCGCCTCATCGAGAACACCGCGCGCACGGTTCGCTTCGCGGTTTATGGCATCGTCGGCACCGCCATCCTTCAGGGTTTCCTCACCGCCTTCGGCCTGGTGCTGGCCGGGGTGCCACGGCCGGTGCTGCTGGGCGCGGTGGCGGCGTTCCTGGCCGTGCTGCCGATCGGCGCGCCGCTGGTTTGGATCCCGGCCGGGTTGTGGCTGCTCTCGGCCGGCCGCACGGCGCACGGCGTGTTCCTGCTACTGTATGGCGTTCTAGTGGTTTCAGGCACCGATCATGTGGTGCGCCCGTACTTCATTGCGCGCGGCGCACGGCTGCCGTTCCTGCTCACCGTGCTGGGCGTGCTGGGCGGCGTGCTGGCCTTCGGCGTGCTGGGCATCTTCCTGGGGCCCGTGCTGCTGGGCCTCGGCTACACGCTGCTGATGGAGTTCATCCGGATCGCGCGCGAGGCGCCCGACCCCGACGCCGACCCGCCGGGCCGCCATGCCTGACAGCCTTCTGCCAGATCTGCGGCTGGAACCGCGACGCCCGCCGCGCGCGCGCCGCCTCGCCGGTCGGCTCTCGCCGGCACTCTGGCTGTCGGGCGCGCTGCACCTGGCGGCCCTGGCGCTATTGCTGCTGCTGCACCGCGTACCGGTGCCGCCGCCGCCGCTGCCGGAACCCAGTTTCGATATCGTGTTCCAGGGCGAGCCCTCCGCCAAGGGCGTGCCGAAGCCCGGCCGCGTCACGGCGATCCCGCAAGGCG
>CAXUEX010000180.1:0-5321 GCA_964250215.1 uncultured Acetobacteraceae bacterium | reverse complement strand
CGCCATAGTCCAGCAGCAGAGCCGCGCCGTCCTGCTCGCGCAGCCGCACCGCAAGTTCGGTCACCCAAGCAAGCGCCGCCTCGCCCCGCTCGATCACGCTGCCCGCTTGTGCCGGCCCGACCCCGGGCGCCGCGGGCAGTTCCACGAACGCACCTTCGCTGACAAACCGCTCAATCCAGCCATCGTTCCGGCGCACAAACTGGCGCACCGGCAGCGCATCGAGAAATTCATTCGCCAGAACGATTGCGGGCCCGGCCGGAACCTCGGCGAGATCCTCATGCCACGCCGCCTTGGGCAGCGCCGCCGCCTGGGCCGCGCGCAAGGCAGGCGAGGTTTCGATCAGGTGCAGCCGGCACGCCGCCAGAAAGCCTGGCAAGCGGCCGGCGGCCCGGAGCGCATCGCGCATCATTGTGCCGCGCCCCGGCCCCGCTTCCACCAGCAGCACCGGATCGGGCCGGCCCAGCTCGGCCCATGCCACCGCCGCCCAGGCACCCACCAGCTCGCCAAAAACCTGGCCGATTTCAGGCGCCGTGGTGAAATCGCGGAACGGGTCGTGGCTGGCGTAATAGGCGGCATTCGCGCGCGCCATGAACCGGTCCAGCCGCTCCGGCGCGCTCAGCGCGGTACCGGCTCCGCCTCGGGCGACGACGGCTCCACGGTTGCTTCCATGGCTGGCAACTCCGAGGCGCGACGCCAGGCCCAAAGCATCAGGCAGAGCCCGGCCAGCATCATCGGGATGCAGAGCAGCTGGCCCATCGTGGCGCCGGCCCAAAGAAAGCCCAGGAACGCGTCCGGCTCGCGAAAGAATTCGCCAATGCTGCGCGCCACACCATAACCCGCCAAGAACAGTCCGGTAAGAAACCCGAATCGCGCGCGCAGGCGTTCATTGCGGGACACGGTCCACATGACGGCGAACAGGATCACGCCCTCCATCAGCGCCTCGTAAAGCTGGCTAGGGTGACGCGGCACGGTGCCGTGATCGTCGGCGCGGGGGAATGTCATGGCCCAGGGCAGGCTGGAAGGCGCCGGCCTTCCCCATAGCTCGCCGTTGATGAAGTTGGCGCAGCGGCCAAGGCCCAAACCCATCGGCGTCACGATCGCCAGCCTGTCGGCAAAGCCGAGCAGCGGAATCTTGTTTTTGTAGCAGAACAGGATCAGCGCGATGGTGACGCCCAACATGCCACCGTGGAAACTCATGCCGCCGTTCCATACCGCCAGCATCATGAGCGGGTGGGCGAAGTACGGGCTCGGCTGATAGAACAGGATGTAGCCGAGCCGGCCGCCCAGCACCACACCTAGCGTGGCCCAGGTGAGGAAATCGTCGGTTTGGAGCACGGTGGCCACAGCCGGAGGCAGCCGCACGAGGCCGCGCATGATCCGCCATCCCAACACCAGGCTGACGATATAGGCCAGCGCATACCAGCGGATGGCGAACGGCCCGATCTGCACCAGCACCGGATCGAATTGCGGAAACGGCAGCACCACGCTCATCGATAGGGGTTCGCCTGCTTCAGGTAATCGCGCACATAACCGGCGACGCCTTCCTCCAGGGAAAGGAACGGCGCCGCATAGCCAGCGGCGCGCAATCTTTCAATTTTGGCCTCGGTGAAAGATTGATATTGGAGGCGCAACGCTTCCGGCATTTCCACGAACTCCACCTGCTCCGCCGCGCCGCAACTGCGCGCCACAGTATTCGCCACGTCGAGATACGTTCTAGCCTGCCCGGTGCCCACGTTGAACAGCCCGCTCGTCCCGGGATTGTCCAGCAGCCACAGCATCACCGCAACCGTATCCGCGACATGCACGAAATCGCGCGCCTGATGCCCATCGGCGAGCCCGGGCACGTGCGAGCGGAACAACGTCGGCGACCGGCCGGCTGCGACCTGATCGAATTTCCGCTTCACCACCGAAATCATCGCGCCCTTATGGTATTCGTTCGGGCCATAGACGTTGAAGAATTTCAGCCCTGCCCATTGCGGCGGCCGCGGCGCGCCCTGCCGCAGCAGTTCCATCACCCGCCGGTCGAAAACGTGCTTCGACCAGGCATACAGATTGGTCGGCTGCAGCCGATCCAGGTGCGCCGGATCGTCGTCGAAGCCCTGGGCGCCATCACCATACGTGGCGGCGGAGCTGGCATAGACGAAGCGCACGCGGCGCTGCGCGCAAAGCTCCCACAGGCGCAGACTCAGCTCCACGTTCGTGCGCCACACATGATCGCCGTCAGTGGCCGTGGTGAGGCTTTCGGCCGCCATGTGGAACAGCATCTGCACCGGCGGCTGCGTAAGCCACCAATCGGCGAAATCTGCCGGCGCCACAATGCGCGCCGGCGGGTGCCGCGCCAGGTTGCGCCATTTGCCCTCGCTGCCCAGCCGGTCCACGATCACGGTTTCGTGCCCGCGCGCGGTAAGCTCGGCCTGAAGATACGAGCCGATGAAGCCGGCGCCCCCGGTGATCAAAATCATCCGGCGCGTTATAAGGCGCGCGCGGACGCAGAAAAGGCCGGGGCAGCGCCGCGCTTCCTGGCCTGCCGCTTTGCCCCTATTTGCTGGAGTGTCGGATGAGCGATCGCCCCAAGTTTTTCGAGGATCTCGCCGGCGTGGCCGGGGGTGCGATCTCCGCGCTTTCGGGCCTGCGAGAGGAATTGGAGGCCGGCATCAAGGCCCGGGTGGATGAGACGATCCGCCGGCTGGAGTTGGTACGCCGGGAGGAACTCGACGCGGTCACGGAGCTCGCGGCCAATGCCCGCGCCGGCCAGGAAGCCGCGGAAGCCCGACTCGCGGCGCTGGAAGCCCGCCTGGTTACGCTGGAACAGGCGCTCGCCACGCGCATGCCTAATCCGGGTTAATCGAGGCCACGTGATCCGGCCCCCGGGGCGGCCGCCGAACCGCGCGCGCCACCTCACGTTCGCAGCGGGACCAACACAATCGGGAGTGCCGAACATGCGAATGATGCCGATACTGACGGCTGCGATGCTGATGGGCGCCGGACCCGCCTTGGCCCAGGCCGGCAATTGCCAGCTCAACGCCGCCGACCAGACCTACTTGCAGCAGGACGCGCAAGGGGCGGCCTACGAACTCTCGATGGCGCAGATGGCCACGCAAAAGGCTTCCAACCCGAAGGTGAAGCAATACGCCGAGATGCTCACGCAGGATCACGACAAGTACAACACAGAATTGCAACAACTTGGCCAAAGCTGTGGCGTATCACTGCCCACCGGACCCGATGCCGCGCAGCAGACGCAGCTTGATCGGCTGCGTTCGGTGGACGGCCATTTGTTCGACAGCACCTTCATCACCGATGCGCGCGCGGTAAACCTGAACGACGCTCAGGACTCGCAGAAAGAAGAATCGTCCACGCAGAGTAAGCAGGTGAAGGCTTTCATCAGCAAGTTCAAGTCGGTGGATGAGAAGCACACCAAAGCGGCAGAGGCACTGAACGCCGAAGGCGCCGCTCCGGGCTGAAGCACCATTTTGGTTTGCGCGCCGGGCGGCGTTTCACATGCCGCCCGGATAGTTCGGGCCGCCGCCACCCTCCGGCGTTTCCCAATCTATATTTTGCGTCGGATCCTTGATATCGCAGGTCTTGCAGTGAACGCAGTTCTGCGCATTGATCTGCAATCGTGGCGCGCCTTCTTCCACGCCCACAGCCTCGTATACCGCTGCCGGACAATAGCGGCTTTCCGGGCTGCGGTATTTCTCCCAGTTCTCCGGTAGCCAGCGTGCCGGATCGCGCAGCCGCAGATGCACGGGCTGGTCTTCTTCGTGGTTCGTGTTGCTGATGAACACCGAGGATAGTCGGTCGAAGGTCAGTACGCCGTCGGGCTTGGGATAGTCGATGCGCTTCGCGTCGCTTGCCAGTATCAGCGTCTCGTTGTCTCGATGCGCCAGATGCAGCGTCCATGGCGCGCGGCGGCGGAACAGGAACGTGTCGATTGCGGAGTAACCCAAAAAGCCGTACAACCCTAGTTTCTCGTAGGCCGGCCGCAAATTTCGCTCCTGCTTCAGCTCGGCATACAGCCAGCTCTGGCGGAAACGTTCGGGGTATGATTCCAGCACGTCCGGCTTGCCGCCTGCCAGCGCGTCGGCGATGGCTTCGGCTGCCAACATGCCGGATTTCATCGCGCAATGCGTGCCCTTGATCTTCGGCAAGTTTAGAAAACCGGCGGAATCGCCGATCAATGCGCCGCCGGGAAACACCAGCCGCGGGATGGCCTGAAAGCCGCCTTCCGACAGCGCCCGCGCGCCGTAGCTGATCCGCCGGCCACCCTCGAAATGCTTGCGCATGAACGGATGCGTCTTCAGCCGCTGCATCTCGTCGAACGGCGAAAGCCAGGGGTTGCGGTAATCCAGGCCGGTGACGGTGCCGTAGGAAACCAGGCCATCGCCGAAATGATAAAGCCACGACCCCGCATAGGTGCCGGCATCGTACGGCCAGCCCACTGTGTGCATGATCATGCCGGGCTTGTGGCTTTCGCGCGGGATTTCCCACAGCTCCTTTATGCCGAGCCCGTAGGTTTGCGGATCTACGCCACGGCGCAGATCGAACATCTGCATCAGCCGTTTCGCCAACGAGCCGCGGCAACCCTCTCCGAACAGCGTGTAGGTGGCGCGCAGTTCCATGCCGGGCTGGTAGTTCGGCCCGTGTTCGCCGGATTTGCGCACGCCCATGTCGCCCGTGATCACGCCGGCCACGCGGCCATCCTCGATAAGCAGGTCGGCGGCGGCAAAGCCGGGATAGATATCCACGCCCAACGCCTCGGCTTGCTGCCCCAGCCAGCGCACCACGTCGCTCAGGCTCACGATGTAATTGCCGTGGTTGCGCATCTGCGGCGGCGTTATCGGCGAGCGTATGGCGCGCGTTTTCGTCAAATAAACAAAATGATCCCCAGTGGCCGATGTATTTAGCGGCGCGCCCCGCTCCTTCCAGTCCGGCAATAACTCATCGAGCGCCCGCGTTTCGATCACCGCGCCGGAGAGAATGTGCGCGCCCAGCTCGCCGGCCTTTTCCACCACGCACACGGCGCTTTCCGGCGCGAACTGCTTCAGCCGGATCGCCGCCGCCAGCCCGGCCGGTCCCGCGCCGACGATCAGCGCATCGAACTGCATGGACTCACGGTCGGACATGGCGAAGTTTCCCGGAAGACGACTGCCCTGTGATAAGGGCCCCGGGCATGAGCGCGCTAGACGCCTTGCTGTTGCAACTGGAGTGGGGCGCGGACGAGGCGCTGGAAGCCGAGCCGCTGGACCGCACCGGGGCGGCGCGACAGCCTGAACGCAGGCTGGCAGCGGCTGTGGCGACGCCGCGCACTCGCCCGGTTGCGC
>CAXUEX010000179.1:0-5360 GCA_964250215.1 uncultured Acetobacteraceae bacterium | reverse complement strand
CGGCAATCTGCACATCCGCCTTCGCTTCCATCCCAGCGTCGCCGTGCCGCCGGCCGCCAGCTTGCTCGTGGACGAACAAACCGCCGCCGGCGGCACGCAGGTGCTGGCACTGAACGCGCAGAACGAAATCACCGTGCAATTGCCACCGGGCGGCACGCTGCTGGCGGGATTGCAACCGAACTTCACCAACAGCACCGCCACCGGCCCGCTGGTCGCCACGTTCGGCCTCCGCGGCTACGTGTCGCTCGCGGTCGTCGCGCCGACACCGACCGGCGTTTACCGGCTCGGCCTCACCCCGGAAATCCGGGCAATCTTCTGCACCTTGCAGGCAACGCCGCAGGGGCCCGTGCCGGATTTTTCCGAGGCGACCGACATCGCTTACGCGCTGCCCACGCCGCAACCGCTGCTGATTCTGGAACACTGAACGCATGTGCAAACCCCGGCGCTTCGGGCCGGGGTTTGGCGGCTGCGGCTCAGAAGCCGGTAAATCCCGCCTGCGGATTGGGCACGCCGCGATCCTGGGAAAGCGCGCGCGGCGCCGTCGCCGCGGCAACCATGCCGGGATGCGCGCGATGGTGCTTTCCGCCGGCCGGCGCCCCTTTGGCCATCGCGGCCAGAACGGGCGTGGCCTTAGCCAGATGATCCGTCGGCGCGCCGCGCTCCGAGAGCAGCAGGAACGTGATGTCGGTCCGGTTCAGATCGATCGAGGCGTCGATCGGCGTCTGGCCCAGCACATTATGCGCGTCGATCTGCGCGCCGCGGTTCAGCGCATCGCGCGCCGCCGCCTGGTCGCCGCGGTTGATCGCGTCGAACAGCGCGTCGTTCGGCGACATGTCGGCCGCCAGCTTATCGGCCGGCGCCACGGGCCCGGACGACTCCGCACCGGGAATGGCGGCCGGGGGCGCCTTGGCCTGTTCCTCCTTGGCCTGCTGCGCGCGCTTGGCGTTCTCCTCCGCCTCGGCCTGCGCATCCGCCTCCGCCTGCGTCTTCGGTGCCGGCTGCGCCATAGCGGCCAAGCCCCAACAGGAAACGAGAACGCCCGAGCAGGCGGCAAGAAGGATTCGATTCATGCGAACCAGATAGCAGCCCCCACCGCCCTCTGAAAACTGAAAACTGGCAACTGAAAACTGGATCAGGAGCTACCGATCAGCACGCCACAGGCAAACACCAGCGCGCCGCCCACCATGATCTGCAGCGCCGCGCTGAACGGGTTGCTTTCCATATACTTCCACCGGATCCAGGCGATCACCGCCAGTTCCACGATCACCACCCCCACGGCCACCCACATGGCCGTCCAGAAATCCGGGATAAGGAACGGCAGCGTGTGGCCGACGCCGCCCACCGTGGTCATCATGCCCGTGATCAGCCCGCGCAGCACCGGCGCGCCGCGGCCCGAGATCTTGCCGTCATCCGAAAGCGCTTCGGCAAAGCCCATGGAGATGCCGGCGCCGATGGAGGCCGCCATCCCCACCAGGAACGTGCTCCATGGCCGGTGGGTCGCGAACGCCGCCGCGAACACCGGCGCCAGGGTGGAGACGGAGCCGTCCATCAGGCCCACCAGCCCCGGCTGCACGATCTGCAACACGAAGCGCTGCCGCGCCGTATGGTCCTCGTCCTCGCGCCGGCCTTTCGACAGGTTGCGCTCGGTGATCACGCCGGCCGTGCGCTCGTGGTGGTCCTCCGCCTCGGCAAGGTCGCCGAGCAGCTTGCGGATTGCCGTGTCGGTGCTGCGCGCGGCCGCGGCGCGATAGAACCGCGCGCTTTCCACCTCCATCTGCCGCGCCATCTGCCGCACGGTTTCGATGCCCAACGAGGGCAGGTGCCAAACCGTGCGCCGGGACGTGAAGCCGCGCACGTCGCCGCGCCGCACCAGCGGAATATGCGGGCCGAATTTGTCCAAATAGAGATCGATCAGGCTGCGCCGATGTTCGCCTTCCTCGGCCGACATTTCCTGAAAGATTTTGGCGCTGGCCGGATAGGTTTCGCGCAGCCGCTCGGCGAAGTCTGCATAGATTCTTCCGTCCTCTTCCTCGGCGCCGATTGCCAGCGCGAGCACCTCGCGTTCCGAAAGGGTGGTGAAATCGCGCATGGCCGCAAAACTAGGCCGCACCGCACCGCCGTCAACCGGCTCATGCCAGGCGCACGCGAAGGGCCGCCGCCCCGCAATAATCCCGGCTGCCGCACGGCTAGTGTGGTTCGCCCACACTGCAACACAAAGTTGTGATACGCGTCACCGCTCCCGCATTGCGCGCGCTGGCACGCGACCGGATTGGCACTGCAGAACCCTCCGGGTGAAGTTAAAAACCAGTCACCATTGCCTTGACGCATGTGTCGCGATGGCGTTACGTTCCCCCGTCGTCACCGGGGCGCCTCCCCTCCGAAATTCATGGAGCATCCAAACAGAGGCATCCCGAGCTCGGCATTTCACATAATGGGAGTGCTAACGTGCGAATTTCTTTCCCGAAGACAATGACCGCGATCGTCGCGTGCGCCGCAGTGGTGGGCCTGTCCGCAGGCGCGCAGGCCCGGCCGCAACTCGTCATGCTGAAAGGCGTGATGGTGAACGGCAAAATGGTAAGCAAGCGGATCGAGCCGGCCAAGACAACGACGCCTTCCCTGCACAGCTACACGTACAGCTTCTCGGTGGACGTCCCGTCGAACACGAAAACGATCGTGACCGGGTGGGCGCTGATCGACCAGACCACCTGCACGGAACTCAGCTCCGGCTCGATGAATAACAATGGGCCGGTGCGTGGCACCTACGGCAAATGGAACATCGGCAAATACACCGAGCCGGGCTATATTTGCGCGAACGGCGGCTCGATCAACGCCGTGTTCGGCTCGTCGTTCTACACATGGACCCACAAGAAGGCCGCGGCTGGCACAACCGATAAGCGCACCACGGTGTGGAAGGCCAGAAGCTTTCAGGACGGCGGCAAGTTCGTGATCAACAACAACAACACCGCGATCTACAGCGGGAGCTAAGAACAGCGCTAACCCGTCGGTTTGGATGGGAGCGCCCCGGAACACTGTTCCGGGGCGCTTTTTTCGTGCAACGCCTTGCGTCCCGGTAGGCCGCATGGTGAATTGATTGCATTCGTGCACCGCATCGCGGCGGGGTTGCCGTTTCGCGGCGGCGCGCTGCCCACGAGTGAGCTGTCCTTGCCGATCCTGCCGCGCACGCTTCCCGTTTCCCTCCCGGCGGCCCACGCACCGGCGATCCCTGCCGCGGCACCGCGCGCCGCGCCCAGCAACAGCACCGGAAACGCCGAGCAACTGTTCCAGCGCGGCGCCACGGCAGCCGCCATGGGCCTGCTCGATATCGCGCTGGAGGATTTCCGCGCGCTCACCCGCATCGAACCCGCCCAGCCGCGCAATTGGCGCGCGCTCGCCGCCGTGCTGCGACGCCTTGGTAATCGCGCGGCGGCGCGCGATGCCGAACAGCACGCCGCCACGCTCGCACCGCAGCCCCCGCGGCCGGCGAAACCGGTTCCAAGCCTGAAGATCGAGAAATCCACGCGCCGGCTCCGCGAGCGCATCGCCAAGACAGCGTGGCGCGACCCGGCCGATCTCCTGCGCGAGCACCTGCTCGAAGATCCCACCGATCCCGCTGCGCTCCGCCTGCTGGCGAACCTGGAAATGCACCAAGGTGACCTGCCCACCGCGCGCGCCCTGCTGGAACGCGCGATCGACCAAAACCCAGCGTTCCTGGAAGCCCGCGAGGAAATCGCCGGCCTGCTGCTGCGTATGAGGCAGGAAGCCGAAGCCCTGCCGCACATCGATCAGATGCTCGCGCAGAAACCGTTCAGCACGGAATACCGGCGCTACAAAATTGCGGCGCTTTCCGCGATTGGCGACTACGCCGAAGCCGCCCGCCTGAGCGAAACCCTGGCGGCCGACAACCGGCGCCCGAATTTCTGGCTGAATTACGCGCGCGCGCTGCGCTTCTCCGGCCAGCGCGTGGCGGCCATCGATGCCTACCGCAAATGCATCGAACTCGATCCGGCCATGGGCGAGGCCTACTGGGGCCTCTCCTATGTGCAGAAGCAGCCGCTCTCGAACGCCGATCTCGATGCGATCCGCGCCCAGCTCGAAACCGGCACGCCCACGCCGGTGAACCGCTTCCATTTCCATTACGCCCTCGGCAACGCGCTGGAAAAGCAGCAGGCCTACGCCGAAAGCTTTGCGCATTATGCCGAAGGTGCCCGCGCCTGCCGCCTGGCCAACGAGCAGGAGGGCGATATCTACAGCGCCCGCGAACATACGGCGCTGATCGGCCGGCTGAAGATGGCTGTTTCTCCGGAACGGCTAGCCCTGGCCGCCACGCCGCGAGCGCCGACGCCGATTTTCATTGTCGGCATGCCCCGCTCCGGCTCCACACTGCTGGAGCAGATCCTCTCCGCCCACAGCCATGTCGAAGCCACGCAGGAGCTGCCCGATATCGACCGCATCGCGGACGAAATAACGCAGGAAGCGGCAGCCTCCGGCAGCACCTACCCGGAATTCGTCGCGGATCTCGGCGCCGACGAGCTGGGGCGGCTGGCGCAGATTTATCTCGACCGCACCCGGATCTATCGCAAGACCGAAAAACCTTTTTTCGTGGACAAGATGCCCTTCAACTGGGAGAAAGCCGGGCTGATCCATCTGATGTTTCCGAACGCGAAAATCATCGATGCGCGGCGCCATCCGGTCGCCTGCTGTTTCTCCGCCTTCAAACAGCTCATCGCCCGCGGCGCCGGATACACCTGCGACCTGCATGATATCGGCCTGTATTACCGCGACTACCTGGACTTTATGGCGCATATCGACCGCGTGCTGCCCGGCCGCGTGCACCGCGTGATTTACGAACGCATGGTGGACGATACGGAGAGCGAGATCCGCCGGCTGCTGGAATATTGCGGCCTGCTGTTCGAGCCCGCTTGCCTGCAATTCTGGGCAAGCTCGCGATCGGTCGCCACGCCGAGCGTGGAGCAGGTGCGCCAACCGATCTTCCGCGATGCGCTCGATCAATGGCGCCACTACGATCCCTGGCTCGCACCGCTCGTCGCATCCCTCGGCGATGCACCCGCCATCTATGCGGCCTGAACCATGAGCGGCGGCAAAGCCCTGCTCTGGCCCGCAGATCCCGGCGCACGTGCGGGTTTCACGCATTCAGCGGCGGATAGACGCCCTGCCGCCGAACCGCCGCGCCCCACAGATTTCCTGTGCGACGTGGGAATAACAGCTTCGGCGATGGGCTGCATCGACGCCGCGGTGCAGGCGTTGCGCGAAGCCACCTCGCGCGATCCCTCACTGCACGAGGCATGGCGGGCGCTGGCGCCGCTGCTCGTCTCGCGCATCAAGGTGATGGCGCGGCTCGA
>CAXUEX010000178.1:0-5392 GCA_964250215.1 uncultured Acetobacteraceae bacterium | reverse complement strand
CCGCGGGGAGCGCGCGGCCATGCCGCTCGATTTGTTTGGCTCACGCAACTTCGTCGCGCTCACGCTGTTCACGCTGCTGCTATATGGCGCGTTGGGCGGGCTGCTGGTGCTGGTGCCGTATGTGCTGATCGGTGCCGCGCGGTACAGTGCCGCGCAAGCCGGCGCGGCGCTGCTGCCCTTGCCGGCCGTGCTGGCACTGCTTTCTCCCACCATGGGCCGGATTGCCGGCCGCGCCGGCGCCCGCGCAACGCTGGTTCTCGGCCCCGTGATCGTGGCTGCCGGCTTTCTGCTGGCTTGCCGGCTCGATGCGACCGGAGATTATTTCACTCAAGTTCTGCCAGCGATGCTGGCGATGGCGCTGGGCATGAGCGGGGCGGTTGCGCCGCTCACCACGGCCGTGCTGGGTTCGGTGGACGAAGCTCATGTCGGTTCCGCGTCCGGCTTCAACAGTGCGGTTGCGCGCAGCGGCGGCTTGATCGCCACCGCGCTGCTGGGCGGCGTGCTGGCCGCGCAAGGCACTGTTCTGCTGGCGGATTTTCGCTTTGCCATGCTAGCCGGTGCCGGAAGCTGCCTGCTGGCCTCCCTCTGCGTCTGGGTCGGCTACAGAAACTGAAGAAAGTTCTTTGCTTCTTTCTTTCAAGAAAGAAGAATCTTGTTTGACAACAAACTCTCCGCCGTCGCCAAAATCGCCTCCTCGTTCGATCGAGGCACCCATCCCAATTTCTGTTCCGCGTGCGCCGAAGTCACCGGCCGATACTTCCCCAGTTCGAACAGCCGGTCCTTCACCACCGGATCGAACATCGCGAAGATGCGCACCAGGAAATCCGGGATCTTGCGCGTCGGCACTTTCTTCGCGCGATCCCCCAGCCGGGTCCGCAGCACGCGAGCCACTTCCTCCATCCACGCGAACGCGCCGGCGCCAATGAAGCGTTCGCCCGTGATGCCGTCGGCTTCCATCGCGCGCACATGCAAATCGGCGATGTCGCGCACGTCCACCAGCGGCCAGCCGAAGCGCGGAATGCCTGGCACCGAGCCATCCATCAGCTTGCGCACGATTTCGATGGAGGCGGAAAAGTCCCGCCCCAGCACCGGCCCCAGCACCGCGCCCGGATGCACGGTCACGAATTCCATCGCGCCGCCTTCGCGCGCCATCCAATCCCGCGCCGCGCGCTCGGCGATCGTCTTGCTGCGCTCATAGGCGCTGGTGTCGCTGCGGTTCGTCTCGTCCGTCCAGTCGGCTTCGGTGAACGGCGTCTGCCGGCTGCCGTGGCCGTAACAAATGCACGCCGCCGAAGCCGTGATCACCACCCGCCGCACGCCCGCGTCGCGCGCTGCCAGCAGCACGCGCAGCGTGCCGTCCCGTGCCGGGCGCACCAGCGCGTCGTCGTCCTTCGGATTGCTCGTCGGCAGCGGCGAGGCCACGTGCAGCACATAGCGGCAGCCGGAAACTGCCTCCGCCCAGCCCGCATCCGCGTTCAAATCGGCCGCGAACAGGCGCAGGCGGTCCCCGGCATCGGCGAGCTTCGCGATCGTCCCCCGCACCTCCGCCTCGCGCGCCAGGCTGCGCATGGTGGCGTTCACGCGATAGCCGCGTTCCAGCAACTGCCCGATGCAGAAAGCGGCGATGTAGCCGGACCCGCCGGTGACCAGCACGGTGGTTTCGCTATGGCTCATGGGCGGCGCTTCCGTTTTCCAATTTCCCGTCCCATCTTAGCAGGCTTTGGAAAAAAACGCCCATGACCACGCCGCCTCGCATCAGCCACATCTTGGAAACCGCGCTGTATGTCCGCGATCTCGCGGTCTCCCGCGATTTTTACCGCGAGCTAATGGGTTTCGAGGTGTATCTCGAGGATGCCCGCATGTGCGCGCTCGGCGTGCCCGGCGGCGGCGTGCTGCTGCTGTTCCACAAAGGCGGCTCCGCCGAACCCTCGGTTTCGCCTTTCGGCACGATCCCGGCGCATGATGGGCGCGGCACGCTGCACCTGGCCTTCGCCATCCCGCGCGGGGAGCTCGCCACCTGGGAAGCGCATCTGCGCCATCGGGGCATCGAGGTGGAAAGCCGAATCACCTGGGTCGCCGGCGGCACCAGCCTGTATTTCCGCGACCCCGACAACCATTCCTTGGAGGTGGCAACGCCAGGGCTATGGCCGAACTACTGAAACGCGCCGCGATCGCGCTGCCTCTGATCGCAACCGCCGCCGCCGCGCCGCCAGCGCCACCGATCTGCCTGAGCACCATCCGGATCGACCACACCGATGTCCCGGACGACAGCACGATCCTGTTCACGATGCGCGACGGCAGCGTGTATCGGAATCATCTGCCCTCGCGCTGCACCGGCCTCAGCCTGGACACACGCGGCTTCACCTACGCGCCGATTCCCGGATCGGATGAAATCTGTTCAAGTCTCGTTACGATCCGGCTGAACACCACCGGTGCGGTGTGCATTCTCGGCGCGTTCGAGAAGATCAAGCCGGCGCGCCACGCCAGATAGCTGGGCAAGTCCATCTCACCGGCCGAGCGACTGCACGATCTCCTCGGTCATCTTTTTGGCATCGCCGAACAGCATCATCGTGTTCGGCCGGAAGAACAGCTCGTTCTCCACGCCAGCATAGCCCGACGCCATCGAGCGCTTCACGAACAGCACGGTTTTTGCCCGATCCACATCCAGGATCGGCATGCCGTAGATCGGCGATTGCGGATCGGTTTTTGCCGCCGGGTTCGTCACGTCGTTCGCGCCGATCACATAAACCACGTCCGCGGTGCTGAATTCGTTGTTGATTGTCTCCAGCTCGAACACCTCGTCGTACGGCACGTTGGCCTCGGCCAGCAGCACGTTCATGTGGCCCGGCATGCGCCCCGCCACCGGATGGATTGCGTATTTTACCTCCACGCCCTCGTGCTTCAGCGTGTCGGCCATTTCGCGCAACGCGTGCTGCGCCTGCGCCACCGCCATGCCGTAACCCGGAACCACGATCACCTTGCTGGCATTCTTCATGATAAAGCCGGCATCTTCGGCATTGCCTTGCTTCACATGCCGTTCGCCCGCCGCGGCCGCCGCGCCGCCCGCGGCCGCATCGCTGCCGAACCCGCCCAGCAGCACGTTGATGATGCTCCGGTTCATGCCCTTGCACATCACATAGGAAAGGATCGCACCCGAAGCGCCCACCAGTGCGCCGGTGATGATCAGCGCCAGGTTCTGGATGGTGAAACCGATGCCGCACGCCGCCCAGCCGGAATAGCTGTTCAGCATGGAAACCACCACCGGCATGTCCGCCCCGCCGATCGGAATGATCAGCAGAAATCCCAGCACCGCCGCCAGCACTGCGATCATCCAGAACAGCGGCGGCGTGCCGCTGGCAATGAAGAACACGATCAGCAGCAGAACCAGCAGCCCGAGCCCGAGATTCAACTGGTGCTGATACGGAAAGCTTACCGGCGTGCCCTTCACCAGCCCCTGCAGCTTGGCAAACGCCACGAGCGAACCGGAAAACGTGATGGCGCCGATCGCAAGCCCCAGCGACATTTCGATCAGGCTCTGCGTGTGCACGTGATACAGCGTGCCAATGTTGAACGCCTGCGGCGCATACAGCGCGGAAGCCGCCACGAACACCGCCGCCAGACCCACCAGCGAATGGAACGCCGCCACCAATTGCGGCAGCGCCGTCATCTTGATGCGCTGTGCGATGTAATTGCCGATCGTGCCGCCGATCGCAATGCCCACGGCAATCAGCAGAAACCCGCTGAGGTCGGCGCCGCCATGCACCCCCGTAGTCATGCCCGGCCGGAACAGCGTGGCCAGGATCGCAATCGCCATGCCCGACATGCCGTAGCGGATGCCCTGCTGCGATGTGGTGGGGCTGGAAAGCCCGCGCAGCGCCAGAATGAACAGCACCGCGGCGGCCAGATACAGCAGCGAGGTCATGGTGTTTTCTTCTTGAACATCGACAGCATCCGCTGCGTCACCAGAAACCCGCCAAAGATGTTCACGCTCGCCAGTGTTACCGCGAGAAACCCGAACAGCCGCGGCCACAACGCATGCGAGAGCCCCGTGGCAAGCATGGCGCCCACGATGATCACGGAAGAAATGCCGTTCGTCACCGCCATCAGCGGGCTATGCAGCGCCGGCGTCACGTTCCAGACCACGTAGTAGCCCACGAAACAGGCGAGCAGGAAAATCGTGAGCAGAAAGATGAACGGATCGGCCGCCTGCACAACAGGCTGCAACAAAACCACATGGCTCATGGCGCGTCCCCCTCCTGCGGCGGTCTCTTCCGGCGCGGCTTCTTCGGTTTGGCCGGAAGATCGGCGGAGATCGGATGCACTTTCGCCGCTTCCGGTTCCAGGACGGGCCCTTCGCCATCCACGATCGGCTCGGGAAAATCGGCGTCGGTCGCTGGCGCCGAGGTCTCATCCGCCGCAATTTCCGCTAGCGGCAGCCGCGGTTCCGGCTCGGGCGCGGCGGCCGGCATGGTTTGCGGCGCGCTTGCGGCGAATTTCGGATGCACCACCTTACCGCCGCGCGTGATCATCACACCGGCCACGATCGCATCCTCCGCCGGCAGCTTCGGCGCCCCCGCTTCCTTGTCCCAGAAAGTGGTGAGGAACGTCAGCAGATTGCGTGCATACAGCGCGCTCGCCGCCACTGGAATGCGCCCGGGCCAGTTGCGATACCCCAACACTTTTACGCCGTTGCCGGTAACGCGCAACTCACCCGGCTTCGTCGCCGCGCAATTGCCGCCCGCATCGGCCGCGATATCCACCACCACGCTGCCGGCACGCATGGCCTCGACGGCTTCCTGCGAAACGATCACCGGCGCCCGCCCGCCGGCCACCAGCGCGGTGCAGATCACCAGATCGTTCTTCGCCACAGTCGTTGCCACCAGCTCCGCCTGCTTCTGTCGGAACTCGTCGCTCATCTCACCGGCATACGCGCCGGTCTGCTGCGCCGTCTCCGCATCTTCCACGCCGACGAAATTGGCGCCCAGCGACTTGATCTCCTCCTTCGCCGCCGGCCGCACATCGGTTGCCGAAACAATCGCGCCGAGCCGCCGCGCCGTCGCAATCGCCTGCAACCCCGCCACTCCCGCGCCCACCACGAACACGCGCGCCGGCGGCACCGTGCCCGCCGCCGTCATCATCATCGGAAACCCGCGATCGAACGCCGCCGCGCCCTCGATCACCGCGCGATAGCCCGCCAGATTGGCCTGGCTCTACAGCACATCCATCGATTGCGCCCGTGTGATCCGCGGCAGCCATTCCATCGCCGCGAGATCGATGCCCGCCGCCGCGAAAGCCGGGGCCATGGCCGCATCGCCGGCCGCGCCCGATATGCACACCAGCAGCGCCCCGCGCGGGATCGCGTCGCGCACCGCGCCCTCCGGCGCCTGCACCG
>CAXUEX010000177.1:5132-5448 GCA_964250215.1 uncultured Acetobacteraceae bacterium | reverse complement strand
GCGCGGGTGCGGCCGGCACCGGCACCGGTACCGGCAACGGCACCCCCAGCGGCAGCGGCGCGCCGCCTCCTTGAGGCCAGCAACCCCTTGCGCCGCACCCTGCGAAGCGGGATGGAACGCCCGTAATTCCAGGGTGCGGACGCATGAAGTCGCTTCTTCTTTCCACGTCGATACCGGCCATTTTCCTGACCACCGCCGGCCTCGCCCATGCCCGCCCGGTGCACGAATTCCTCGAAATCGCGCTGTCGCCCGATGGCGCCCACGTCGCGTCCGTGGAAGGCGACCAGACGCCATCGGGCGAGGTCGATATCCGTCG
>CAXUEX010000177.1:0-5122 GCA_964250215.1 uncultured Acetobacteraceae bacterium | reverse complement strand
CACGCTCACGGCGTTCGGGACCGGCGACAACAACGGCGCCGCCCCCGTCGCGTCGGTGGACCCCTCCCAGACGCCATCGGGCGAGGTCGATATCCGTCGCCTCGTCATCCGCGCCACCGCCGACGCTGCCGAGCGCAGCGTCGCCCTCCCCTGCGGCGCCGTGCCGCAATGCACGCCGTCCGATCTCGCCTGGGCGCCAGATGGCCGCACGCTCGCCTTCGTGCTGCGCCAGCCGGGCAGCCACGATCATTCCATCTACAAAGTCGGTACCGAATACGGCTGGCCCAACCTGCTCGCCAAGTTTTCCGGCACGCTCGGCAGCTTGCGGTACGGCCCGCATGGCCAGCTCGCCGCGCTCGCCATCGCCAACGCCCGCAAGGAACGCGGCGCCGTGGAAGCCGGTGCCGAACCCGCCGGCGAATTGGGTGCGGACGTGCACGAGCAGCGTATTGCCATCCTGCAGCCGGACGGATCGCTCAAATACGCCTCGCCCGCGGATTTGTTCGTCTATGAATACGATTGGCGCCCGGACGGCACCGGCTTCGTCGGCACCGCCGCGCCGGGCGATGGCGACGACCATTGGTGGATCGCCAAACTCTACGCCTTCGACGCGGCCAAAGCCGCGGGCACCGTCATCTTCTCGGCGCGCTCCCCGCAACTGCAGATCGCGACGCCGAAAGTCTCGCCCGACGGCCGCCAAGTTGCCTTCATCGGCGGCCTGATGAGCGATTTCGGCGCCACCGGCGGCGACGCCTTCGTGCTGCCCATCGCCGGCGGCCAAGCCACCAACCTCACCGCAGGCGCGCACGCCAGCGTCACGTCGCTCGACTGGAGCTGCCGCCCCGGTCAGGGCCTGATCGCCACCCAGCTCGCCGACGACAAGATCGAGGTCGCGGCACTCGGCGGCAAGCCGGGCGAAACGAAATCGCTCTATTCCGGAACCGATCTGCTGCGCGGCGGCGAGGGCATCGGCATCGTCCCCGCCTGCGGCACCGAAACCTCTGCCGCGGTGCGCGAGAATTTCACCACCGCGCCGGAAATCGCCGTCGGCCGCATCGGCCAGTGGCACAACCTGAGCCATGCGAACGCCGGGCTCGCAGCACCCGTGCGCGCGCAATCGGTGCAATGGACGCAGGATGGCTTCCACGAGCAGGGCTGGCTGCTGCTGCCCGAGCACGGGGGAGACGGCAAGCTGCCGATGATCGTGGAAGTGCATGGCGGCCCGGCCTGGGCGAACGTGCCCCGGTTCGTCGGTGGCGGCCTGGCGCGCCGGCTGCTCGATGCCGGCTATGCGCTGTTCCTGCCCAACCCGCGCGGCAGCTATGGCCAGGGCGAAGCCTTCACCCGCGCCAACGTCAAGGATTTCGGCGGCGGCGATCTGCGCGACATCCTCACCGGCACCAACGCCGCCGAAGCCGCCGCCCCGATCGACAACAACCGCCTCGGCATCAGCGGTTGGAGCTACGGCGGCTACATGACCATGTGGGCCATTACGCAAACCAACCGTTTTAAGGCCGCCGTCGCCGGCGCCGGCCTCTCCGACTGGCTCAGCTATTACGGCGAGAACGGCATTGACGGCTGGATGATCCCGTTCTTCGGCGCCTCGGTTTACGACGACCCGGCCGTCTACGCGAAATCCTCGCCGATCGATTTCGTCAAGAACGTGAAAACCCCCACGCTCATGGTGGTCGGCGCGCAGGACATCGAATGCCCCGCGCCGCAGACCCAGGAGTTCTGGCACGCGCTGCACGATCTCGGCGTGCCGACGCAGGCCGTGATCTATCCCGGCGAAGGCCACTGGATGCACGATCCGAAACACGTGCAGGATTTTGAGGATCGCGCCGTGGCATGGTTCGGGAAATACCTGCAATAGGCGTGTTTCCGATGCCAAGGGCTTCATTGAGGCGTGGCCGGTGATGTTCACGGAAACGTCATCGCCAGCCCGCGTGCCAACCATGTAATTCCAGCGAAATCAAAGCACCAACCGGGAACGCGCCCAGTATGAGACATCTGGTATCTTTCGCCGCCGCGTGCATGGCCGGCGGCGCGGCATTTTCTGGCACCTCTAGCGCGCAAACCGCCGCCTGGGTCCGCACCCTCGATGGAACGCCTGTTGCCGACCGAACCTTCAATTCCACCGGTGGCATCAATGCGGTCACGTATCTCGGCGGCGGCAAATGGCAAGTCACCCTGGGCGGAGTCGGTAATGCCACCGGAAGCAACATGCAGGTGAACGCGGCCGGTGCAAAACCGGATTACTGCACGCTCGGCGGCTGGACCTCGGACGGAACAAATGTAACCGCCGAGGTGGATTGCTTCAACCCGGCCGGCGCTCGCGCCAAGTCGGATTTCGTGCTGTTCTATCAGTCCAGGACAACAGCCCCAAAGGGCGGCCAGATCGGCTTCTTCTGGGACGATCAACCGAAAAAGGCGCACTATGCGCCCAATCCCGCCTACAGTTTCAATTCCGCTGGTGGCACTAACCGGATTATGCGCGGTGGGGTCGGCTTCTGGAGAATAACCGTCCCCGCACCAAAATTCAGCAGCGACTATGGAGATTGGCAGGTCACCCCAGTGGCCAGGCGGGCAGTACGCTGCACGCTGCCTTTCTACGGCAGCGGCATCACCGGTTTCGCGTCCGGGGTGAGCTGTTACGACGCATCGGGCGCCCCGACCGACGTCCAGTTCATGCTGAGCTTCACGCACGCGACCACCGCTGCCGGCGGTGTTCCGGCCACCGGCGCTGCCGGTTATGCAACAGCCGATGAGAGTGCCCAGCCGCATTACTTTCCGTCGATCAACTACACGACCACAGGAGCCCGCATGAACGCAGGCCTGATTGCGCCGAACACCTACAAGCTGGGGCTTCCTGCGGCGCCGTTCTCAAGCCTGGTCGGCCTCGAAACGCCATTCTCTGAAATTCCCGTAAACTGCAATCAGGTGGCATTCAGAACCAGTCTGATAAAGGCGAAATACCTGCGGGACATCGTCGTCTGTTACGGCACCATGGGGCAGCCCGCCGCAAGCGCGTTCTTCGGCACGATCATGTTGTCGCAATGATCGGGTCCATGGGCGAAGCCCCTGGTCTTCGGTGAACGCCCGGGAACTTTCCTCGCCAACCGGTGTTCCGCCCGCGCATGTCCCGCCCGCGCGCCGTAATCGCCATCCCCGCCCGCAACGAAGCCGAAGAGATCCAAGCCTGCCTCGCCGCGCTAGCGGCGCAGTTGCAGCCGCCGGACGCCCTGGTCCTCTGCTTGAACAACTGTACCGATGAAACCGCTTCACGCGCGCGCGCCATCGCCCCGTCGCTGCCCTTCGCGCTCCACCCGATCGAAATCACGCTCGCCGGCACCGCCGCCTGCGCCGGCGCCGCGCGCCGCATCGCCATGGATGTCGCCGCCGCGCTCGCCGGGCCGCATGGCGTAATCCTCACCACCGATGCCGATGCGCGTCCGGAACCAAACTGGCTTGCCGCCAACCTCGCCGCCGTCGCCGCCGGCGCCGAGGCCGTGGCCGGCATCGCCGTGATCGAGCCGCTCGGCGCCAAGCGCATCCCGTCGCATCTGCACGAAGCAGACGCGCGCGAATGCCGCTACGCCCGCCTGCTCGATGCGCTCGCGGCGCGTCTCGATGCCGATCCCGTCGATCCCTGGCCGCGCCACGATGAGCACAGCGGCGCCAGCATCGCCGTCACTTGTGCTGCCTACGCACGCGCAGGCGGCATGCCGCGGGCAACGCTCGGCGAAGACCGCGAATTCTTCGCCGCCCTTCGCCGCGTCGATGCCCGCATCCGCCACGCGCCGGCGTGCCGCGTCATCGTCTCC
This sequence comes from uncultured Acetobacteraceae bacterium, assembly GCA_964250215.1. Classification (GTDB taxonomy): domain Bacteria; phylum Pseudomonadota; class Alphaproteobacteria; order Acetobacterales; family Acetobacteraceae; genus DAIDJM01. The sequence continues at coordinate 1,298 of CAXUEX010000177.1, read as the reverse complement.
GCCCGCCTCGCCGGCCGCGCCGCCGGCGGCATGGCGGATACGATACGGCGTCGGATCGTCTGCCCCGACCAGTTTCTCGATGAGCGCCTGGAACCCGCGCGCGATGCCGCGCGCCGCGCCTGGCTGCGCGGCCGGGCGCGCCTGGCATGGCAGGACCGATCGGTAATTCCGCCGGTGCTCGCCGCCCAACTCGGCGTCGCGGCCACGGATGAGTCCCTGCTGCGCGGCGAGCGCTGGTTCGGCACCGCGTGGGAGAAGCTGCAATCCCGCAGTTCCTGGCTCAGCCGCCGCCTGCGCGTGCCGGTCTCGGCCCTGCCGGCAGAAACCGCGCGCGCCGAACAGATATTGCGGCGACTCAGCGCAACAGCACATCCAGCCGATATGCCGCTTCCCGCAACTGCCGAACCGGCCTGAGCAAGCTGCACGCAATAAATTGTTCCGCCGCCGTGTCCCCGCCCAGCGGGTAATCGGTCGGCAGCACGTAATGCACCAGCAGCACCGCGCCATCCGGTTCCAGGCTGCCGGCGGCTCGCGCGGCGGCCAGCGCCAGCTCCGCTGCCGAGAGATAATACAGCATTTCCGAAAACACGATCAGATCGAAACCGCCCGTCGGCCATTCGCGGGGCACCTGCATGGCCCGAATCGTCACCCCCTTCATGCCCGCGCAGCGCTGCCGCGCCCGCGCCAGCGCGCGTTCCGCCACGTCCACGGCCAGCAATGCGTCGCAGCGCGGGGCCAACTGCGCCGTCAGCACGCCGTTCGCGCAGCCCGGCTCGAACCCGCGCGCAAACCGCGCCCGCGGCAGCGCGGCCAGCGTCGCCGCGTATTTCGCGCGCTCGTAGTCGCTGGTCTCGAACCCCCAGGGATCGGGATTTTCCGCGTAGATCGCATCGAAATACGCCGGCGGCAGCGATTCACCCATCGGCCCCGTCCGCGGGCAAGTTCGGCAGCGCGCGCGCGGCAAAATGCGCCGCCGCCTCGCCCAGCGCCGCATCCGGCGCAGGCTGGCGCAAATACACCGCCAGATCGCGCAGCAGCAATTCGGTCAGCGAGCCGCGACGGAACGCCGACATCCCCAGCCCGCGCTGCACCATCTGCATGGCTTCCAGGCATGCCGTCTCCACGGCGATGCGCGCCAAATTCACGTAATTCGCAATGTCCGCCGCCTCGCCGCTTTCCGCCTCGCCAACCATCGCCGCGCGCCACACCCAGAGCGAAGCGGTCTCCTGCGCAATCAGCGCCCGCCCGATCCTTGCCTGCTGATGTGGATCCGCCGCCCGCCCCCGCGCCAGCAGCAC
>CAXUEX010000176.1:0-5451 GCA_964250215.1 uncultured Acetobacteraceae bacterium | reverse complement strand
GTCCTGACCGCCTTTCTGCAGATCCTGCACGGCCTGCGCTTCCTGCTGGCGCGCGCCGCTGTCATCGCCTTCGGTGAGCGCCTGTTCGGCGCGCTGCATGGATTTGGCGGCGTCCTCGAAGCTTTGCGGCGTTTTGGCGCCGAATTGGCCGGCGGCCTGTTTCAGGGCTTGCAGTGCGCGCTGCAACGCGCGTTCGGTGCGGGCATCGGTGCCGCGGGCGGCTTCGTCGGCTTCGAGTTTTTCCGGATCGGGCGGTGGCGTTGGCATGTCCTGGCCCCAGATCTGCGGGCGCGTGGGCATTGGTGGAGGCCGCGGGGCGCGGGCCTGGCCGCGATCCATGAGTCCGGCTTCGCGGCGCGCGAGATCCTGCGTGGCGCGCATGAGCTGGCGGGCCTGGCGATTGGCCTCGGCGGCGCGGGCGGCTTGTTCCGGAGAGAGAACTTTGGCATTGTTCAGCCGGTCGAGCAGGTTTTCCAGCTCGGCCATTTCGCGGCGCGCCTCCTGCATGTGGCCGGATTGCGCCTGCTGCTGCATGTGCTGGATCATGTGGTCCAGCGTGGGTGAGTTGAAGCTTTTGCCGCGCGGATCGAATTGGCCGAGCTGGCCTTTTTCAAAGGCGCGGCGTGCCATTTCGGCGAGACGCTGGGCCAGTGCCTGGCGCAATTGTTCCATTTTCTTCGCCAGATCGGCGTCCGAGATGCGGCCTTGCGCGCGTTCGGTCAGCGCGCGGCGGAGCGCGTCGCGCGCGGCTTGCAGTTTCTGTTCGGCGGGGCCGGGCAGCGCGCCATCCAGATCCAGCGCGAGCGTGTAGAGCCGGGCCTGGGCTTCGGGTTCGGCGGCCACGCCGCGTTCGCGCAGCAGGGCGGCGGCGGCGGCGAGGTTGAGGAAGGCGCCGCTGTGGTGCGTCCGCGTGACGGGGGCTTCGGCGAGGGCCGCGAGATCGTCGGCGGCGTCATGCGGCGCGGCCGGATTCAGCGCCAGGCGGCGGCGGAGATCGATCACGGCGCGGGCGAGCGGATCGTGGAATTCGCGGGCGGGCAGGCGGAACGTGACGGGGCCGCTCGCTCCTTGCTGGCCCGAAACATCCCGGCCGCGCAACACGCCGCGCATCGGCAGGCCGGCATAGGGGTTGGCGGCAAGATCGGCGTGCGGGGCGCCGCCGGCATCCTTCGGCGTGCCGGGAAGCGGCACGGGCACGGCGAGCGGCGGCAGATCGGCGTGGCCTTCGGGCACCAGCTCGGCGGTGAGCGCGGCGACGCCCCAGCGCTGGGCCACTTGCCAGGGCAGGCGGGTTTCCAGCGTGCTGCCGGCGCGGCCGGGCGTGCCGCTCCAGGCGATTCGCGGTGGATCGTTCGGCAGCACGTGCAGACCCCAGGCCGCCAGCGTGCCGAACCAGCGGGAGACGACGATCCGGCCGCTTCGCGTGAGCGTGGCGGTGGCCTGCCACGTGCCTTCGGCGACACGGCGGAAGCGTGCGGCATGGCTGCCGGCGCGGAGCGTGGGGCGGCCGGCGCCGCCGAGGCTGACGGTGAGTTTAGCGCCCGCCGGCACGGTGATCGTGTCGCCGCCGGGGGCTAGGAAGATCGGCGGCTGGCCGGTGTAGGCGGGTGGCTCGATCCAGGCTTGCAGCGTGGGTGCCTGGGTGCCGAGGCTTAAGCCGAAACCGGGCAGGAAAGCGGCGGCGAGTCGCGCCGGGGCCTCCCGTCCGGCCACCGCGATGCCGGAAGCGTGCTGCAGGTGGGCCGCGAAAGGCTGGGCGCGGGGTTCGGCGGCGGCTTGTTCGGCGCGGGGCCTGCCGAGACGAAGCGCGCCGATCGTGCTCGCGGCGCGGGCTTGGTGCAGCTTCCAGAGCGGGCCGGACGCGCCGGCGGGCGTGTCGCGCAGCACCGCGAGCGGCTCGTGCGGCAAGCGGCTGCGGCGTTCCAGCCAGCGCTCGGCTTCAGCCGCGTCAGGCATGCGGAACGCGCGCCATCTCCCACGAAGCAGCAGCAGAATGGCGGCGAGCGTGGCGAAAGGCAGCAGGAACAGGAGCGGGGCGCCTGGTGCCAAGAGCGCGAGCCCCGCGGCGGCGGCCAGCACCGCGAGCGGCGCCCAGAGCGCGGCGGCAAGGCGTTCGGCAAGCAGGATCAGCTGTGCGCCGGCGCGCAGCCAGATGAGCCGGTTCATGCGGGAATTTCCTCGCCGCGATCCAGCCAGATCTGGGGCGCCGGCGGCCTCGCGTTGTAGGTGGAACTCATCACCGCACCGTAAGCGCCGGCATCGAGGATCGCTACCACGGCGCCATCTTCCAGCGCCGGCAATTGGATCTCGCGCGCGAATACGTCGCTGCTTTCGCAGACGGGGCCGACGACGTCGGTGAGCTCGGTGGGGGCGCGGGCGGCGATGGGATCGAGCGGCACGATGCGGTGACTGGCACCATATAGCGCCGGGCGGATCAGTTCCGTCATCGCGGCATCGAGCACCAGCATGGGGCGCGCCATGCCGGCGCGGCGGGTGCGGATGACGGAAGCGAGCAGCAGGCCGGCGGGGCCGGCGAGCCATCTGCCGGGTTCGATGGCGAGTTTGAGTTCCAGGTGGCCGAGGGTGCTGCGGATGGCGCCGGCCCAGGCTTCGGGCAGCGGCGCGGGTTCGTATTCGTAAGCGATGCCGAGGCCGCCGCCGCAATCGAGCGTTTCCACCGGCAGGTTGCGGGCGCGGAGTTCGGCGACGAGCGCGGCGAGTTTTTCGTAGGCCGCGCGGAAAGGGGCCATGTGCAGGATCTGGCTGCCGATATGCACGGCGAGACCGATGGGTGCGATGCCGGGGAGCGTGACGGCGCGGGCATACAATTCCGTAATCGTATCATAGGCGATGCCGAATTTGTCCGCCGCGCGGCCGGTGGCGATTTTTTCGTGGCCGCCGGCCGCGATATCGGGGTTCACGCGGAGGGCGATACGCGCGGTGCGGCCGGTTTGGGCCGCGAGACGGGAGAGCAGCGTGAGTTCCTCGAAGCTTTCGACGTTGATCTGGCCGACGTTGGCCGCTAGCGCGTCCGCGAGTTCGGTCGCGGTTTTGCCGACGCCGGAGAAGACGAGTTTTTCCGGGGGAAAGCCGGCGGCCAGTGCCAAGCGCAATTCGCCGCCGCTGACGACATCGGCGCCAATGCCTTGCCGCGCGAGCATGGCCAGAAGCGGCACGGCGGCGTTGGCTTTCATCGCGTAATGGATGGCCACGCCCGGCATGGCTTGGCGCAGAAGATTCAGGCGGGCACGCAGGATTTCACCGGAATGGATCCAGCACGGCGTGCCGTGGCGAGCGGCTATGGGAAATAGCGGCGTGCCGCCGAACCGCAGCCCATCGGTTGCGTGCCAACGCGGCGGCATCAATGGGTGGGGTAGATTTTCGGGTAGGTGATGTCCTCGGGCGGCCCGGGCGGCGTGGGCGGCCCGATCTTGCCGCAGGCCGCCAGCGCCATGGCGGCGATCAGCGCAAGAGTGGGCAGCAGGATTGCGGAAGTTTTCATGCGAGTTCGGCGAGCCAGCGTCTGGCCTGCTCGGCGACGCGGGCCGGCGCGGTGCCGCCGAAGCTGTTGCGTGAGGCTATCGAGGCTTCGACCCCCAGCACCGAGAACACATCATCCGCGATACGTGGTTCCTCGCGCTGCATTTCATCTAGCGGCAGATCGGGCAGGCCCACGCCGAGCTGTTCCGCGCGCGCGACGATGCGGCCGGTGATGCGGTGCGCATCGCGGAACGGCAGGCCCAGACGGCGCACCAGCCAATCGGCCAGATCGGTGGCGGTGGCGTGGTCGGCGGCGGCGAAATCGGCCATGCGGGCGAGGTCGGGCTGCATGTCGCGGACCATGCCGTCCATCGCGGCGAGCGACAAGCCGAGTGCCGCGGCGGCTTCGAAAACGGGCGCCTTGTCCTCCTGCATATCTTTGGCATAGGCCAGCGGCAGGCCTTTCATCACCGTGAGCAGCGCGATCAGCGAGCCCACGATGCGGCCGGGCTTGGCGCGAACGAGCTCGGCGGCATCGGGATTGCGCTTTTGCGGCATGATGGAGCTGCCGGTGGTGAACGCATCGGAGAGCCGCACGAAGCGGAACGGGGCGCTGCACCAGAGCACGATTTCTTCCGCGAAACGCGAGAGATGCGTGGCGCAGATCGCGGCGGCGGCGAGGAATTCCAGCGCGAAATCGCGGCTGGAAACCGCATCGAGCGAATTGGCGCAGGGGCGATCGAAACCTAGCGCAGCGGCGGTCATGTCACGATCGATCGGGAAAGCGGTGCCGGCGAGGGCGGCGGCGCCGAGCGGGCATTCGTTCAGGCGCGTGCGCGCATCGGCGAAGCGGCCGCGATCGCGCGACAGCATTTCGACATAGGCGAGCAAATGGTGGCCGAAGGTGATGGGCTGCGCCGATTGCAGATGCGTGAAGCCGGGCATGGCATCGGCGGCGTGCATGGCGGCGCGTTCGGCCAGCGCGCGCATGAGCGAGGCGAGTTGCGCGTCGATGCCTTGGGTGGCGTCGCGGATCCAGAGGCGGAAATCGGTGGCGACCTGATCGTTGCGGCTGCGCGCGGTGTGCAGGCGGCGGCCGGGTTCGCCGATGCGCTCGGTGAGCCGGGCTTCGACGTTCATGTGGATGTCTTCGAGCGCGGCGCTGAACGGGAAGGTGCCAGATTCGATTTCGGCTTCGATCGCATCGAGGCCGGCGGCGATGGCGGCCTCGTCGGCGGCCGGGATCAGGCCTACATGCGCGAGCATGGCGGCGTGGGCGCGGGAGCCGGCGATATCCTGTCGCCAGAGCGCGCGGTCGGTATCGATCGAGGCGTTGATGCGGGCGAGGATATCGGCGGGGCGCGCGGCGAAGCGGCCGCCCCAGGGGAGATCGGAGGACATATGCTTCTGACGCGGCGAGCGGTGCTGGGCGGCACGGTAATGATGGCGGGGCTGGTGCGCAAACCGGCCCTGGCTGACGACGAACCGGGGGCGTTCCGACCGCTTTCGGCCATCCAGCAGGTTTCGCCGCCGCAGGCGCTGCCGGAGCTTGAATTTGCGGGGCTGGATGGGAAGCGGCGGAGGCTGGCGGCGTTCCGCGGTCAGCCGGTGGTGCTGAATTTCTGGGCGACATGGTGCGCGCCGTGCGTGAAGGAACTGCCGGAGCTGGACCGGCTGGCCGTGGTGGGCGGGATCACCGTGCTGGCGGTTTCGGCCGACCATGGTGGGGCGGACGCGGTGCGGCCGTTCCTGGCGGCGCACAAGTTGCCGCATCTGACGGTGCTGCTGGATCCGGAGAGCGAGGCGGTGCACCTTCTGGGGCTGCTCGGATTTCCGACGACGCTGATTTTGGATGCGCAGGCGCGGCTGCGGGGACGGCTGGAAGGGCCGGCGGCGTGGGCCGGGGCGGCGGAGACGGTGCGCCATTTGACGGCGTAGCCGACGGCTCCGTTCCGGGATACAAATCATCTG
>CAXUEX010000175.1:0-5495 GCA_964250215.1 uncultured Acetobacteraceae bacterium | reverse complement strand
GGGACGGTGTTTCGGGTCAGGCCGTGACCGGGGAGGGTTGGGGGGGGCGACCCCGGGTTTCACCCAGGCTACGATTGTTGCGATACGGTTCGGTGCGGCCCCCCTGGATCGCCACGCCGCCAAGCGGCGGCTCGCGATAACGACGGCCGAGGAAATGTTCCGCTGCCCACCGATTCCGGGGGCTAGCTAGAGTAATGAGGTCTTGGCCGTGTTATTGCGATGATGCGCGGAGCGCATCATACGGCTGGTCCCTAAGGAGGCGGATGGCGCTGCGCTTATCCGCCCTACGAGTGTTGCGGGTGCGCTACGGCATGCTGCGCTGGGTGTTGCAATGTCGTAAGTAACGGGTTACAAGGGCTTGCCCTTGGCGGGGTCCAGGGGCGGAGCCCTGGCCGCCGGAGGCAGGGTGGGGCAGACTCGCGCGCCATGGGCTGGTTCACGGCGACGGTTCTCTACATTCTCATTTGGTGGGTGGCGCTGTTTGCGGTGCTGCCGCTTTGGACGCGGCCGGAGCAGCGGCCGGATAAGGCCACGGGTTGGCGTGGGGCGCCGGAGCGGCCGTTGTTGGGGCGGAAGTTGCTGCTCACCACGTTTGTCGCGCTGCTGATCTGGGGCGGGTGCGTGGCGGTGATCGAGAGTGGGTGGATCAGTTTTCGCCGGGCGGCGCAGGCTTTGCCCGACGAATAGGCGATTTTGCGGGCAGATCGCTCAGCGTTTGCGCAGAGGCTGCATCGAAGCGCCAAAAACCCGGAAAACTCGCGCGTATTTTGCTGGACGCCGCGATGCGTTCCGCTGAATCATCACTGGCAGGACGGGCGTTTGGCCCATCCTGCCGTGTGACTGGCGTTTCCTCCCTAAACTCGGCCCTGCGTGCCGCCGGTGCGCAGGGCCATCTTGTTAACAGCGCATGGAAAGCCTGTCATCAACTATTCATGCGCTTTACAGCGTTTGACACGATTTTTCTTGTCCAGTGTTATGCTGCGCCGCAGCATTGTTAGCCTGGTTATTGTCTCGGTTGCAGTAAACCTTGTTCAGAATGCTACCCGGCCGAAGACCGCCAGCAGCGCCGCGTAGGCGATTCCGCCCACCAGAAAGCCCACGATGGTGCCGTTCATGCGCACATATTGCAGGTCTTTGCCGACGCGCAGTTCCAGGCGATCGGTGATGGTGTCGGTGTCCCAGGATTCGATGACGTCGGCGATGAAGCCGGCAATTTGCGGTTGTGCCGCGGGCAACAATCCGCGCAGCAATTGTTCCACGCTGCGTTGCACGCGCAGCCGCGCCGATTCGTCGCTCGCGATCAGCGCACCGAGGTTGCGCAGCGTGGATTCCAGCACCGTCACCACGCGGCCTTCCGGGCGTTGCGCATCGGCTTCCAGCGCCTGGCGCAGCCGGCCGTATACGTCCCAGCCCCAGGCCTGCACGCTTTCATGGCTCAGCAGGCGGCGCAGCGCGCGGCCGATTTCGGCGGCGCGTTCGGGGTCGTGCTCCATCCGGTCGATTTCGCGCCGCACCCATTCGTCGAACGCGTCGCGCAGTGCCGAGCCTTCCGGGCCCATGCGTTCGAGCTCGTCATTCACGCTGCCCAGGATGCGCGTGGCGATGCTGGCGCCGAGCGCCCAGCCGAGCAGCCGGCCGCCTTGTTCGCGCACTCGGCCCTCGATCATGGCGCGCAGTTCGATTTCCTTCTCGCGCATCGCCTCGCGCAGTTTTTCCAACGTGAAGCTCAGCACTTCCTGGTGGCGGCCGCCTTCCACCAACGTGCGCAGCGCGCGCGCCACCACGCGGCCGGCGCCGGGGCCGCCGATCAGCCGCGGCATCAGGCGCGTCATCAACCGTCGCGCGCGCCCGTCTTCCACGCTGGCGAGCACGCGCGGCAGATAGCCGGCGAGCGTCAGCGCGAGCGGTTTCACCACCATATCGTCGGCGAGCAGCACGCGCAGCAGATCGCCGACGTCGAAGCGGGTGAGGAAGCGGCCGACTTCCTGCGGCGCCAGCACGTGGCGCGAGACGAAGCGGCCGAGCGCGGCGCCGAGCCGGGCTTTTTCGCGCGGGATGATGGCGGTGTGCGGGATGGGCAGGCCGAGCGGGTGGCGGAACAATGCCGTGACGGCGAACCAATCGGCGATGCCACCGACGAAGCCGGCCTTGGCGGCGGCTTGCAGCAGCTCCGTCCAGTAGGTGCGGGGCAGGGCGTAGGTGCCCAGCGTGAGGGCCGCCATCAGCAGCAGCAGCAGGGTGGCGATGGCGCGGTGCCGGCGCAGCGCGCGCCGGGCGGCGGCATCCGGATCGGGTTCGGTCATGCGGGCGAGGGCAGGAACGCGGTGGCCTCGATTTCGATTTTCATGCGCGGATCGGCGAGGCGGGCCGCGAACATGGTGGCGGCGGGCGGGGCGGCGCCGAAGGTTTCGCGCAGGATGGGCCAGCAGGGTGGGAAATCGGACGGGTCCGGCAGGATGTAGCGCACGCGGACAACGTGGGCGAAGGTGGCGTGGGCTTGCGCGAGGGCGGCTTCGATGTTGCGCAGTGCCTGTTTTGCTTGAGAAATGACATCGTCGGCGATGGTCATGGTTGCATAGTCGAAGCCGGTGGTGCCGCTGATGAAGATCCAGCCGCCGGCGACGACGGCGCGGGCGTAGCCGATGTCGCGTTCGAACTGGGAGTGGGAGGTGATGCGCACGGCGGGGGTCGCTTTGGCGCCGGTCATTGCGGGACGGCGACGTGATCGCCAGGTGGGAAACGTTCGCGGGGCGGCACGATGGATTGCTTCGCCTGCGCTCGCAATGAGGGGGAATAAAGTGGGTCGGTTCAGGGATGGCACGGGAAGGCGGTGGCCAGCGCGCGCAGCACCAGGCGGCCGGCGGGCAACTGGGTGTTTTCGGGGTGGGTGCGGAGATCCTTCAGCGTCACCTCCACGAGCTGCGCTGTGGTGACGTTCTTGGGAATGCAGGCCGCCATCGGCTGCTGTTGCGCGATCGCATCGGCGACGCCGGAGACATAGGCCTCGCATTGCATCCTGGTGGAGGGTGCAGCGGCCAGGCCCGGGCGCAGCGGGGCGGCGGTGCGGGCATTGCACAGGGTGAGCAGCCGGTTGCCATCCACTTTCGATACGCGCTGCGCCTGCGCGACGGATGCCGTCAGCAGCATGGCCAGGATCGCGAAGGACTTCATGGCAGGATCTCCACTTCGTAACGTTCGATCACCGGGTTGGCCAGCAGCCGCCGCGCCATGGCATCGGCCTGGGCCCGCGCCTGTTCGGCGTCGTCGCCGGGCAAAGCGAGCAGGATCACCTTGCCGGCACGCACGCCGGATACTTCGGAAAAGCCCAGCGTATGCAATGCATGTTCGATGGCGCGGCCCTGCGGATCCAGCACGCCATCCTTCAGCATGACGGTGACGGCGGCTCTCATGCTGCGCGCGTCATTGCATCAGCTCCGGGCCCTTCATGTCGCGCATGCCGGCTTCGGGCAGGATGCCGAGGCGTTTGGCGACTTCCTGGTAGGCTTCCTCGACGCGGCCGAGATCGCGGCGGAAGCGGTCCTTGTCCATTTTTTCGTTCGTGCGCACGTCCCACAGGCGGCAATTGTCGGGGCTGATCTCATCGGCGAGCACGATGCGCATGTCTTCGTTTTCCCACAGGCGACCGAATTCCAGCTTGAAATCGATCAGCGTGATGCCGACGCCGAGAAACAGGCCGGTGAGGAAATCGTTGATGCGCAGCGTGAGCGCCACGATGTCGTCCATGTCCATCGTGCTGGCCCAGCCGAAGGCGGTGATGTGCTCCTCGGCCACCATGGGATCGCCGAGCTGGTCGTTTTTGTAATAGAATTCGATGATGGAGCGCGGCAGGCGGGTGCCTTCCTGGATGCCGAGCCGGGTGCAGAGCGAGCCGGCGGCGACGTTGCGCACCACGATTTCGATCGGGATGATTTCCACTTCGCGGATCAACTGCTCGCGCATGTTGAGGCGGCGGACGAAGTGGTTCGGGATGCCGATTTCGGTCAAGCGCATCATGAGGTATTCGCTGATGCGGTTGTTCAGCACCCCTTTGCCGGTGATGATGCCCTTCTTGGTGCCGTTGCTCGCGGTGGCGTCGTCCTTGAAATACTGCACGAGCGTGCCGGGCTCGGGGCCCTCGAACAGGATTTTGGCTTTGCCCTCGTAGAGTTGGCGGCGGCGGGCCATGGGTCGGGTGTGCCTCCTTCGGGGGCAGGGGGACGCGCGGCACGCGGCCGGCGGAATCGGCGGGGGTATAGCAGCCCAACCTGGGGCTGGCCACTTATGGCGGGCAGAAGGCGGCGAGCCATTTTTCGGCTACGTCCGGCCAAGCCAGGCGGGGCTGCACCAGGCAGGCCGCGTGCAGGCGGCGCCAGAGCGCGTCGTCGGTCAGGACATCGCGGGTGCGGGCGGCGAATTCGGGCCAGGAGCGGCAGACGAACCCGGTTTCGCCATGCCGCACGCGCTCGGCCAGCGCGCCCCAGCCGCGGGTGATCACGGGCACGCCGAGCGCCACGGCTTCGGCGGCGGCCAGGCAGAACGTTTCTGAGACGTGGCCCGGCACCAGCAGCACCCGGGCGGTGCGGAGCAGCCCGGGCATGGCGGCGTTGGGTAGGCGTGGCTGGATGGCGCAGCCGGCGGCGGCTTGCGCCTGGAAGTCGGGGATGTCGGACGTCGCGATCCTGGCGGCGAAGCGGGCGTGCGGCAGGGCGGGTGCGATGTCGCGTTGCCAGAGCGCGAGCAGTTCGGCGAGGCCGCGATAGGCTTGGCTCGTGAACAGGGCGAGCGGTGCCGGCGGCTCGCTGGCGGGCGCTGCTGTCAGGACGGCGGGGGCGAGCGCGTGCGGGATGATGTGCCGGGCGGGGCAGGGCAGGAACCGGCCGGCCCGCGCCTGGCTGGTGCCCAGGAACACGGCATCCGGACGTTGGCGCCGCACCGCGGGCCGGCGGGCCCGTCTTGCTTAGCGCAGCACCGCCCCCTCGTTGTGGAACCAGACGATTTGTTTTTTGGCCCGCGCCGGCAGCAGCCTGGCATCGTTGATCGCGACCGCGATTTCTGCAGAGCCATCGAGCGCCGGCTGGAACCGCACCGACCCGAGCTGGCGGCGAGACCGGGAGCCGCCGGCCACCGTCACGCTCGCGCCGTGGGCGGCGAGCGCCTGCGCCAGGTGCATCACCGCCTGCTCGGTCCCCCCGAGTGCGGCGCTTTCCGGACTTTCCGGCAGGAACGGCCGGGCGGCGAGAAAGCAGACGTTCAGCGTAGTTGCCGGGCCAGGCGACGGGCGAGCAGCCAGCCGATGCCGCCGGCCACCGGGGCGGCGGGGATCACCAGCAGAAACCCGGCATAGACGCCGCGCGTGGCCAGTCCCAGGCCAATGCCGAGCATGAGGCCGCTGACCAGGCTGCCGGTGACGGAAGCGCTGATGCCGAGCCAGATTATGTCGGCGCGGGTCAGTTTTCAGTTTCCAGTTGTCAGTTGCCGGAGAGAGCGTTTGGCGG
>CAXUEX010000174.1:0-5551 GCA_964250215.1 uncultured Acetobacteraceae bacterium | reverse complement strand
CAACAACGCCGTGCCCGACCCGAAAGCCGCCGACGCCGCCGATCCGGGTCAGCCGGAAGGCGCCGGCCAGGGCACCGATCCAGCCGGCACTGACGGGTTTGGCCCCGACGGGTTTGGCACCGCCGCGCGTGGCCCGGAACCCAGCCTGGAACCCACTCTGGGCACGCCCCGCCGCGCCGCCACGCATCTGCGCCGCGGCTCCCGCTGGTAGTTGCGCGGCGGCAAGCGTGCAGCAACAATCCCGCGCGGGTGGCGTTTTACAAGCCATAGAGTCGCCGAAAGCAGGGAGCGGATCGTGGATATCACGCCGAAACGCGTCGCCGTAACCGGCGGGGCCGGCTTTCTCGGTTCGCATTTGTGCGAGAAGCTGATCGAAGCCGGCCACGACGTGCTGTGCATCGACAATTATTTCACCGGCAGCAAGGAAAACCTCGCCGGCCTGCTGGCGCATCCGCGCTTCGAAGCGATGCGGCACGACATCACCTTTCCGCTCTATGTGGAGGTGGACCAGATCTACAACCTGGCCTGCCCCGCCAGCCCCATCCATTATCAGTTCGATCCGGTGCAGACCACGAAAACCAGCGTGGTGGGCGCCATCAACATGCTGGGCCTGGCCAAACGCACGCGCGCCCGCATCCTGCAGGCCTCCACCAGCGAGGTATACGGCGATCCCACGATCTGCCCGCAGCCGGAGGATTACCGCGGCAACGTCAACCCGCTCGGCCCGCGCGCCTGCTACGACGAGGGCAAGCGCTGCGCCGAGACGCTGTTCTTCGACTATCACCGCCAGCACAAAACCCGCGTGAAAGTGGTGCGCATCTTCAACACCTACGGCCCGCGCATGCACCCCAACGATGGCCGCGTGGTGAGCAATTTCGTGCTGCAGGCGTTGCTCGGCGAAGACATCACCATCTACGGCGAAGGCAGCCAGACACGGGCATTCTGCTACGTCAGCGATCTGATCGACGGGCTCATGCGCATGATGGCGAGCGAGGAAGCGCTCACCGGCCCGGTCAACCTCGGCAATCCGCATGAAATCACGGTCCGCGAACTGGCCGAGCGCGTGCTGGCCATCACCGGATCACGCTCCCGTCTGGTGTTCCGCGAATTGCCGCAGGACGATCCGCGGCAGCGCTGCCCCGATATCGCGCGCGCCCGCGCCGCGCTGGGCTGGGAACCGGGTGTGGCCCTGCATGAGGGGCTGACGCAGACCGTGGCGTATTTCGAGGATCTGCTCACCCGGCGCGGCCGGCTGCCGGCGGCCGGGCGGAGAAAACTCGGGCTCGCCTGAACCACCCCTTGCAACCGGGCGTTTCTATCGCGTAACCTCACCATCGCACAGGTTGAGGGCGGTTCCGCCCCTGCCGGGGGTGGCATGGATCAGGGCGCAGGCGCGGCACCGGGCGGAACGCTGCCCGGCGCCGCGCGGCCTTTGCGTATCGGCATCTATTTGCACGATCTGGCCGGCGGCGGCGTGGAGCGCATGCGGCTGAACCTGGTCCGCGAGTTCGCTATGGCCGGCACGGCACCGCATTTGTTCCTCCACGCGGCAAGGGGCGAGAACCTGGCCGCGCTGCCGCCGGACGTGCCGGTGACGGTATTGGGAACACGCCGGACGGCGGCCGATCTGCCGGCACTGGTGCGGCAATTGCGGCGCCACCGTCCGAATGTGCTGCTCTCCAGCCTCGGCCACAACAATATCGTCGCAGCGCTGGCGGCGGCGCTGGCCCGCACCGGCACGCGCGCCATCCTGACGCAGCACAACGCGCTTTCGGCGGAACTGGGCCAGGGCTGGAAATACCGCGCATTGCCGGCCGCCTATCGAGTCGCAGCGCCGCTGGCCGCACGCTTCGTCGCGGTATCGCAGGGCGTCGCCGACGATCTCTCGCGCACCACCGGCATCGCGCGCCGCCGCATCGAGGTGATCGGCAATCCGGTGATCGATGCCGGTTTCGCCGCCCGCGCCGCGCAGAAGCTGCCGCACCCCTGGTTTCTCGACGAAACGCCGGTGTTCGTCACCGCCGGCCGGATGGTGCGGCAGAAGGACCACGCGACGCTGCTCGCCGCCTTCGCGCGCCGCCGCGAAATCGGGCCGGCACGGCTGATCGTGCTCGGCAACGGCCCGCTGGAACCGGAATTGCGTCAGCAGGCGGCGTCGCTCGGCATTGCGGCGGATTTGGCGTTTCCCGGCTACGTCGAAAACCCGCTGCCATGGTTCCGGCACGCCGCTGCCTTCGTGCTCAGTTCGCAATACGAAGGTTTCGGCAACGTTCTGGTGGAAGCGATGGGCTGCGGCCTGCCGGTGATCGCCACCGATTGTCCGCACGGGCCGGCGGAAATTCTCGATAGCGGCCGGTTCGGCATTCTGGTTCCACCCGGCGATCCGGCGGCGCTGGCGGCGGCGATGGCGCTTCCATTGCGCGAAGCGTTTCCCGAATCCAGGCTGCGCGCCCGCGCCGCCACCTATTCGGCCGCCGCGTCCGCCGCCGCGTATCTGGCACTGATGCGGCAGCTTGTGGCCGATCCGGAATGAGCGTCAGCCTCGCCGCGCTTGCAGCTTCCGCAACCCGCGTGGCAGCGCCGGCGAGCGCCGTGCACTATCGGCCGCTCGGCGCGCTGCGGCTGGGACTGGCGCTGCTGGTGGTGTGCCAGCACCAGTTGCATCTGCTGCCGCCTTCCTGGCGCGGTTTGTTTTACGATACCGAAATGGGCGTCGTCGCCGTGGCGGTGTTCTTCGTGATCTCCGGCTTCATCGTGGCGGAGGCGCTAACCACCTTCTATGCCGGCCGGCCCTGGGCTTTTCTCGGCAACCGCGCGCTGCGGCTGCTGCCGTGCTACCTGGCGTCGCTGGCCCTCGCCGCGATCGTGCAGGCCGCGCTGTATCGCGCCGGCCGGCTCGTGCCGCTCAACGGTTCGCTGCTGTTGCCACCGCTGCATCCGGCGGTGCTGGCCTCGGGCGTGCTGGAGATTCTCCCCGGCCTGCAACCGCGCTACATGATCGGCTACGATTTCTCCCTCGTGCCGTTCGCATGGACGCTGCGCGTGGAAAGCGCGTTTTATCTCGCGGCGTTTCTGGCCGTGCTGGCCGCGGCGAGATGGCGTGCCGCCATTGCGGTTGCGATCACGATGGGTTACGCCGGCTTCGCGCTGTTCCTGCTGCGCGGGCACGGGCCGCAGTTGCTTCTGTTCATTCCCTTCTTCTTGGCCGGCACGGCAATCTTCGCGTGGCGCCGGCGCGGCGGCGGCGCGGCGGGCGCGCTGGCTTGTTGCGCTCTGTTGTGCCTGGCCATCGCGTTTCCGCTCTGGATTCAGCGTGGCCATCCGGTGCTCGCGCGGCAACTGGCTCTCCTTGGGGCGCTGCTCGCCATGTTTCTCTGCCTCATCGCGCAGCCCGGCACCAGCGCCGCGTATCGGCGATGGGACCGGCGGGCCGGCGACCTCTCCTATCCGCTCTATGTCGGCCACGGCGCGGTGCTGATCGCCCTTGCCGATGCCGCGTTGCCGAAAGGCCCGGCGCTATACGCGGCCGGTCTGGCGTTGTCGCTGGCGCTGGCCTGGGCGCTCCATTTGGCCGTGGAGGTGCCGATGCGAAACCGGCGCAACCGGCTGCGCGGGGCGGTGCTGTGAGATTGCGCGTGCTGGTGTTCGCCGGCGGCGGGATGCAGCACGTTTCCGGTGGCGTCGGCACGTTGATGGCCTATTTGCAAGAGGCCTGGAAGCAGCTTCCCGGCGCACCGGAAATCCGCGCGGTGGACAGTCGCGGCCAGGGCGGAAGGCTCGGCGGCGCGCTATATTTTCTGCGCGCCTGCCGTGTGCTGATCGCGCAAGCGCTGCGTGGCCGCGTCGATCTGGTGCACGCGCACATGACCACGCGCGGCAGCGTGTTGCGCAAAGCCGTGCTGTGCGCGCTGGCCGGCAGCTTCGGCATTCCCGTGCTGCTGCATATGCACGGCGCGGATTTCCCGGAATTTTACCGCTCGCTGCCGAAACCGCTGCGCCATTTGGCGCGCGCTGCGCTGGGCCGCGCCGATGCGGTGATCGTGCTGGGTCGTGACTGGCGCGATTTCCTGGTGCGCGAGGCGGGTATCGATGCGCGCCGCATCCATATCGTGCCGAACGCCGTGCCGCGCCGCGCCGCCATGGCCCCGCGCGCGCCGAACCCGGTGCCGCGGCTGTTGTTCCTGGGCCGCATCGGACCGCGCAAGGGCGTGCCCGAACTGATCGAAGCGCTGGCCCGGCCGGAACTGCGCGCGTTGCACTGGCATCTCACGCTGGCCGGCGATGGCGATGCCGCCCTGTATCACGCGCGCGCAATGCAACTCGATCTGTCGCACCGCGTGGCGTTCGTCGGCTGGCTGCCGCGCCAGGCCGCCGACGAATTGCTGCTGCGCGCCGATCTGGTGCTGCTGCCCTCGCATCACGAAGCCATGCCGATGGCGGTGCTGGAAGCGCTGGCGGCCGGCGTGGCCGTGATCACCACGCCGGTAGGTGCGATCCCGGAATATCTGCGCGATGGCGAAAGCGTGCGGTTCGTGCCGCCCGGTGACGTGGCTGCGCTGGCCGCCGCCATTGCCGGCCTGCTGCAAGATGCGCCAGCGCGGGCCCGCCTCGCCGCCGCCGGCCATCGCGCGTTCGGCGAGCTGCTCACCTTGGATGCGGTGGCGACCCGTTTGGCGCAACTCTATCGCGACGTGCACCAGGCCGGCGTCCGCGCGGAACCGGCGCTGCTGGCGGCGAAAACCTGATGCGCGTGCTGGTGGCCGGCGGCGGCGGTTTTCTCGGCGGCGCGATCGTGCGCGCGCTGCAAGCCGCCGATATCGAAACGATAGCCGTGTCGCGCCACGCGGCGCCGGGCGTTCTGCGTTGCGACGCCGCCGATCCAGCGCAGCTTGCGTCGGCGATGCAGGGCGTGGATGCCGTGGTGAATGCCGTGCTGGCGGATGGCGGCACGATGCGCAAGGCGACGGAAAACCTGGCGGCGGTCGCGGTGCGGCGGCAGGTTCCGCTGGTGCATATCAGCTCGGCCGCGGTGTATGGTGACGCTGCCGGTCGCGTCACCGAAACGGCCCCGCTGCCGCGCGGCGTGGGTTATGCGGCCGCGAAACGCGATTGCGAGGCGCTGGTGCGCGCCAGTCGCGTCGCCAGCTGCATCCTGCGGCCCGGCATCGTGTATGGCCCGGGCAGCACGGCCTGGGTGCTGCGGATCGGCTGCTTGTTGCGCGCCGGAAGGCTCGGCGATCTCGGCCCGGCCGGGGACGGGCGTTGCAATCTGGTGCTCGCCCGCGATGTGGCCGCCGCTGTAGTAACGGCCCTGCAACAGAATATTATCCGTGGCGATGCTTGCAACCTGGGCACGCCGGAACCGCCGCGCTGGAACGAATTCTTCGCGCTTTTCGCTCGCGCCATCGGTGCCGGGCCATTGCCGCGCATCGGCCGCGCCCGGCTGTGCGCCGAATGGCTCGCCGCACCCGTCCTGGCGCTCGGCCGCCGCGCCGGCCAGCCGGCCCCTTTGTCGCCGCCATTGCCGCGCCGGTTTAGCCAGGAAATGATC
>CAXUEX010000173.1:0-5574 GCA_964250215.1 uncultured Acetobacteraceae bacterium | reverse complement strand
CCCGCGCAGCGGCGCGGCGCGGGCCGTTGCTGGCGCTGGTGGCCAGCCTGGTGCTGGGGCTGATCGCGAGCCTGGGTTTTTCCTGGCGCGCCGATCGCGCACGCCACGCCGCGCGGGCCGAAGCCGCGCGAGCCGAGGCGGTGACGGGTTTTCTCACGCGCGACCTGCTTTCGGCGGCCAATCCCTTTCTGGCCTCCAACCCCAACGTGACCGTGAAGGAGGTGCTGACCGCCGCCGCCCTCTCCTTCGACCGGCGCTTTCCAGGCGTCACTGCCGATCGCGCCGTCATCGAGGAAGCCATCGGTCGGGCCTATGCCGGCTTCTCCGATCCCAAGGCGCTGCCGTTGCTGCAGGCGGCGCTCGAGACGAGCCGGCAGGTGGATGGCGCCGCCGCCGCACCCACGCAACGCATCCGGCTGGATATCGCGGATTATTACGATCGGCGGGAAGAGAGCGAACGCGCAATCGCGGCGGCGCAGCGCGTGCTGGATGTGGGCGCAGGCGCGATTTCGGCCGCGGACGAGCTGCGCGCGCGTGCTTATATCGCCACGAACCGCTGCAACCTCGATCCCGCCGAGCAGGCCTGCATCGCGCCCATCCGAAGCTTGCTGGCCGAAGCGCGGTCGCGGCTCGGCACGGCGCACGACGTGACCATGACGTTGGAAAGCAATCTCGCCTTCAACCTGGCACAGGCGCAGCATTTCCCCGAGGCGCTGGCGCTGGCACATGACGCGCTGGCGCGCAGCGAGGCCAGTTTCGGCCGCGGCACGCTCTATGTGCAGGATGCCCGTTACGCGCTGGCGCAGGTGCTGGTGGAATCGGGCGACACGGCGCAGGCGATCGCGTTGTTCACCAGCATTCGCGCGACGCTGCTGGAAGCGGCCGGCCACGAGGATGCGGCGACGATGCGCGCGGCCAACCAGCTCGGCCGGGCCTATTACGCGGCGGGACGTTTCGGTGAAGCCCTGCCGCTGTTCCGCAGCGTGGCCGAGTATTCGCAGCGCACCGGCGGCGAGAATGCCGTGGGAACCCGAAGCGCTTGGAACAACATCGCGAATGTGTTGCTGCAGCTTGGCCGGGCAAACGAAGCGCTGCCGATCCAGACGAATGTGCTGGCCGTGGAGCGGCGCGTGGGCGGTGCGGACAATCCGCAGACCTTGTGGTGCGAGAACGCGCTCGCGAAAATTCAGGACAAGACCGGCGATCGCGCGGCGGCGATGACCACTTACGACGATCTGCTGTGGCGCGCGCGCGGCGCGTTCACGCATGGCGAATGGGATCTGGCGGCATTCGAGGCGAACGCCGCGCGCGTGCAGGCGGAGCAGGGCAACAAGGACGCGGCGCGCGCGCTGCTCACCGACAGCGTGCAGCGCTTCACCGCGGCTCTCGGTTCCGATCACACGCGCACCCGTGACGCCAAGGCCGCGCTGGAGGCGCTGAAATGAAGTCGCTCACCGAATACCTCACGTTCACCGTGCCGGGACGCACCGGCTTCGTGAACATCACGCCGAAGCTTGTGGAGTTCGTGGCGAAAAGCGGCGTGCGCGAAGGCCTGCTGCTGGCCAACGCCATGCACATCACGGCTTCGGTTTTCATCAACGACGACGAATCCGGCCTGCACGAAGATTATTTGAAATGGCTCGAAAAACTCGCGCCGTTCGATGCCTCGCCGCAGACGTACCGGCACAACCGCACGGGTGAAGACAATGCCGACGCGCACATGAAGCGGCAGATCATGGGGCGCGAGGTGGTGGTGGCGATCACCGCCGGAAAGCTGGATTTCGGCCCGTGGGAACAGGTGTTCTACGGCGAATTCGATGGCAGGCGGCCAAAGCGGGTGCTGGTGAAGATCATCGGGGAATAGGCTGTCTGCCATGGAAATCCGTCGCGGCGGCTGCAATTGCGGCGCGGTACGTCTGGAAATCCATGGCGCGCCAAACCGCACGGGTATCTGCCACTGCCTTACCTGCCGGCGCGAGACCGGATCGCCATTCATGTGGTTCGGTGTGTGGCATCGTGCGCAGGTGACGGTGACCGGGCCCACGAAAAGCTGGATCGCGACCACCGACCACCGGCATTTCTGCTCCGCGTGCGGCACCGCGCTGTTCGCGACGCACGACAGCGACACGGAAATCGAAGTCCGCCTCGGCGCGCTGGATGAAGCACCGGCGGATTTGCCCCCGGGATACGAGTTGTTCGTTGGCCGGCGGGAACATTGGTTGCAAGCGCTCGAAGGCAGGCCGCAGTATTCAGGGAACCGCGCCTGATCAGTGCGCCTCGCCCCAGGATCGGCCCACGCCTGTCTCCACCACCAGTGGCACCGCGAGCGTCGCCGCGCCCTGCATCGTGGTCCGCGCCAGTTCTGCCAGCCGGCTTGCTTCGGCTTCGGGTACCTCGAACAGCAGCTCGTCGTGAACCTGCAACAAAAGCCGCGCCCGCAGGCCGGCTTCCGCCAGCGCGCGCGGCAGCCGCACCATCGCGCGCTTAATAATGTCGGCCGCCCCGCCCTGCAACGGCGCGTTGATCGCCTGCCGTTCGGCACCCGCGCGGCGGGCCATGTTCCTGTCGGCGATCCCGGCAATCCAGATGCGACGGCCGAACGGCGTGCGCACGAAGCCCGCTATGCGCGCCTCCTCCTTCGTGCGTTCCATGTAGTCGCGGATGCCGGGATAACGCGCGAAATAAAGATCGATATAGGCTTTGGCTTCTCCAGCCTCAATGCCGAGTTGGCGCGCCAAGCCGAAGGCGGAAATGCCGTAGATGATGCCGAAATTGATCGCTTTCGCGCGGCGGCGGGTGGCGCCGTCCATCTGCGCGAGCGGCACGCCGAACACCTCGCTCGCGGTGCGCGCATGGATGTCCTGGCCTTCGCGGAACGCATCGCGCAGCGCCGGAATATCCGCCACATGCGCCAGCAGCCGCAGCTCGATCTGCGAATAGTCGGCGCTGAGCAGCAGATGCCCGGACTCCGCGACGAAGGCGCGGCGGATGCGGGCGCCTTCTTCCGTGCGGATCGGAATGTTCTGCAAATTGGGATCGTTCGAGGATAGCCGGCCCGTCGTGGCAGCGGCCATGGCGTAGCTGGTGTGCACGCGGCCGGTTTGCGGGTTCACTTCCTCCACCAGCGCATCCGCATAGGTGGTTTTAAGTTTCGCAAGCTGGCGCCATTCCAGCACGCGTTCGGGCAGCGTGTGGCCCTGTTCGGCGAGCGCCTGCAACGCATTCGCATCCGTGCCCCAGGCGCCGGAAGGCGTGCGCTTGCCGCCGGGGATTTTCAGTTCGTCGAACAGAATTTCGCCAAGCTGCTTCGGGCTGCCGATCGCGAAAGGCCGCCCGGCGAGTTGGTGCGCTTCCTGCTCCATCACCGCCATGCGCGCACCGAAATCCACCGACATGCGGCGCAGCTCGGTCGCGTCGATGCGCACGCCTTCGCGCTCCATGGCACCGAGCACCGCAATTAGCGGCTGCTCCAGAGTCTGATACAGCGTCAGCACCTTCGCCTCGCGCAGCCGAGGTTTCAGCGCCTGCCAAAGCCGCAGCGCCACGTCGGCCAGCCCCGCTGCATATTCCGCGGCACGTGCCACCGGAACCTGTGCGAAAGTCAGCCGGTTGCGACCGGTGCCAGTGGCCGCATCCAGCGAAACCGGCGTGTGGCCGAGATGACGCGGCGCCAGATCGTCGGCCGTATGGTCGTGCGCGCCAGCATCCAGCGCGAACGAAATCAGCAGCGGGTCGTCGCAAGGCTGGGGAGGCGGCGCACCCGCGTGCTGCAGCGCGAGAAGCGCATATTTAGCGTTCGGAATGATTTTCAGCACCGAGGCATCGGCCAGCAGCGGCGCCAACGCCGAAAGCGCCGTTTGCGCGGGCAATCGCGGCTCAGTGAGTTCGTCGCCCGCGAACGGGATGTAGGCCGCACGCCCGGGCTCCACCGCCAGCGCGAAACCCAGCATTGCCGCTTGCAGCGGGCGCGGATTGCCGTCGGTTTGCACATGCAGGGCCACACGGCGCGCGCGCACGGCCTCCGCCACCATCGCACGCAGTTCCGCCTCGTCCGCAATATGCCGATACGGACCGAATGGCGCCGCTGGCATATCCTGCGCTTGCGGCGGCGCCGGCGTTTCCCCGGGTTCCAAGCCCAGCCGCAAAGCGGTGCTGCGAAACCCCATGCCGTGCAGCCAATCGGCCAGCCGGCAACGATCGAGCGGCGCCGCGGTAAGCGCCTCCAGCGTCAGCGGCAGCGGCGCCTCGTCGCACAGCAGCACCAGCTTGCGCGACAACCGCGCCGCCCCGGCATGGGCCAGCAGATTGTCGCGCCGCTTCGATGGTTTCATCTCCGGCGCCGCCGCCAGAACCGCTTCCAGATCGCCGTACGCAACAATAAGCTCGGCCGCGTTCTTCGGCCCGATCCCCGGCACGCCCGGCACGTTGTCGATGGCGTCGCCCATCAGCGCCTGCACTTCCACCACTTTCTCGGGCGGCACGCCGAATTTCTCGGCCACCTCCGCCGGCCCGATCGGCTTCTGCTTGATGGGATCGAGCATCGTCACGCCCGGCCGCACGAGCTGCATCAGATCCTTGTCGGAACTCACGATCGTCACCGCCATGCCCGCCTCGCTCGCGGCGCGCGCATAGCTGGCGATCAGATCATCGGCTTCCCAATCCTCCAGCTCCACGCAGGCCACGCCGAAAGCGGCCGTGGCTTCGCGCACCAGCGCGAATTGCGGAATCAGCTCCGGCGGCGGGTCGGGACGCTGCGCCTTATATCGATCGTAGATGCGGTTGCGGAACGTGGTCTTGCCGGCGTCGAACACCACCGCCAGATGCGTGCCGGTATGATCCTTCAGGAATTTCGCCAGCATGTTCGTGAAGCCGAACACGGCATTCACCGGCGTGCCGTCGCGCCGGTTCATCGGCGGCAGCGCGTGAAAGGCGCGGAAGATGTAGCCCGAGCCATCCACCAGCAGCAGGCGCTGCGGGTCGGGCGCCCCAGCCGGCAGTGCCTCAATGTCCAGGATGGTCCCCCGCGCCGTCGCGCAGCACGAACAGCCGCGAGCAATATGGGCAATAGGTCTGCGTGCCCTCGATGCGCAGCCATACGCGCGGATGCCCCAGCGGGCCTTCGCTGCCGTCGCAGGCCACCACCCGGCTATCCGCGTAAACGGTTTCCACCTGGCCAAAGGCGGGCTTTGGAGTTGGGTCCGCGGGTGCCATTCTGCTCTCTGTCATGCGAAGGCCGATGATAGCTTGGCGCCGGCACGCGGCGAAAGCGGCGGTGTTGGCGGCACTTCTGTGCGCCGGCTGCGTGCCGCTGCGCGAACCGGCGCATCTCGATGCGCTGCGCCCGCCGGATCGCGTTTTCACGCTGCGCGACGGCACCCAGTTGCCGGGCCGCCAATGGGCACCGCCTTCGGGAGCGCCGCAACGTGGCGTCATCCTCGCGCTGCACGGCTTCACCGACAGCCGAGACGGCTTCGAGCTCGCCGCGCCCGAGTTCGCCCGCGCCGGCTATCTCGTGGTGGCGCCCGACCAGCGCGGCTTCGGCGGCACGGCCACGCGCGGCATCTGGCCCGGCAC
>CAXUEX010000172.1:0-5599 GCA_964250215.1 uncultured Acetobacteraceae bacterium | reverse complement strand
ACGGCGGAACTGCGATCGGCGGCCCAGACCGATCCCGCCCCGATCGCCAGCAGCCCGCCCACGCCGCCCGCGCCCAGCGAAAGACTGCCGAAAGCGAAACTGCCCGAAAGCGCAATGTTGCCCGAAAACAGCGCCAGCGCCGCCTGCCCCGGCCCCGTAATGGTGCCGATGGTGCTGCCCGATCCGCCGGCGATTTCCGCCGTATCCTGCGCTCCGGGCGCGGTTGGAGACGGGTCGAGCCCGTCCGTCACATCGTCCCAGTTCGAAGCCAGCGACCAGGCGCCACCTCCGGTTGCGAGCCAGGCATAGGTTCGTGCCACGGAAAACCTCCCCAGGAACCGGGGAGCGTTGTCCGCCCGCAATGGTTAAATGCCCGAAAACCCACTCGCCTGCAAGTAGGGTTGTGGCCCTACGCGTTAACTATTTGGCGAAACTTCCAGATCTCCCTATCCCCCCGGCCGATCCCCAGCAACATGCGGCTGCCCCGCCAGGGCGATCACCTCGTCCGCCAAGGCACGAAGACTGCTTTCCCCCTTCGACAAAACGCGGTCCGCCCCTTTCAAGCGTTCAAGATCGCCCGGCGTCAGGTCCCGAGCGGTCAGCACCACAACCGGCACATCGCGGCCATTCGGCTCGTCGCGCAACTCGCGCAGGAAGGCAAAACCGTCCATCACCGGCATCGTGATGTCCAGCAAGATCAGTTGCGGCATGCGCCGTTTCACCGCCTCCAGCGCGGCCCGTCCGTTCTCCGCCTCCACAACACGCCACCCGCTGCGTTCCAGCACAACCCGCAATCTCTGCCGCGTATCGGCATCGTCATCCACCACCAGTAGATCGCCATCGCCACGAAACCGCTCCATTACCTGAGCCAGTTTTTCCCAATCGACCGGTTTGGGAATCAGCTCCGCAGCCCCCAAAGATTCGCCCAGCGCCGGATCGTTCACAAAGGTCACGAGCACCACGGGTGTCGCGGCGAGTTCCGGATCCGCCTTCAGCGCCGTCAGAACCGACCAGCCGTCCATTTGCGGCATCATCACGTCCAGAAGGATCGCGCGGGGTTTCAATTGCCGGGCCACGTCCAGCCCGCTCCGGCCGTCGGCCGCGGTCGCCACCTTGAAGCCCTTGCGCTCCAGGAACCGCGTTAATAAATCGCGCTGGCTGGCATCGTCATCGATCACCAGCACAAGCTGCTCACCACCGCTGCCGCTCACAACGGGGTTCAGTTGCGTATCCGGAGCGGCCTCGGGCAACTCCGCGGGTATCCGGATGATAAATGTCGAGCCCCGACCTGATTCGCTCTCGACAGTAACGTCGCCACCCAGCAGGCGGCAGAACGCGCGGGTGATCGCCAGGCCCAGACCCGTGCCGCCAAATCGGCGGGTGGTCGATGAATCGGCCTGCTTGAAGCGTTCGAACAGCCCGGCAAGCTGTTCCTCCGACATGCCAATCCCGGTATCGGCGATCTCGAACGTGAGCATGTTGTCGGCACGCCGGGCGCGGAGCGTGATCGTGCCGTTCTCGGTGAATTTGCTGGCGTTGCTGATCAGGTTGAACAGGCATTGCCGCAGCTTCACCTGGTCCGTGTGCATCGCCCCCAGCGCCGCCCCGGTGCCGATGTCCAAGGCAAGCGTATTCTGCTTCTTGGCGACAAGGGTCTGCACCGTGGAGGCAACGTCCCGCAACAGCGTCTCCGTGTCGAAATCCTCGGGATACGTCGTCATCCGCTCCGCCTCGATCTTGGAAAGATCCAGCACGTCGTTGATCAAGCTGAGCAGGTGGCGCGCATTGCTGCGGATTTTGCGCACGTCCTCAACCAGGGAAACGGCACCCAGATCCTCGATCTCCTCCTCCAGCATCTCGCTGTAGCCGATCACGGCCGAAAGCGGCGTGCGCAGCTCATGACTCATGTTCGCGAGAAACTGGCTTTTCGCGCGGTTGGCGTCCTCGGCCGCGTCCTTCGCGGTCAGCAGATCCGCTTCCGCCTCGCGCTGCTCCGTGATGTCGGTATGCGTCCCCACCCACTCGCGAATACCCCCGTCAGGATCGTGAACCGGCACGCTGCGGATCAGCATGTTGCGCCAACGTCCATCGGCGCGGCGCAGCCGGTGTTCCAGCGTGAACGGTGCCCCGGCGCGGATCGCCTGCGGCCAGTTGTCCATGATCTCCGAGCGGTCATCCGGATGGATGCCATGCATCCACTTGCTATCCTGAATGGCCGCGAAATCCTCTCCGGTGAAGGCGCTCCAGGCGCGTTGCGGTTCACTGAACCGGCCATCGGAGGACATCACCCAGATGATCGACGTGCTGGCCTCGATCAGCGTGCGAAAACGCTCTTCGCTTAAGGTCAGTCGGCGGCGGCTCTCCTGTTCCGAACGTCGCCGCCGCTGCGCCACCAACGCAATGCCGGCGATACAGCCGATAATGGAAAGTGCGGCGATCCCGATGAGCCCGGCATCCCGGCCCGCCGCGACTCGTTGCTCATGCGCGACCTGCGCCTGCAAGCGGTGCTGCACACCAGCAATGCTCGCTCGAACCCGGTCCATCGCCAGTTTGCTTTCCGCGCTCAGCGCATCGAGCTGTCGGTCCTCCACGATGCCGGACCGCCGCAAGGCGAGCATCCGGCCGGTCACTGACAATTTGGCGTCCACCCGCTGCGGCAAATTGTCCAGCGTCCCGTTATCCTGCACCGCGGCAAGCAGCGCCGGCACTTGCTTCGCGCCCGCGTAATAAGGCTCCAAATAGCTCTCTTTTCCGGTAATGACGTATCCACGCTCACCGGTTTCCACATCCTTCATGGCAGACAGCAAGCGTTCCGCTGCAATGATCCGCGCGTTCTGCAAGGCGACAAAGACCGTCAGCCGGTTCTGCAGAACCAGATAGGTCGCCGAGGCGCCCACCCCGATCAGGAACAACAACGCTGCGGCAACAATCAGGCGCTCGATCGGGTGGCGCGCCGGCTGTTCGGCATGCAACGCCGCGGCGGATGCTTCAGACAAATTCGGCCTCCCTCTGGTTGCAAATCGCACGCATGAACGCCAGCAATTCGCCGATCGAGAGCACGAGATGCTCATTGCCGCCCTCCGATCGCAGGGCGGCAAGCAAAGCGGAGTCGCCGGTTTCCTTCCAAAGTCCGACAACGATGGTGGCTTTCGGCATAACCCGAATAGTCCGCCGCACAAAATACCGCACGGCAGCGGGACTCGCACCGGCTTCCAGCACCGAAAGGCAGCAGAGACGCACGCTGCTCAGATCGAAATCCAGAACACCCGCACCATCCAGTATCAAATTCGGCTCGCATCGCGCACCGAACCCAGCTTCCTGCAACGTTTGCCCCGCCATCGAAGCCGCCAGATCGTCGAGCTGCCCACGGCCCGGTACGCACAAAACGGCGTCCGCGCGCCGCCAGGATTGCGGAATTTCGGCGCGTCCCGGAACAGTGTCTCGTGCCGCCCCGGAAGCCAGTGAAGGGTTCAAGGCGCGGAGAAGCAAATCGATCTGCTGGTGCACCGACTCGAGTCGTTCGAACGCCAGCGTGTCGCGCACCCGATCGCACTGCGCCAGCCGCAACGCCGGCAGGGCAACATCGTCGTAATACTCCGCCCGCGATGCGGCAGCGATCTGCGCCCGCGCCGACCGCGCCAATTTGAGCGACCGACCCTCCAGCGCGCGCTGGTAGAACGTCTCGGCAGGCGTAAGAGGTGACGTGTCGCCGAGCATCACGTCGAAAAAAGCCAGCTGCTCGACATGCCGCCCGATAACCACCAGGCACACAGTCAGCGGCGTGGCCAGCAGCAGACCCACCGCGCCCCAGATAAGCGCCCAGAAGCCGGTCGCGACGATGACAGCAATGGGCGAAAGCCCGGTGTTGTGACCATAGACTTGCGGCTCGATCACCTGCCCCATGACCAGTTCGCTGCCGAGAAACAGGGCGAGCACCAGGATCGCGGGGGACCATCCCGGAGCACTCGCCGTCGCAATGGCCAGCGGCGGCACCACCGCAATGAAAATTCCGATGAACGGCACGAAGCGCATCAGCATTGCCAATATGCCCCACAGCACGGCACCCGGCAGCCCAATCAACAACAGGCCCACGCCGATCCACGTTCCAAAACTGGCGTTCAGCAAAAGCTGAGACAAGAAATAACGGGACAGGCGGCGCCCCGCATCGTTCAGCGCGAAAATGGTGCGGTGCAAATCCTGCCGCCCGACAAGCCGAACGAAGCGATCGCGCAGATCCTCGCTGTAGAGCAATATGAATAACACGAAGACCAGCACGACCCCCGCCGTGGCGAGCGGACTGAGCACAGGCTGGGCAAACCGTTCCGCAAGCGATATGACGGCCCCGCGGCTGAACGGCGCTCCCTCCAACCCGGCATTTCCTGGGAGCCCGAGATCGCCGATCAGCGGCGCGAGAAGCCCGCCGGTGTCCGTAAGCCGGTGCCACTTCGCCAACACCGTCGCTTCGTATCTCGGCAGGCCAGCAGCCAGTTGCCCGATCTGGTGGGCGACAACGGCGCCCAGCAAACCGATGGCGCCGAATGCCAAAACTACGGCCGACAACACCGCGATTGCCCGAGGCACATGAGCGCGCTGCAGCAACCCGGCCAGGGGCGCCAAGATGAACGCTAACAGCCCAGCGAGAACGAGCGGAACGAACAGCTCCTGCCCGAAATACAACGCGGCCACCACCACGCCGCTGGCAATGACCCCGATCGCGGCGGATAGCTGCCCGGCACTATCCGGCCCGGAGATGTCCGTGGCGGCCCTTGGCATGGTTCGCTCCTTGGCGGATATCGTGTCATGACGAACGGCGAACCCGTGAACGCTTCGCCGCCCCGCCTCCGTTTCGGGAAGCCTGAAGATGACGAAGATACTGCTGGTAGAGGACCACGAGGAAATATGGGATTTCCTCTCCCGGCGGCTGCGCCGGCGAGGCTTTGTCGTCGCCCTGGCGCACGATGGCCAGCAGGCACTCGATCAGGTGGCGGCCGAGACGCCGGACATCGTGCTGCTCGACATGAATCTGCCCGTCATGGATGGCTGGACGGTCGCCGGCAAGCTACGCGCGCAACCAAGCCGTCCGCAAGTGATCGCCTTGACCGCGCACGCCATGACCTCCGACCGCGCGCGCGCCCTGGAGGCCGGATGCGATGATTATCATGCCAAGCCAGTCGATTTTGATCGGCTTCTGGAACAAATAGACGAAGCATTGCTCCGCGCCGAGGATGCTCGATCATAGGCGACGGGCCCCATCGCGCTGGCGCGATGCCGCTGAAAGCTTCTGAAACAAACTGAAATCGTTCGGCACGCTCAGTTCGCATCAGCGCAGCGCCATCTGCGTGCCCCCGGTCCGCGGCGCCGACCGTCCGCCCGCCATCCCAGGCGGCATTCCATCAGACGACGCGAACCACGAACAAGGCCGCATGTTCTAATGCAAAGTCTCGTTGCGCATGACTCGCGCTGTCGCCGTCGTTGCGAGAAGCGCTTGCGACGAAGCCATCCATGCCAGCGCGACGTCAAACCCGAGCGGCAGCACCCACCCAAGTAGCAACCATTAAGATCGTTACGTAATCGGCGCTCTCTTAGCGCACCATCGTGC
>CAXUEX010000171.1:0-5697 GCA_964250215.1 uncultured Acetobacteraceae bacterium | reverse complement strand
CCCGCCAGCAACGCGCCCCGCTCCGCCGCCGCCATCGCCGGCACCCATCGCCGATCCTCGCGCCATTGCGCCCGCAGCGCCTGCGTGTCGCGCCACACCCCCACTGCGAGCCCCGCCGCGTAGGCTGCGCCCAGGGCCGTCGTTTCCGTCACCGCCGGCCGCACCACCGGCACCCCCAGCAGATCGGCCTGGAACTGCAACAAAGCCTCGCTCCGCACCATGCCGCCGTCCACGCGCAGCTCCGCCAGTTCCACGCCCGCATCCGCCCGCATCGCCTGCATCACATCGAAAGTCTGATACGCCGCCGCCTCCAGCGCCGCGCGGCAGAGATGCTCGCGCCGCGCAAACCGCGTAAGCCCCGCGATAATCCCGCGCGCGTCCGGCCGCCAATACGGCGCATACAGCCCGGAAAACGCCGGCACGATGAACACGCCGCCGTTATCGGCCACGCTCGCCGCCAGCGTGTCCAGCTCGGCCGCGGACTGCACCAACCGCAGATTGTCGCGCAGCCATTGCACCAGCGCGCCGGTGATCGCGATCGAACCCTCCAGCGCGTAACAGGCCGGACGATCGCCGAACTTATACGCAACCGTGGTAATCAACCCCGCGCTGGAAGATTTCGGCGTCTCGCCCGTGTGCAACAGCAGGAAATTGCCGGTGCCATACGTGTTCTTCGCCTCGCCCGGCGAAAAACAGCTCTGCCCCACCAGCGCCGCCTGCTGATCGCCCAGCACGCCCGCCACCTTCACGCCAGCCAGTTCCAGCCGCGCCTCGCCCACCACGCCCGAAGAGGAAACGATCTCCGGCAGGCACGCGCGCGGCACGCCGAACAACGAAAGCAGCGCCTCGCTCCAGTCCAGCGTGCGCAAATCCATCATCTGCGTGCGGCTCGCATTCGTCACATCCGTCGCGTGCCGACCGGTCAGCCGCCACAACAGAAAAGAGTCGATGGTGCCGAACAACGCTTCGCCCGCCTCGGCCTTTTCGCGCGCGCCCTGCACGTGTTCCAGCAACCATCGCAGTTTCAGCGCCGAAAAATAGCTCGCCAACGGCAAACCCGTTTCCGCCCGCAACCGGTCTCGGCCGCCCTCGCGCGCGTATTCGGCCACCAACGCGTCCACCCGCGTATCCTGCCACACGATAGCGCGGTGCAGCGGTCGGCCGCTCCGCCGGTCCCACAGCATCGTGGTCTCGCGTTGGTTCGTGATGCCCACCGCCGCCAGATCTCGCGCCGAAAGATTGGCGCGAATCAGCGCCTCGGAAGCGGTCTGCCGCACGTTGCGAAAAATCTCCTCCGCATCGTGTTCCACCCAGCCCGGACGCGGCGTGTGCTGCGTGTGCTCCCGCTGCGCCATCGCCACCACGCGGCTCTCCGCATCGAACACGATAAAGCGCGTGCTCGTCGTGCCCTGGTCGATCGCCCCCACATAGCGTCCGGCCAAAATCAACCTCCCAGATAGCCCGCCACACGCTCGCGCTGCGCCGCGGACATATGCAGCCCCAGCTTCGAGCGCCGCCACAGCACATCCTCGGCCGTGCGCGCAAATTCGTGCTGTTGCAGATAGGCAATCTCCGCCGCACGCAACCCGGCGCCGAAATCCTCACCCAAATCCGCTGCATTTCGGGCTTCCCCCAGAACTTCCTGCGCCGCCGTGCCGTAGGCATGCGCCAGGCGCCGCAAGGAACCCTCGTGCAGAAACGAGTAGCGCGCTTGCAATGCCCGCAAAAGCGCCGCGAAATCGTGGAAATCGCCCCCCGGCAATGCCGCGGCCGCCGTCCACGCACCGGGAAACCCCAGCCGCTCCAGCGCATGTTCCGCCAGCCGCCGATAGGTGGTGATCTTGCCCCCGAACACCGAAAGCAGCTTCGGCCCATCTTCCGGCGCATCCAGCTCCAGCACATAATCCCGTGTCACGGCCTTCGCCTCCGCGGCCCCGTCGTCGAACAAGGCGCGAATGCCCGCGTAGCGCCAAACCACATCGCCGGGCACCGATTTGGCCGCAAACCATCGGTTCACCGCCTCGCAAAGATACGCCACCTCGGCGTCGCTCACCTGCACCTCGTCCGGGCTCTGCACCGTCACGTCCGTCGTGCCGATCAGCGTGAACGCACTTTCATACGGGATCGCGAACACCACGCGTCCATCCGTATTCTGCAACAAATACGCGTGCTCGCCCGCATACAGCCGCCGCAGCACGATATGGCTGCCGCGCACCAGCCGCACCGGTGCCCGCCCGTGTCCCAGCACGCCGGCCACCGCCCCCACGAACGGCCCCGCCGCGTTCACCATGGCCCTCGCGCGCAGCGCCGTTCCATCGGCAAGCCGCGCCACCCACACATCTTCCTGCCGCCGCGCGGAAAGCAGCTTCGTCCGCGTCAGAACGCGCGCGCCGCGCCGCGCCGCGTCCATTGCGTTCAGCACCACAAGCCGGCTGTCCTCCACCCACGCATCGGAATAGGCGAACCCTCGCCGCAATCCCGGCCGCAACCCCGCGCCCAATCCCTCCGCCGTCAGCGTCACCGAAGCCGAACGCGGCAGCGTGCTGCTTCCGCCCAGACGGTCGTACAGCAGCAGCCCCAGCCGCAGCATCCACGCCGGCCGCATACCGCGAGCGTGCGGCAGCACGAAGCGCAACGGCCAGGCGATGTGCGGTGCGATGCGCAGCAGCACTTCGCGCTCGCGCAATGCCTCGCGCACCAGCCGGAACTCGCGGTATTCCAGGTAGCGCAACCCGCCGTGAATCAGCTTCGTGCTGGCGGAAGAGGTGTGCGAAGCCAGATCGTGCTGTTCCAGCAGCACAACGGAAAGCCCGCGCCCCGCGGCATCGCGCGCAATCCCCGCACCGTTGATGCCGCCGCCCACCACCAGCAGGTCGAAAACCGCATCGTCCCCAAAACCGGGCGAAGCCGCGTTCATCTGCCTCCGCTTAGGAAAAAAGGCCGAAACATCGGCGTGCGCTTTGCGCCGGAGGGCAACTTCCCGCATAACCGCGCGCATGACCATGCCCCAGCCCTGGAGCCCGGCGAGCTGGCGCGCCCGCCCCGCGCGGCAGCTCCCGGCCTATCCCGATGCCGCAGCCCTCACGGCCGCCGAAGCGCGCCTGGCTGGCTACCCGCCGCTGGTCTTCGCCGGCGAGGCGCGCCGCCTGAAATCCAGCCTGGCGCTGGCCGCGGAAGGCCGCGCCTTTGTGCTGCAGGGCGGCGACTGCGCCGAAAGCTTCGCCGATTTCAACGCCAATTCCGTGCGCGACACGTTCCGCGTGCTGCTGCAAATGGCCGCCGTGCTCACCTTTGGCGCCACCGTGCCGGTGGTGAAGATCGGCCGCATGGCCGGCCAATTCGCCAAACCCCGCTCGGCCGACATCGAAACCCGCGACGGCACCGACCTTCCCGCCTATCGCGGCGACATCGTCAATGGCGCGGAATTCACGCCAGCTTCGCGCGTGCCCGATCCCGTGCGCATGGAAACCGCTTATTTCCAGTCCGCCGGCCGGCTCAACCTTCTGCGGGCGTTCGCCGGCGGCGGCTATGCCGACCTGCACCAGGTGCATCGCTGGAACCTGGATTTCGTCGCCCGCTCGCCGCTCGCCGCTCGCTACCGCGACATCGCCGACCGCATCGACGAAACGCTCGGCTTCATGGCCGCCTGCGGCATCGGCAACGGCGCCGCGCAGATCCGCGAGACCGAATTCTACACCAGCCACGAAGCCTTGCTGCTGCCCTACGAACAGGCACTCACGCGCATCGATTCCACCACCGGCGACTGGTATGGCTGCTCCGCGCATTTCCTCTGGTGCGGGGAGCGCACGCGTCAGGCGGATGGTGCGCATCTGGAATATCTCCGTGGCGTGCACAATCCGGTGGGCATCAAGATCGGTCCCGGCATGGTGGCCGACGAATTGCTGCGCCTCATCGAAGTCCTTTCGCCAGAAAATCAGCCCGGCCGGCTTACGCTCATCACCCGCATGGGCGCCGATCGCGTAAGCGCCGTGCTGCCGCCGCTGCTGCGCGCCGTGCGCCGCGAGGGCCGCGCGGTCACGTGGCTCTGCGATCCCATGCACGGCAACACGGTCGCCACCGCCAACCATCGCAAAACCCGCAGCTTCGAGGCCATCCTCGGCGAAATCCGAGGCTTCTTCGATGCGCATGGCGAAGCCGGCACAAGGCCCGGCGGCGTGCACGTGGAGATGACCGGCCAGCCCGTAACCGAATGCGTCGGCGGCGCGCACCGCCTCACGGAAGCGGATTTAGGTTCCAGATACGAAACATTCTGCGATCCCCGGCTGAACGCCGAACAATCGCTGGAACTCGCTTTTCTCGTCGCCGAAGAACTCAAATCCCGCCGCGCGGCGACCAGCGCCGCCGCCATCGCAGCGCAATAAAAAGACTCCGCGGGCGTGTCCTTGGCAGGTGATGCAGGAAGACGGCATCCCGCTGCATTAGCCGCCCGCCTCCCGTTCTTGCGCCGTCGCGCGCAGCTGATGTCCGCCACCCGCGCCTTTTTCGCCTCCCGCTTCTACACCGAAGTCGAAACCCCCTACGCCGTTCCCGCCCCCGGCGAGGAAGTGCACCTGCAAGCCTTTGCCACCGAATTCCGCACCGTGCGCGGCGAAGCCCATCGCCGATGGCTGCACACCAGCCCCGAATTCGCGATGAAGCGCCTGCTCGCCGCTGGCGCCGGCCCAATTTTCCAGTTCGCCCGCGTCTGGCGGAACGGCGAGGGCAGCCCATCGCACGCGCCCGAATTCACCATGCTGGAGTGGTATCGCCCCGGCGCGACGCTCGACAATCTCATGGACGAAGTGGAAGCGCTGTTCCGCGCCGTGCTGCCGCCGATCCTGCCGCGCTCCGGTATCCCGATCGCCCCGGCCGAACGCCTCACCGTCGCCGACGCGTTCGCCCGCTACACCGGCGCGGACGTGCTTGCCACGGCGGAAAACCCGACCGCCCTCGCCGACGCCGCCCACACCCGCCTGCGCCAACGCGAAACCTGGGAGGATTTGTTCTTCCGCCTGCTGCTCGAGCGCATCGAGCCCCGCATCGGCCGCGCCGCCCCCACCTTCCTCACGCATTTTCCGGCCAGCCAGGCCGCGCTCGCTCGGCGCGATCCCACCGATCCCCGCGTTGCACTTCGTTTCGAAGTTTTCCTGGGCGGCATGGAACTGGCCAACGCGTTCGAGGAACTCACCGACCCCGCCGAACAGCGCACCCGCTTCCTGGCCGACCGCGCCCGCCGCCACGCCCAAACCGGTGAAGATTGGCCGCTGGACGAGGATTTTCTCGCCAGCCTCGCGCACATGCCGGCGGCCAGCGGCGTCGCGCTGGGCTTCGATCGCCTGGCCATGCTGGCTGCCGGCGCCACCGATATCGAGCAGGTGTTATGGTTGCCCGGCCTGGCCAACCCCATCTACCGTTGAGCGATCCACCGCAGAGGCTGCTGCCGTGTCCCCGCGTCCCATTCTCCTCGCCGGCATGTTGGCTCTTGCCAGCTGCGCCTATCCCAACCCGCAGCATGTGGCGCAACTGAACGCGCTGGTGGGCAAATCGGAGACCGACCTGATCCGCGCGTATGGCGTGCCGAACCGCACCTACGAATCCGGCGGCCACAAATTTCTCGCCTATGATCGTAGTCGGATCGAAACAATCCCTGGCGACCCTGGCTTCGGGCCATATTGGGGCGGCTGGGGCGGCTGGGGA
>CAXUEX010000170.1:0-5807 GCA_964250215.1 uncultured Acetobacteraceae bacterium | reverse complement strand
TGGATGCCGAGCGCGCGCTTCTGCTGCTGGTGGACGACGAGACGCAGATCCATCGGGTGCTGCGTCCGGTGCTGCAGGCCTCCGGCTATCGGGTGGAGAGCGCCGCGACGGGTGCGGAGGCGCTGCGGCTGGCGGCGGCGCACGGGCCGGCCTGCGTGCTGCTGGATCTCGGGTTGCCGGACATGGAGGGCAGGGAGGTGCTGCGGCGGCTGCGCGGGTTCTGTGGCGCGCCGGTGCTGATTTTGTCGGCCCGCGACCGGGTGGCCGAGAAGATTGCCATGCTCGATGCGGGGGCGAACGATTATGTGGAAAAGCCGTTCGACACCGGGGAATTGCTGGCCCGGATACGTGCCGCGCTGCGCACGGTGCAGAGCCAGGAGACCAATCCGGTTTTCGAGCTGCCGCCGCTGCGGGTGGACCTGGAGCACCGGTCGGTAGCGGTGTGCGGCCGGAATGTTACGCTTACGCCGCGCGAGTACGATCTGCTGGTGGTGCTGCTGCGCCATGCCGGGCGGGTGCTGACGCATCGGCAGATTCTGGCCTCGGTGTGGGGGCCGGCGCATATTGAGGACGTGCAGTATCTGCGGGTGTATGTCGGCCATCTGCGACAGAAGCTGGGCGAGGCCAGCGGGCTGCTGGGGACGGAACCGGGCATCGGCTACCGGATGCGGGCGCCGGAGGCGGCAGCCGCGGATTAGAGCAACATCGGCACACACCGCGTCCGCGCGCCGATAAAGTTGCTCGACAAAACAATGGCCTAGAGCGTGACCGGCACCGATATCCGATTCAATCCGAGCCGGTCACGCTCTAGGAGCCTGTCCCGGCAACGCCTCAATCCTCTCGACGCGGCGCGGTCCGGGATGATTCTGTTGCGCCATGAGCAAAGTGTTCCGTCCCTGGAAAGACCAACGAGGTCTGGTTGCTTCGGCCGGTCTTCGAGGACGTCGACTGGCAACGAGTTCCAGGGCGAGATCGTCACCCTGAGCCTGCAGACGAAGGGCGTCCGGATCGCTCCGGAAACAAATCGCGGCAGCGACAACGCCCACCCACCGGGTCTATGTCGGCCGCGCCGAAATCGGGGCCGCCTGGTCGAAGCGCTCCAACGAGGGCCGCGACTACCTCTCGGTGAAGCTGGACGACCTCTCGTTTAACGCGCCGATCTACGCCAACCTGTTCGCCGACGAGGAGGGCGAGGCGCACAGCCTCATCTGGTCCCGCCCGAACGGCCGGCGCAGCAGCGACTGAGCCGGACCGCGCGCCCCGCCCCGCCCGGATCACCGGGCGGGGTTTTCACGCGTAGGGCAGGCGACATTCGAAGAATGCACGTTGCGGGTTGAGGAGATACTCGCTCGGGTGCCCGGGCGGGAAACCAGACATTTAGCTCATGGGCAGGGCTGGCCGTTTGCAGACGGTCCGCTCCGGGGAAGGCCGTTGCAAGAAGCGGACGTCGGCTTACCAGCCGCCAACTGAACGGTTCGACACGTAGCGGTCTTTCAGCTCGCCTTATGCCAGTTTGTAGGGTCACGGAACGCCTGTTAGCGTCCCAGCAGGTTCGCCGGAATTGTCAGCGGCGAGAAAATGGTAGGGTAGGGCGCGCCGACTTGACGCTGACGATCCAGCACATGCAGGAGACCATCTGCCTGGCCCACATCTATGCCTTGGCGGGAATGGCCGGGGTAAACCACGGCATCAGCCGCATCCACGATTATGGGGTGGATGGGCAGTTCGACCCTGTGATCATCATGCCCGACGGCAGGCGGGTCGAGAGCGGGCATGTCATGCCGTTTCAAGCGAAGTCGACTACAACTTGGGAGATCAAGAACGACGAGGTTATGTACGACCTCGAGGCGAAGACGTATAACGATCTAGTGCGCCGATCTCTTGCGGCACCCACAATGCTCTTGATCCTACTATGCTTGCCGAAGGACCGGTCTGAATGGCACGTCGCGTCGCATTCCGGCACGATGCTGCGCGACTGCTGCTATTGGCGCGTGCTTCGCGGTGATCCTACCGCCAACACCGAAAAAAAGCGCATTTTCATTCCGACTGCCAATCTGCTGACAGCGGATAGCCTGAACGATCTCTTGAGCGTGGAAGAAGCCCGGAGAGAGGCATTGTGGCTGTAGCCCCTCCTTCTGAGACCTCGCCAAAGGCCGTGCCTCTTGCACTCCTGCGTCGTTACCTCGTGGCGAACAATTGGCGCACCTCGCCGGCCAGGCCCCGGCAGATCGAGGTCAATCTGCGGTCTGGTGAATCCAACGTGCTGCGCGAGGTGATGGATGGCAGGACGTCGGCGCAGCGGGATTACGAGCAATACCTGCTCACGACGGGGGGACAGCGCGATCTCGAATTGATCATTCCCCGCGATCACCAGACTACCGATTTCATCAGCTATATCGAGAAGGCGATCCGGGTTCTGTCAGGAGTGGAGAACCGCGAGCCGTCCACTATTATCGCCGAAATTCGGATGATCGGCTTTGACGTGGTCAGGTCGCGGATACCGAATTCGCTGGTGCAGAATGACACGATCCATCTGGAGGTTGCTGCAAGTTACGTGACAGGCGTCAAAAGCTTATTGGCATCGACCGCGACAACTGAAATCCAGCCAGATCCATTCTTCTTGCGGCTGAAGAAGGAAGGGGTCGAATTCGCTGACCGCTGTCGCTTCGCGCACACGTTCCGGAGTAGCTTCGGTTTCAGCATCGAATCCCCAGTGGCCGCGAATAATGAGCCCACCTTATCTGAGGTCGAGCAAACGCCACCATTTGAGCGGCTCGTCATGGAGCGCTTCGCGCGGGGCGTGCGCTCCATCTGCAACGCTGTGAATACCGGCGAGACCTCAGACTTGGTCGAGAACGCGAAGAAGGGCTTTGGCGCGAACTCCTTCGAGCAGTTTGCCAAGCTGATCGAGGAAACATCGCCGGGCGGAATGGAGTTTGACTTCGTTTTCAGCCCTGAGTGGCGGCCCGCATCCGATCTTAGGGAGCCTCAACAACTGCTGGTCGGGCGCGAGCATTCGGAGATGTCGAAGGCTGCGGCTAAGCTGCTGCGTAGCCAGCTCAAGCCCCGCCCAGATGAGACGGTATTCGGCCGTGTCGTGCGGTTGGCGAACGACAGCGATCCGTCCGACTTGATGAACCCCATGGGTGACCGCGAAGTGGCGGTCGCCTGGGGAAGTGAGGACTTGGGTGACATCCAGGTTCGCGTTTCGCTCGGGGCGAAAGAATACCTTGAAGCGCTTCACGCACATGGCGCCGGGCGGCCGATAAAGGTGAACGGCACGCTCGAACGAAAAGGCCGGCTTTATGTTCTGACTGGTCCGACGGACTTCATTGTCCCGTAAGGCTTTTCCGCGTTGCAAGAACGGTGATCAGTACGGCGTTAATCTCGACCGTCCCGCTTCCCATTTTCGCCAACATTTTAAAATGTTGAACGACGCTGTTTGCTGACAATCAGCTCCTTGTGGAACGCCTAGTATGCCTCTTCGACCGGTTCGGAACCCGGCGGCTGACAAGCCCAGCTCGTCGACCGTGATCGCTACTCACCCTCCGCGACCGAAGGGGGCTCTCCCGGCACCCCAAGCACCGTCCAGGAGCCGAGAGGGTGGAAGCTCGGCCGCGCGATTGGGACGACCTGGCCGTCTTCGCGCAGGCGCAAGTGCGTGGCACCGGGTATCAGGTCTGGGTCGAGCGGCACAAGCGCGAGGGGATTGTGGAAGACCGTGCAACCCTCGACCCATGTTTCGCGGTATCCGGGAGAACCGACATCGTGTTCGAACCGCAACGGCTCTGAAGCATCGGGGTCCAGGTCGATAGCGACGCCTCGACGGGTCATTTGGACACGCGTTGATCCGAACCCCGCCATCCGGCCAATCCTATTGAACTTCGAGAGCGTCCCGCTGAAATTGGTTAGGACTGCGCTGATATTCTCTGCCTCCGGCTGGAAAAAGAACCCGGACGGGATCTGCTTCTCACCCCAGTTGTGGGTTGTGACCCGGCGTGGAGCAACGATCAGCCGCCCGTCCTCGTCTCGGGACGAGTCGTGATCGTAACCGTAAACATAAACCCCCAGCGCCGATCCAGTGTATGTCATCGATCCGGGAAGCGAGAAATCCTGCACGGCAAGGACAAGAGGGATACCGCGGACGTGCTTCTTCGTCCAATATCTCTTGCGAAGCTTCGAATACAGCGCGCTGCCGAATTTGATCGGCATATACTCGTTCCGGTATGCCCACATACCCTCTTCAGTGTTCCGGTCCGGCGGCTCGCCTAATGTGCCCACACCCGTTTCGGTCGGGTTCACCGTCACAGCCTCGATCGCGATCTTTCCGAACGAGCTCTCTGCCAGAAAGTCTGGTGCCGGCTCCATTCGATCGATGAGGAAACTGAGCTCGGTCAGCATCGCGAAAAAGTAGAGTTCCCACACCCGAGCGTCGAAGCCCGTCGTT
This sequence comes from uncultured Acetobacteraceae bacterium, assembly GCA_964250215.1. Classification (GTDB taxonomy): domain Bacteria; phylum Pseudomonadota; class Alphaproteobacteria; order Acetobacterales; family Acetobacteraceae; genus DAIDJM01. Next base: position 1,360 of record CAXUEX010000170.1, on the reverse strand, counting down.
TGAAACTGCTCGATGAAGTTGCCGTCGACGTCCTGATACCAGCGCATCATGGGCTCGATGATGCCGCGAGCCGATGAGAACTGCTCGGCCTCGATCAGGCGGCGAAAGGCAGGATTCAACAGCTCCCGCTCGACCACTGGCGTGAAGAAATCGACCGGCTTCGGTCTTTTGTGCCCCTGATGATAGGTGTCTTCCGACTGCATCGCCGTCAGCTCGAGCTCGCGGCGAAGCAGGGCCGTGGCATGTCGCGGGGTGGGCTGGAAGTCCGTCCCTTTGATCCAGCGATATTGGTGAAGCTCATCGCGAGCCAAGACCACACCGGCGTAATCGTCGTCGGTCCGGTCTCGAATCAGAATGCCGAGCACGCGTTCATCGGCATGCTCGAAGTAGCCAAGCTCTTCGCTAAGCACGTTGGCTCGTGGATCGCGTGCATATGTCGCGAGGGCGTCGAACCGGAGGCGGCTTATGGGGCGCATACGTTCGCGAGGTTACCAGGAGCTTCCGGCGCCGGGCTAGGCGGAAGTCACCTCGAGCCGCCTCGAGTGTGGATCAGCACCCGGCGCCGACGGCAGGCGGGCGTCGGCCGGAAATCTGCTCAGCGACTGCGGCCGCTTCGGGCTCAGCCGGACCGAGGCGCGGGCATGCTCGACAGGATGGAGGACACTATCCGGCACGGATGGCGCCAAACTGCATCGCCTGCCTCAACAGCCGTGATGAAGGGCGAAGCTGACCATTAAGGCGTGTCCGCTTCGGAGCCGGCGTTAACGGCCGCAAATGTCCGAGATGGGGCGCTAAGCCGCCGCTTGCCGATGATGGCGGACGGCTGCTTTCGAGATCTCGAACCCGACATTTCGGAGTCTCACTTCGGTCTTCAGGCGAGGTTTCAGAAGAGACCCCACGGCCCGTTGGGCGCGCTTGCATAACCGGAACTGGACCCAGGAGAAGCTCGCGGAGAAAGCCGTGGTCGCCCTGACTGCCCTCAAACGCCTGGAGTCCGAACGGGCACTCGCCACGCACGAGAGCACGCGCGACCAGGTCCGGCGTGCCCTGGAGGCGGCCGGCATCGTGTTCATGGCCTCGGATCAGGGACTCGGGGTTCTGCTCATCAACGGCGACCCTAAAGGGAATCGGGGAGCTTCACCGGAACGAGGGCAGTCGCGGCCGCGCGCCGCGGGAGGGAAGGTTTGATGCAGAGACCGCTGCCGGATCCGGACGTATCGGACACGGCACCCGATGCCAACGTGCTGACCGGCTATGACGAGCAGCACCTGGTGAGATATTTGCGGCTGCTGGACGCCGATACCGACGGCGCCCACTGGGCCGACGTGGCGCGCGTCGTGCTCCACATCGACCCGGCCCA
>CAXUEX010000169.1:0-5812 GCA_964250215.1 uncultured Acetobacteraceae bacterium | reverse complement strand
CTTCCAGCCCGCCGGACGGGTTGTGGCTCGATGTCACCGGCGCCACGCATCTGGCCGGCGGCGAAGCCCCGCTGCTGCAAACCTTGCAGCACCGCTTGGCTGGGCTGGGCTTCACCGCCCGCGCGGCGCTGGCTGGCACGCCCGGCTGCGCCCATGCGGTGGCCCGTTTCGGCAAAACCAAGCTGGTTCCACCAGGCGCCGAGGCCACGGCGCTGCATAAGCTGCCCATCGTGGCGCTGCGCCTGCCGCCGGAGGTGGTGGCAGCGCTTCGCCGCCTCGGCTTCGAGCGTATCGGCGATCTCGCCGCCGCGCCGCGCGCGCCGCTCGCTCGCCGCTTCGGCGCGGGCCCGCTGCACCGGCTGGATCAGGCGCTCGGCCGCGCTCCCGAATCCATCGAGCCGATCGCCCCGCCCGGCATCTGTCGCAGCCGCCTCGGCTTTCCCGAACCCATTGCTACGCCCGAAGATCTGGCCCGCGCCATCGACCTGCTCACGGTCGCCTTGTGCGAGAGGCTGCGCCGCCGCCAGCTCGGCGTCTGTTGCCTGGAACTCGCGTTCCGCCGCACCGATGGCACCGACGAGATCGTGGCCATCGGCACCGCCGCTCCCACGCGCGAGGCGGCACACCTCGCCCGGCTGCTGAAACCCCGGCTGGAGCAGATCGACCCCGGTTTCGGCATCGAACATGCGTGCCTCACGGCCCGAGCCACCCTTCGCCTGGCCGCGGTGCAATCCGGCCTTGCTCCCGCAGCCGCCGCCGATCTCGCCGGCCTTGTCGATACACTGGCCAATCGGCTGGGCCCGGCGCGCCTGTTTCGCCTGCGCCCGCGGCAAAGCGACATCCCCGAGCGCAGCCTGGCACGTATCCCGCCGCTGGCGCCGCCCACCGGCGAAACCTGGCCGGCGCATCTGCCGCGCCCGGTGCGGCTGCTGCAGCCGCCGCATCCGGTGGAGGCGATGGCCCTGCTGCCCGATGCGCCGCCCGCCCGTTTCACTTGGCGCCGGTGCGTCCACCGCATCCGCCGCGCCGACGGTCCCGAGCGGATTTACGGCGAATGGTGGCGCGATTCCGCCGAAGCGGCGAGCGTGCGCGATTATTTCCAGGTGGAGGACGAAGCCGGCCAGCGTTTCTGGCTGTTCCGCCGCGGCGATGGCGCCGATCCCGCAACCGGCGACCTCGCCTGGTTCCTGCACGGGCTGTTCGCGTGATATCGCCGGCGCATGCAACGATCCGCCCTGCCCGTGCCGGGCCCGCACGGGATTGCCGCCCTCTATGCGTTGCTCGCCACGCTGGCGCTGCTGCTGCTGGCGCCGAACATGCCGCCGTTCCAGAACGCGGACGAGCCCGCGCATTTTCTGCGCGCCGACATGATTTCGCATGGCGGATTCATGGCCATGCGCTTGCCGGACGGAACGGTTGGCGGCCGTGTGGATGCGGGCGCGACGCGGGCGTGGGGTTCGTTTGCTTCGCTGGTATTTCATCCAGAGCGCAAAGCCACGCGTTCCATGCAAATATCCCCGCCCTGGGGCGCACTGGCTCCCGCCACATTCCAGAACACCGCGATTTATCCGCCGTTCTTCTATTTTCCCGCGGCCTTGGGAATTTTCCTGGCGCGAAATCTTGGCTTATCGGTGCTGCATGGCATGCTGGCCGCACGGTTGGCGACCGGGCTGGCAGCCATTTCGATCGGCGCAGCCTCGATCGCGCTGGCGCGGGGCGCGGCGCTCTGGCTGTTCGCAATCCTTACGATACCGATGTCGATGGCGCTCACGGCAGCCTTGTCGCAGGATGCGCCGATGTTGGCCTGCACCGCATTGGGCGTGGCGTTGTGCGTGCGACTGCTCAGCGGTCCGCCGGGTCATACTGCATGGTGGTTTGCCGGGGCCTGCGCCGCTTTGGCGCTGGCCGCGATGGCGCGGCCGCCTTATGCCGCGTTTGCCTTCGTCATACTCGCGTTGCCGGTGCGGCCGGCTTGGCGCTGGATGGGATTTGCGGCAATCGTGATCTGCACCCTGCTGTGGGAGGCGGCAAATCTGCATGTGCTGGCCATGCCGCAATTTTCGCAAGGCTCGCCCGATCCGTACCGGCAAATGCTGTGGCTGCTGCATCATCCTGCACGGCTCGACCCGCTGCTGTGGAAAACCTGGCGGGTATTTCACCATGTTCTGTTCCAGGGGTTTATCGGATATCCCGGGTGGCAGGATATGGATCTGCCCGACAGCTTCCGCAAACTGGCCTTGCTTATTCTGGCCGTGGCGGCTTTCGTGGTGCTGGCTGGAACCAGCGGAAAGCCGTCATTCGCCATGCTGCTTGCCATAGCGATGACCATGCTAGGAACGTTGGCCGGCATAGCCGCCATTCAATACCTCACCTGGAATTTGGTCGGCGCCGATATGATCGACGGTATTCAGGGGCGCTATTTTCTGCCGCCTGCCTTGCTGCTGGGTTGCGCATTGGTCCGTCCGGTATCGGCATTGCATCGCGCCGCGTGGCTCGTCTGGCCCGTGCTGCTTTTTCCGGTTTTGAGCATCGCTGTTCTGATGCATGCGCTCATCATGAGATACTACTTCGTGTAACCGTTCGGAGCCGCGCGCTCCGATGACCGTCGAGTTGCAGGTAACCTCCAATTACAGCTTCCTGCGCGGCGCCTCGCATGTGGAGGAGTTGCTCGCCCAGGCCGCGCATTTCGGCTACGACGCACTCGCCATTACCGACCGCAACACGCTGGCCGGCATCGCCCGCGCGCACCAGCGGGCGGCGGAGGTGGGGATCCGCCTTATTGTCGGTTGCCGCCTCGATCTCGCGGGCGGCGCGTCGGTGCTCGCCTATCCCACGGACCGCGCCGCCTATGCGCGCCTCTGCCGCCTGCTCACGCTCGGCAAATCGCGCGCGGGAAAAGGCGCCTGCACGCTCGATTGGCCGGATGTGGGCGCTTATGCGGAAGGTATGATCGGCGTGCTGATCGCCGATGCACCCGATCCGGCGCTTGCCGCGAACCTGCGGATTCTGCGCCAGCATTTCGCCGATCGAGCCTATCTGGCACTCACGCTGCGCCGCCGCCCCGGCGATGCGCAACGCCTGCATGCGTTGGCCGATCTCGCGCAATCCGCCCGCATCCCTACGGTAGTGACAGGCGATGTGCTGCACCACACGCCGCAGCGCCGCCGGTTGCAGGATGTGATGACCTGCATCCGCGAAGGCTGCACGATCGATGATGCCGGGTTCCGCCGCGAACGCTTCGCCGACCGGCATTTACTGCCGCCGGCGGAAATCGCGCGCCGCTTCCGTGATTATCCCGAGGCTCTGTCGCGCCGCGCGGAGATCGCCGAACGCTGCCGGTTCAGCCTTTCCGAACTATGTTACCAATATCCCAGCGAAACTACTATCCCTGGCCTCACCGCCCAGCAGGTGCTGGAACGGCGCACCGCGGAGGGCGCTGCCTGGCGATACCCGGCCGGTATTCCCGATCGCGTGCAGGCGCAGCTTCGGCACGAACTCGCCCTGATCGCAGAGCTGGAATACGCCCCCTATTTCCTCACCGTGCACAGCATCGTGCGCTTCGCACGGTCGAAATCCATCCTGTGCCAAGGTCGCGGCAGCGCCGCCAATAGCGCGGTGTGCTACGTGCTGGGCATCACCTCCATCGATCCCGTGCAATCCAACCTGCTGTTCGAACGCTTTATCAGCGCCGAACGCCGCGAGCCGCCGGATATCGATGTCGATTTCGAACACGAGCGGCGCGAGGAAGTGATCCAGTGGATCTACGAAACTTACGGCCGCACCCGCGCCGCGCTCTGCGCCACCGTCTCGCGCTATCGCTCGCGCGGCGCCATCCGCGAAGTGGGCAAGGCGCTCGGTTTGCCGGAAGACGTCACCGCCGGGCTCGCCGGCCAGGTTTGGGGTTGGAGCGAGGAAGGGGTGGGCGACGCCGAGATTGCCCGACTTGGCCTGAATGCCGCCGATCCTCGCCTGCGCCTCGCCATCGAACTCGCGCACGAATTGATCGGCTTCCCACGCCATCTCTCGCAGCACCCCGGCGGGTTCGTTCTGACTCACGACCGCCTGGATGAGCTGGTGCCGATCGAGCCCGCGGCGATGGAAAACCGCCAGGTGATCGAATGGGACAAGGACGATATCGACACGCTGAAATTCATGAAGGTGGATGTGCTGGGCCTGGGCATGCTGGGCTGCATGCGGCGGGCTTTCGATCTGCTGCGCGAACATCGTGGGCTCGACCTCGACATGGCGAAAATCCCGCAGGAGGACGCCGAAACCTATGCGATGATCCGGCGCGCCGACACGCTCGGCGTGTTTCAGATCGAGAGCCGCGCGCAGATGGCGATGCTGCCGCGCATGCAGCCGCGGACCTTCTACGACCTGGTGATCGAGGTGGCGATCGTGCGGCCCGGGCCGATCCAGGGCGACATGGTGCATCCCTATCTGCGCCGGCGCGACGGCATCGAGCCGGTGGAATATCCCAATGAGGAATTGCGCGAGGTGCTTGGCAAGACGCTCGGCGTGCCGCTGTTTCAGGAACAGGCGATGCGGGTGGCGATCGTCTGCGCCGGTTTCTCGCCGGGCGAGGCGGATGCGCTGCGCCGCTCGATGGCCACGTTCAAGATGACCGGCGGGGTCAGCCGTTTCCATGACAAGATGATCGAGGGGATGGTGCGGCGCGGCTATGCGCGCGAATTCGCCGAGCGCACGTTCAAGCAGATCGAGGGGTTTGGCAGCTATGGGTTTCCCGAGAGCCATGCCGCGAGCTTCGCGCTGATTGCGTATGCGAGTTCGTGGATGAAGTGCCACCACCCGGATGTGTTTGCCTGCGCGCTGCTGAACGCGCAGCCGATGGGGTTTTATGCGCCGGCGCAGATCGTGCGCGACGCGGCGCTGCATGGCGTGGAGATCCGGCCGGTGTCGGTGAATGACAGCGAATGGGATTGCGCGCTGGAATCGGGGCCGGGGGGCCGGCCGAGGCCGCTTCGCCTGGGCATGCGGATGGTGAAGGGGCTGCGCGAGGCGGATGCGGGGAAGCTGCTGGCGAGCCGGTATGCGGCTTACGCGTCGGTGCGGGATGTTCATGACCGCACCGAGCTCAATCCGGCGGCGCTGGAACGGCTGGCGGAGGCGGATGCGTTTTCCGGCATCGGGCTCAGCCGCCGCGATGCGCTGTGGCAGGTGCGTGCGCTGCCGGCGACGGAATTGCCGCTGTTCGCGCGGCGGGAGGTTGTTGTGGAACCGGAAGCACGGCTCGTGCCGATGACGCCGGGGCGCGAGGTGGTGGAGGATTACCGCGCGGTGGGGCTGAGCCTGCGGCGGCATCCGGTGGCGTTCCTGCGCGCGGCGCTGGCGGCGCGGGGCATCGTGCCCGCCGCGGCGCTGGCGGATTTGCGGAACGGGGTGCCGCTCACGGTGGCCGGGATCGTGCTGGTTCGGCAGAAGCCGGGGAGTGCGAAGGGCGTGCTGTTCATGACCATCGAGGACGAGACCGGGCATGCCAATCTGGTGGTGTGGCCCGATCTGTTCGACCGGCAGCGGCGGTTGATTTTGTCGGCGAGCATGGTGGCGTGCCGCGGCAAGTTGCAGCGTGTGGGCGCGGTGATCCATGTGGTTGCCGCGGAACTCAGTGACCTTTCGCCGCTGCTGCGCGGCATCGGCGACCGCGAGGCCTTTCCGCATCGCACGGGAAGGGGCGACGAAGCCAGGCACGGCGGCGCTCCCGATCCGCGCGGGATCAAGGTGACGACGCGCGATTTTCGCTAGAGCGTGACCGGTTCTGATTGAATCGGACATCGGTGCCGGTCACGCTCTA
>CAXUEX010000168.1:0-5832 GCA_964250215.1 uncultured Acetobacteraceae bacterium | reverse complement strand
CTTCTGCGCGGCGCCCGCGTGCTGCTGATCGACGACGTGCTCACCAGCGGCGCCACCGCACGCGCCTGTGCCCACGCTCTGCTTGACGGCGGCGCCGCTCATATCGACGTATTGGTTGCCGGCCGCGTGCCCGATCCCCGGAGCTGACGCGAAGGCGGCCGAAGCAGGAGTTTGCCGCCCGCGATGCTGCATGTGGAGATTTATACCCAAGCCTGGTGCCCGTACTGCACCCGGGCGCTGAACCTGCTTGAGCGCAAGGGCGTGGCGATTCGCGAGATCGCGGCGCCACCGGGCAGCGCGGCGCGGGCCGAAGCGGCGCGGCGCTCGGCGGGCCGCAGCTCGGTTCCGCAAATCTTCATCGATGGCCGGCATATCGGCGGCAGCGACGAGCTCGATGCGCTGAACCGCGCCGGCGAACTCGATGCATTGCTTTCCGCATAGCGCCTGGGCAGTAGCGGGCATGATCCATTACGCGCTGCGCTGCGGCGGCGGCCATGAGTTCGACGGCTGGTTCGTGAGCAGCGCCGGGTTCGAGGCGCAGGCCGCGGGCGGGCATTTGGCCTGCCCCATCTGCGCCGATACCGCCGTGCACCGCGCGCTGATGGCGCCACGGCTGGGCGGCAATGCGCCGGCGCCGGTTGCCGAACCGAAACCGCCCGCCGCGCCGGCGAAGCCGCCGATGCCGGATGGGATGCGCGCGGTGCTGGCGCGCATCCGTGCGGAGGTGGAACGGCGCTGCGACTATGTCGGCCCCGGCTTTGCGGCCGAGGCGCGCGCGATCCATGGGGGTCACGCACCGCATCGGGGCATCTATGGCGAGGCGAGCGCCGACGAGGTGAGCGCGCTGGAAGCCGACGGCATCGAAATCGCCAACATCCCCTGGGTGCCGCGTGCGGATGCGTAATGGCTTTCTGGCGATCGCCGCCCTTGCCGCCGCGGCTTTCGCTCCGGTTGCGTCCGGCGTGTTCGGCGACTGGAGCACCGACGACGGCACCGGCGTGATCCGCGTCGCCCCCTGCGGCGGCGAGGTTTGCGGCAGCATTGCCGGCATGAAGGACCTCTCCGGCCGCGACTGGCGCGACCGACCCGATTGCGGGTTGGTGTTCATCCGCGTGCACCGCGTGCCGGGCGCGTCCCGGCTGCACGGCTCGGTGACCAACCCGGAAACCGGCCGCACCTACGATGCCGATTTGTGGGTGGGCAACGACGGCGTGCTGCGGCTGCGCGGCTATCTGGGGCTGGAAGTGTTCGGCTCCACCCAGCGTTGGCCACGATTTAACGGCACGCTCGGGCCCGGGTGCGTGATTCGGGGATGAAGCCGGCTCCGGCTGGCATACCCAACGCGCGGCGCCTATCTTCCAAGCAGGAGAACCCGAATGCCCGCACGACCCCATCGCCCGATCAAGTCCAAGCGCCCCGCCAGCTCAGGCGCAACAAACCGGGCCAGCGACACCACCGCAAAAACCAGAAAGCCGGCCGCCTTGAAAAGGGCCACTATTCGAAAAGCGGCAACGGGCACTCGGGGCCAGTCGTCGAACGCGGTATCAGCCAAGGCCGCAAACTCGCTCGAGCGGATGTTTGAAGATTTCGACCGGCGGCTGGACGACATCACACGTCGAACGGATGCGCTCATGGCGCGATCCCGCGAAGCGTGAGTCTCCCGCCTGCAAAAGAGATTCTTGCCGAGGCGGAAGCCGGCGGCAACTGGCTTGCCCGGGTTCTCACGCGTCTGACGCGTGTGCTGGAAACGCTCGACAAGCACACGAAGCAGCTCGAGGCGCAGGCGGCCGAGATTATCAACTTGCGCGAAATTATTTTGACCTTGCAGGCAAGGGAAGAGGTTTTGCTTGCCGGCAGCAAGGCCGCCGCTACCCGGGCCGCCGCGCAAACCATGTCTGACCTGGCCCGGCGCATTGGTCGCATCGAGGCCGGCAGCAGCGCCGCAAACAGCCCTATGTAGCGGCGTGACCGACGCAGGCCGCAAGCGGCATCGCGTCAGTTTCGCGATCTGTCCACCAGCGCGTTCTTCGAAATCCACGGCATCATCGCGCGAAGACGCTCGCCCACCTGCTCGATCGGGTGCTCGGCGGCGCGGCGGCGCATGGCGCGGAAGCCGGCCTGGTGCACGGCATTCTCCAGCATCCAGTCGCGCGTGAAGCGGCCGGACTGGATGTCGGCCAGCACGCGCTTCATTTCCGCCTTTGTCTCGGCCGTGATGATGCGCGGGCCGGTGACGTATTCGCCATATTCCGCCGTGTTGCTGATGGAATAGTTCATGTTGGCGATGCCGCCTTCGTAGATCAGATCCACGATCAGCTTCACCTCGTGCAGGCATTCGAAGTAGGCCATTTCAGGCGCATAGCCGGCTTCCACGAGCGTTTCGAAGCCGGCGCGGATGAGTTCGACCAAGCCGCCGCAGAGCACACTTTGTTCGCCAAACAGATCGGTTTCGCATTCCTCGCGGAAGCTGGTTTCGATGATGCCGGCACGGCCGCCGCCAATGGCGCTGGCGTAGGAGAGCGCGATCTCCAGCGCGTTGCCGCTGGGGTTCTGCGCGATCGCCACCAGGCACGGCACGCCGGCGCCGCGCTGGTATTCGGCGCGCACCGTGTGGCCGGGCCCCTTTGGCGCGATCATGAACACATCCAGATCCGGCCGCGGATCGATCAGGTTGAAATGGATATTCAGCCCGTGCGCGAACGCCATCGCCGCGCCCTCGCGCAGATTGGGCGCGAGATCGCGGCGATACAGCTCGCCCTGCGCCTCGTCGGGCGTGAGGATCATCACCACGTCGGCCCACGCGGCCGCTTCCGCCGGCGGCAGCACGCGCAGGGCCGCCGCCTCGGCTTTCGCGATCCCGGCCGAACCGGGGCGCAGGCCCACCACGATTTCAGCGACGCCGCTATCCTTGAGGTTGCGCGCATGCGCATGGCCCTGGCTGCCATAACCGAGCACCGCGACGCGCTTGGATTTGATCAGGTTCACATCGGCATCGCGGTCGTAATATACGCGCATCGTTCGCTCCCGAAGAAAGGCCAGGGCCCCGGCCCCGCACCTCAGGCTTCCGTTATTCGAAGATGGTTTGAACGCCTCGGGCCAGGGCCGCAATGCCGGTGCGGCTGACTTCGGCCAAGCCCAGCGGGCGCATCAGTTCGATGAAGGCTTCCACCTTGTCGATCGAGCCGGTGAGTTCGAAGACGAAGCTGCCGACCGTGGTATCCACCGTACGTGCGCGGAAAGCGTCAGCGATGCGCAACGATTCCAGGCGGTTCTCGCCGCTCGCCACCACCTTCACCAGCGCCATTTCGCGCGCCACGTGCGGGCCCTGCTGCGTGAGGTCGGCGACGCGATGCACCGGCACCACGCGGTCGAGCTGCGCCTTGATCTGCTCGATGATCATCGGCGTGCCGGATGTGGCGATGTTGATGCGGCTGCGCAGGCGTTCGGGATCGACGGGCGCCACGGTGAGGCTGTCGATATTGTAGCCGCGGCCGGCGAACAGTCCGATCACGCGCGCCAGCACGCCGGCCTCGTTATCGACGATCACCGAAATCGTGGCGCTGCGCTGATCAGACAACCCGATGCACCGTCATACCAGCATCAGCCCTTCATCGGTGATGCTGGCGGCCCGGTCCGCGTATTCCGGCCCCAAAATCATCTCGTTGTGCGCGGCGCCGGAGGGGATCATCGGGTAGCAATTCTCGTGCGGGTCCACCGCGATGTCGGCGATCACCGGGCCGGGCGTTTCCAACATGCGGCGGATGACATCATCCAGATCGCCGAGCGTGGCGGCGCGCAGGCCGGTGGCGTGGAAGCTTTCTGCGAGCTTCACGAAATCCGGCAGCGCCGCGCTGTAGCTTTCGGAATAGCGCGAGCCGTGCAGCAGCTCCTGCCATTGCCGCACCATGCCCATATACTGGTTGTTGAGGATAAAAACCTTCACCGGCAAGCGATATTGCGCGAGCGTGCCCATTTCCTGGATGTTCATCAGGATGCTGGCTTCGCCGGCGATGTCGATCACGAGCCCCTCCGGATGCGCCACTTGCACGCCCGCCGCGGCCGGCAGTCCGTAGCCCATGGTGCCCAGGCCGCCGCTCGTCATCCAGCGGTTCGGCCGCTCGAAGTGGAAATGCTGCGCCGCCCACATCTGGTGCTGGCCCACTTCGGTGGTGATAAAGGTGTCGCGGCCCGAGTCGCGGCAGATTTCATAGAGCCGGCGCACCGCGTGCTGCGGCTTGATCACCGCATCCGCTGCGCCCGGCTGGGTGTAGCGCAGACTGTCCTTTCCGCGCCAGCGTTCGATCTGTTGCCACCATGCATCGAGCGTGCGGGGATCGTGCGCCTCGCCCGCATTCCAGGCTTCGAGCAGCGCACGGAGCACGTTGGCCGCGTCGCCGACGATGGGTATGTCGGCGACCACGTTCTTGTTGATGTTCGAGGCATCGATATCGGCATGGATTTTCACGCTGCCGGGGCTGAAGGCGGTGAGGCGGCCGGTGACGCGATCGTCGAAGCGGGCGCCGATGTTGAGCATGGCGTCGCAGCCGTGCATGGCGAGGTTGGCTTCGTAGGTGCCGTGCATGCCCAACATGCCGAGGAACTGGCGGTCGCTGGCCGGATACACGCCGAGGCCCATGAGCGTGGCGGTGCACGGAAAACCGGTGCGGCGCACGAATTCGCCGAGCAGGCGGCTGGCTTCCGGGCCGGAATTGACGATGCCGCCGCCGGCATACACGACCGGGCGGCGCGCCTGTTGCAGAGCCGAAACTGCCCGCGCGATGGCCGCCGGATCGGGCTCGGTGCGCGGCCGGTAGCTGCGGTGCGGCGTTTGCGGCGGCGCAATATAGGCGGCCGGGCCGATCAGGATATCCTTGGGCAGATCCACCACCACCGGCCCGGGGCGGCCGCTGCGCGCGATATAGAAGGCCTCGTGCACCACCGGCGCCAGATCCTGCGCGCGCCGCACCAGGTAATTATGCTTCGTCGCCGGGCGCGTGATGCCCACCGTGTCGGCTTCCTGGAACGCGTCGTTGCCGATCAAATGCGTGGGCACCTGGCCGGTGAGGCATACGATCGGCACGGAGTCCATCAGCGCATCGACCAGGCCGGTGACGGCGTTGGTGGCGCCGGGGCCGCTGGTGACGAGCACCACGCCGACGCGGCCGGTGCTGCGGGCGTAGCCTTCGGCCGCGTGCACCGCGGCCTGCTCGTGGCGCACCAGGATGTGGCGCAGCGCGGTTTGTCGGAACAGCGCGTCGTAGATCGGCAGCACGGCGCCGCCGGGGTAGCCGAAGATCACCTCGACACCCTGGGCCACCAGTGCGCGCAGCAGCACTTCGGCGCCGCTTTCCTGATCTCCGGTCATGGAGCACCGGTTAGGCTGCCATGCTGCGGCGCGTCAAGCGGTTCTTAGAATAAACTGTATTGCATCGGCCGCAATGCTTTCTGAAACTTGCGGAGTTTTTCCGTAGCGCGCATCGAACTTTCGCGTGTCCGTTTCCGCCGTCGGCATCCGGTGGCGCAGCCAGGTGGCCTGACGCTTCGTGTATTGGCCGGTGACGAGGCTGGTGCGGCGCACGGCTTCAGCCAGCGAGATTTCGGCGCGCAAGAAGGCGGCGAATTCCGCCACGCCATGCGCGCGCATGGCGGGCAGCGATGGCGGCAGGTTCTGCGCCAGCAACGCCTGCACTTCGGCCAGCGCGCCTTCCTCCACCATGGCGTCGCAGCGGGCGGCAATCGCCTGGCGCAGATCGTCGCGCGGCGGATCGAGCACCACGGCGCGAAAGCGCCAATCGGGCGGGGAAGGGGCCAGGCTTTGCCAATGGATCAGGC
>CAXUEX010000167.1:0-5929 GCA_964250215.1 uncultured Acetobacteraceae bacterium | reverse complement strand
GTACGGGCTGGTGGCGCCGACCGATATCTATCCGTTGTACGAGAACGCAACGCGGGCGGCGTGGGGGCAAACGCTGCTGCAGTCGCAGCGCGAGAGCGGGGAGATCTGGGCGCGGTTTTCCGAAGTGGCGGCCAATAATCCGGATGCGTGGTTGCGGCGGCGGGTTTCAGCCGACGAGGTGGTGACGGCATCGCCCGAGAACCGGCCGATTGCCTTTCCGTACACGAAACTGATGGTGGCGAATGCGGCGGTGAACCAGGGGGCGGGGTTCATCGTGACGAGTGCCGAGGCGGCGCTGGAAGCGGGCATTCCCGAGTCTCGGCTGGTGTATGTGGGGCTGGGGGCGGCGGCGCGCGAGGCGGAAGATCCGCTGGCGCGCGATCGGTACGATCGTTCGGCGAGCCTGGCGGTTTCGATCCGGCGGACGATGGCGCTGAACGGCTTGTGCGCCGCGGATCTGGATTATGCCGAGCTGTATAGTTGTTTTCCTTGCATACCGAAGATGGCGCGGCGGGTGCTGGATTGGCCCATCGAGCGGCCGGCGAGCGTGGTGGGGGGGCTTACGTTCGGCGGCGGCCCGATCGGGAACTACATGAGCCATGCGGTGGCGAAGATGGTGCAGGCCTTGCGCGTGCGGGGGCGGCATGGGTTGCTGTTCGCGAACGGGGGTTACGCGACCTATAGTCACGCGCTCGTGCTTTCGCGGCAGCCGGGTGGTGGGTTGCCGCAGGATTTCGATTTTCAGGCGGAGGCGGATGCGGCGCGGGGTGAGGCGCCGGTGTTGCTGGAGCGATACGAGGGGCGTGCAAAGGTGGAGACCTACACGGTGTTTTTCGGCCGGGATGGGGCGCCGCGCGGGGGTGTGATCGTGGCGAGGACGCCGGCCGGCGAGAGGTTTTTGGCGGCGGTGCCCGCGTGCGGGTTTCTCATGGAAGGCGAGCCCGTCGGCAGCACCGGTGTCGTTCGTATTTCTGACGGAATATGCGTCTGGTCCAGGGAATAAAAGTTCTTTGGTTCTTTCTTTCAAGAAAGAACGACTTTTTTCTGTGCAAGATAGGTCAGAACCGCCTGATCGTGGGAAATCAGCAGCGTGGCCACGGATTGCTGCGCGCGTAATTGCGCTAACAGATCGAGCACGGTTTTCTGCACCGAGAGATCGAGCGCCGAGGTGGGTTCGTCGAGCACGATGATGCGTGGATTGGCGGCAAACGCGTGGGCGATGGCGACGCGTTGTTTCTGGCCGCCGGAGAGTTCGGCGGGGCGGCGGTGCAGCAGGGCGGGGTCTAGCCGCAGCGCTTGCATGAGTTTGGTGATGCGTTGCCGGAGGGCATTGCCGCGCAGATTGGCCAGGCGAATGAGCGGGCGGGAGAGGATTTTTTCCACCGTGTGGGCGCGATTGAGCGCTGCGTCGGGGTTCTGGAACACCGGCTGCATGGCGCGGCGTTGCGCGCGGGTGCGCTGCGCGAGACGGAGCGGCAGGATTTCGTTGTCGAGACGAATTATGCTGCCGGGATCGGCGGGGGACAGGCCCAGGACGGCGCGGGAGATGGTGGTTTTGCCGCTGCCGGAGGGGCCGGTGAGGCCGAGAGTTTCGCCCTGTGCGATCGTGAAGGCGATGTTTTCCACGATCGGGGACTTGGCGAGGTTTTCGACCGTGAGGGCAGGTGCGCCAGCTTTTGGCGAGGCAGCCTGGCCGCGCGGGCGGGCGGCGAGCAGGGCTTGCGTGTAGGGCGCTTGCGGGTTGTGCAGAACTTTCGCGACCGGACCTTGTTCCACCAGCGTGCCTTGGTGCAGCACGCCAATGGTTTCGCAATGGCGTTCGACACTGTCCAGATCGTGGCTGATGAGCAGCAGGGCGGTGCCGCAATCGCGGCGGAGTTCGCTAACGAGATCGAGCACGGCAGCGGCGCTTTCGGCATCGAGGCCGGTGGTGGGTTCGTCCATGATCAGCAGCGCCGGTTGTTTCGCCATGGCCATGGCGAGCACCACGCGCTGCGCCATGCCGCCCGATAGTTCGTGCGGATAGAGGCGGAGCACGCGGTCCGGGTCGCGGATTTGCAGGCGCTGCAGCAGGGCTCGGGCGCCTTCCTGCGCTTGGCGTTTTTCCGCACCCAGCAATCGGAACACTTCGGCGAGCTGGGTGGCGACGCGCAGCGCGGGGCTAAGGGCGCGCACGGGATCTTGATACACAATCGAAACACGATGGGCGCGCAGGTGGCGCAGCGCGCGTGGTGCGAGTTCGGCCAGGTTTTCGCCGCCGATCGCGATGCGGCCCTGGCAGGTGGCGCCGGCAGGCAGCGCGCGCAGGATGGCCAGCGCGGTGGTGGATTTGCCGCTGCCGGATTCGCCGACGAGGCCATGGCTGCCGCCCGGTGCCACGCGCAACGAGAGTTGGCGCAGGGCCGGCGTGCCGCGATACGACACCGTGACATTTTCGAGTTCGAGCGCCGCGGTCATCGCGGATCTTTGCCGGCGGCGCCGGCAAGGAGGTGCACGCCGATGACGAGCGAGGCGGTGGCGATCGCGGGGAAGAGCGTGGGCCACCAAGCGCCCCCGGCCATGAGCCCGTAGGTTTCGGCGATGGTGAGGCCCCAATCGGGCGATGGCGGCGAGAGGCCGAAACCGAGGAAGCTCAGCGAGGCGGCGGTGAAGATGGCGTAGCCCAGTCGGATGGTGACTTCCACGAGCAGCGGCGGGACGATGTTGGGGAAGATTTCGCCGAACAGGATGCGCGGCGTTGTCTCGGCGCGCAATTGTGCCAGCGCAACATAATCCAGCCGGCGTTCGGCCAGCGTGGCGGCGCGCATGGTGCGGGCGATGAGCGGCGTGAACACCAGTGCGATAACGGCGATGACCGTGAGCGGCGAGGGGCCGAGCGCCGAGAGTGCGAGCAGGGCGACGACGATGAGCGGCAGCGCAAGCAGGGTTTCGACGGCGCGGCCGAGCACGGCATCCGTAATGCCACCAAAATAACCGGCGGCCATGCCGGCGGTGGTGCCAAAGATGGCGGCGAGCAGCGTGGCGGCGGGGGCGACCGCGAAAATGGGGCGCGCGCCGGCCAGCGTGCGGGCGAGCACGTCGCGGCCGAGTTCGTCGGTGCCGAACAGATGGCCGGCGGAGGGCGGTTGCAGCACGTGCAGCAGATCGATGCGCGCCCAGGGCAACAGCGGCGGCGCGGCGATGGCGACGAGCGTCCAGAACGCGACGATGACGGCACCCACAATGCGGCTCATGTGCTGCGCGGATCGAGCCACGCGACCAGCGCGTCGGCGACCAAATTGGCGACGATCACGATGGCGCCGATGGCGAGCACGCCGGCTTGCAGCATGGGAAAGTCGCGCGCGCGGGCGGCGGAGAGAATGAGAAAACCGATGCCGGGATAGCGGAACAATGTTTCCACCACGACCAATCCGCCCACCACGTAGCCGAGTTGCGCGGCGGTGACGGTGATGACGGGCGGCAACACATCGGGCAGCACGTGGCGCAGCAATATCCTATGCGGCGGCAGGCCTTTCAGCGTTGCGGTGCGGATGTGGTCGCTGGCGAGCGAACGGCGGCAAGCTTCGCGCACCGTGCGGCCGAGATAGCCGAACAGCGCGAGCACGATGGGCAGCGCCGGGGCAAGAAGATGCAGCAGGCGCGAAGCAAATCCGGCGCCGGGCGGAGCGAGGGCCGCGATCGGTAGCACGCGCAGCCAGATGCCGAACACGAGCATGAGCACGATGGCGGTGACGAATTCCGGCACCACCGTGAGCGCCAGGCCGCCGAGCGTGAGCACGCGATCCAGCGCGCCGCCCTGGTTTCTTGCGGCGGCGATGCCGGCGAGCAGGGCTGCGGGAAAGGCGAGGGCGAGGATGAGGCCCGCGAGCGCGAGCGAACGTGCGAGGGCCGCGGCGAGCATGGGCGCGATCGGCGCGCGATACGCATAGGAAAGGCCGAAATCGCCGCGCGGCAGGCCGGAAATCCAGGCGGCGTAGCCTGCGGCGGCGCCGCGATCGACGCCGAGTTCGTGATCCAGCGCGGCGACGGCGCGGGGATCGGCGAGCGGGCCCAACATGGCGCGGCCGGCGTCGCCGGGGAGCAGGTGGGTGCCGGCGAAGATCAGCAGGCTCAGTAGGGTTAGTGTAAGAAAGCCTAGAAGCAAGGAAGTTGTTCTTTTTTGAAAAAAAGAACCAAAAAACTTTCCTCTGTTAGGCGCCATGTTCAACACCCGCCAGGAAGAGCTGCCCGATCGCGCTGGCTTCCACGCCGCGGATTTCTGGCGCCGTGGCCACGAGGAAATCGAAGAAATATGGGATGATCACCGGTGTTTCTTGCAGCAGCAAACCCTGGATGGCGGCACTGGCCTGCTGGCGCTCGGGGCCGGAAGCGGCGCGGAATTGGCCGACTAGCGCATCGTATTTTTGGTTGCTGAAATGCGCGGCGTTCCAGGCGCCGCCGGTGGTGAGCGCGGCGCGCAGGATCACATCGGGCACGCCACGATGGCCGTAATCGGTGATGCCCATTTCGGAATCCAGCCAATCGGAAGCGCCTGGCTGCGCGGTGCCGTAATAACGTTGCGGGTCTTCCACGCGCAGCGCCAGCTCGATGCCGATGGCGGCGCAGGATTGCTGCAGCACCACCGCGAGATCGGGGATTTCCTGCAAACGCTCGGTGGTGAGCGTGGCGCGGAAGCCGTTCGCGTGGCCGGCCTGGTGCAGCTTCTCGCGGGCGGCGGCGAGATTCTGCTGGCGCTGCGGCACGGCGCGATCGGTGTCGGCATAAACCGGCGCGCAAGGGGAATCATTGCCAAGTTCGGCGAGATTGCGGAACAGGCCGGACAGGATGGCGGGACGATCCAGCGTGAGCGCGATCGCCTGGCGCACGCGGGCATCGGCGAAGGGCGGCCGATCGGTGCGCATATGAATCTGCCGGTGCGCGGCGGAGCGCAGGCGCAGCACGCGGAAGCGCGGATCGGCAATAAGGCCGCGCGCCCCCTGCACCACGAATTGCGCGACAATATCCACCTGGCCATCGCGCAGCGCGAGGATTTGCGGCTGCTGGTCGGCGTAGAACAGGAATTCGGTGCGCGCCGGCCGCACGTCGCCGCCCCACCAATCGGGGTTGCGCACGAAGCTGGCGCCGAGCGTGGGGGTGTAGTTCTCCAGGCGGAATGGGCCGGTGCCGAGGAAGGTTTTCTCCCAGACGCCGGAAAAATCGGCGGGCAGGATGATGGCGTTGTAGTTGTCGGAGGAGACGGCATAGGGAAAGTTTGCGTCCGGCGCATCGAGATGGAACTCGACATGGTGCGCATCGAGCGGGCGCGCGCCCCCGGGGGAGAGCACACCGCGGAACACGGAGAGCGCGTTCGAGGCTCGATGGGGATCGGCGAGGCGATCGATGGTGGCGGCGACATCGGCGGCGGTGAGGGGTGCGCCGTTGTGGAACCGCACGCCCTCGCGCAGCGTGAAGCGCCAGATGGTGGCATTTTCGTTGCGCTGCCAGGATGTGGCCAGCGCGGGTGCCAAGCTGTTGTCGGGGCGTACGCGCGCCAGGAACTCGCCGGTCTGCGCGAGCAGGAGCAGGCCGCCGGTTTGCGAGACGGTGAGCGGATCGATGCGGCCGGTGGGGAGATCGCAGGCGATGCGCAGGGGCGGCCCGCTGGCGGCGCGGGCGGCAACGGGCAGCGCCAGGGCGCCGGCAAGGAGGGTGCGGCGGGTGGGCACGGCACGATTATGTGCGGTAGGCGGCGCGAAGTGCGAGGGCGAGCAGGCCGGGGGCGATCAGCGCACCGAACTGCACATGCGTGAGCGTGGCCAGCGGATAGGCGGCGATGCTGGCGAGCACCGCGGCAGCCAGGCCGGTTTTCTCCCACGGCAGAAAGCCGCGCGGGCGGCCTAGCCGGGCGAGCCACGCGCCGGCGACGGTGGCGAGCCCCAGATCGTAGAAC
>CAXUEX010000166.1:0-6000 GCA_964250215.1 uncultured Acetobacteraceae bacterium | reverse complement strand
TCTGGCGCTGACGCGCGCGCGCGTGGTGGCTGGGCCGCGAGCGCTGCGGGCGCGGGTGGCGGGCGCCCTCCGCGAGGCGCTGCTGCAGGGCGACCCGGCCCACATCGTGCCGGAGACCGTTTCCATGCGCGCCCGGCTGCTGCGCGATCTGCCGGCTTCCGGCCCGTGGGATGCAAAGCTCCGCCCGGGGGGCCTCATCGATGTCGAGTTCACCATCCAGGCGCTGCAATTGTTGCACGCCGGCGACAAGCGGCTGCTGACGCCGGAGCCACGCCAAGCCGCCAGGCGACTTGCGGCGGCGGGGCATCTGCCGGCGAGCGATGCAGCGCGGCTGATCGAGGCCGACCGCATCTGGCGCGGCGTGCAGAGTCTGCTGCGCATCATGCATGGGCGCGCGGTGCCGGCGGCCGTGGTTTCCCCGGCGCTGGATAAACTCTGGCGCGTGTGCGGCATGTCGGGCGCGCCGGCCGAGCCGGCATTGCTGGCGCGGTTGGATTTGCTGGCCGCGGAGGTCCGCGCCATCTTCACACGCCACCTTGGAGAGATCGGACCATGAGCCTGGATGCCGGCGCCCGCGCCCCCGATTTCACGCTGCCCGCAAGCGGCGGCCGCACGGTGAGCAGCGCTGCACTGCGCGGCAAACCGTATGTGCTCTATTTCTATCCGAAGGCTGACACCTCCGGTTGCACGAAGGAAGCCTGCGCGTTTCAGGAAGCGTTGCCGGAACTGGACAAGCTTGGTTTGACAGTGATCGGCGTATCGCGCGATCCGGTGCGGGCGCTGGATCGTTTCGCGGAGAAATACAGCCTGGAATTTCCGCTGGCGTCCGACGCCGAGGGCGGGCTGACCGAGGCGTATGGCGTGTGGGTGGAGAAATCCATGTACGGCAAGAAATACATGGGCATCGAGCGATCGACGTTCCTGATCGACAACGATGGCAAAATTGCGAAGGTCTGGCCGAAGGTGAAGGTGGATGGCCACGCGGCGGAGGTTTTGGCGTCAGCGCAGAGCGGCGCCCTAACCTGAAGAAAGGTCTTTGTCTCTTTCTTTTAAGAAAGAAGAATTCCTTCTTTTGTCCGTCCTCCGAACCATTCCCCAAACCAGCACCGCCCCAAGCGCGAAAGCCGGCAGCGCAAACACGCTGCCTTCGGGCCCGGTGCTGCCCCCGGAAATCCAGCCCGCGCCCGCGGCGTGGGTTGCCAGAAGATGGCCACGGAACATCAATCCGCTGTCCGGCGTGCCCCAGAGATACGATTGCGCCCAATCCCAGCCGGCGTGAAATCCGATGCTTGCCCACAACGAACCGGTGAGGCGCAGCAGCACCGTGAACGCGATGGCCGCTACCACCACTTCGGCGATGCCGATCGGGGTTTCGCCGCCGTTCGGCAGGTGCACGGCGCCGAAGATCAGGCCCATGATCAGCGCCGCCGGCCAGAACCCGAGCCCGCGCGCGAGGTTGGCGAGCAGGTAGCCCCGGAACATTGCCTCTTCGCTGAAGCCCACCAGGAAGAAACCGAACAGCCAGATTGCCCCGTAGAGCAGCGCTGGCAGCGTTCCGTGCAGCGCCAGGGCGATGCTGGAGAAACCGGCGGCGTAAAGGCCAAGCACGAGCAGCGAGAGGCAGGCGATGCCGCCCGCCAGGCCGGCCAGCAGCAGCGTGGGCCGGCGTTGCGGCGCGAAGCCGTAGGCGGCAAAGGACCGGCGCTCGATGCGCGTCATGGCCCAGGTGGCAATCCACACCGCAAAAGCCGAGAGCGCTTCGCGCAGGAGCATGAACGCGACCGGAATTTCGCCTTTCGGCATGGCCATCTTGCCGGCAGCGAAGCGCAGCGCGAGTGCGGGCACGGCGAGCGCCGCGGCCACAATCAGCAGAAACAGCAGCGCGCCCCAGCCGCCCCGAAGCCCGTATCGGCTGAAGAATACGCGCCGCAACCGGGAGGGTTGGGCAATGGGGAGAGTTTCGGCCTGGGTCATGCATCCGGATCCGACGGGTACGTTTTCAGCATGGGGCGGAAGCCGGGAAAAAGCCAAGCGCCGCCGGTCCGGTGCTACCTCGACATCGTGCGGCTTCCATGTTCCGTTCGGGGCTCGCCAAGGAGTTGCCCATGCTGGCAGGCAAAGTGCTAGTGGCCCAAGGCGGCGGACCCACCGCCGTGATCAACCAGTCGCTGGTTGGCGCCGTTCTCGAATCGCGCAAATTCGCCAACGTGTCACGCGTTTACGGCGCGCTGCATGGCGTGCGCGGTATCGTGCGGGAGGATTTCGTCGATCTCACGCGCGAGACCACGCACAATCTGGAGCTTGTGGCCGCAACGCCTTCGTCCGCTCTGGGATCGACGCGCGACAAGCCCGATCTGAAATACTGCCAGGAAATCTTCCGCGTGCTGCAGGCGCACGACATCCGCTATTTCTTCTATGTCGGCGGCAACGACAGTTCCGATACCGTCCGTATTGTGGCCGAGGAAGCGGCGCAGGCCGGCCACGGCATTCGCTGCATTCATATTCCCAAGACGATCGACAACGATCTGGTGCTGAATGACCACACGCCGGGCTATCCATCCGCTGCGCGGTTCATCGTGCAGGCTTTCATGGGCGCCAATTTGGACAACCGCTCATTGACCGGCGTTTATGTGGGTGTGGTGATGGGCCGGCACGCGGGGTTTCTTACCGCCGCTTCCGGGCTGGCGCGCAAGTTCGCCGATGACGGGCCGCATCTGATCTATCTGCCGGAGCGCGATTTCCGCATTGGCGAGTTCGTGGCAGGCGTGAAAGCGGCGCTCGACCAGCACGGGCGCTGCGTGGTGGCGGTATCGGAAGGCATTCACGACGAGACGGGTGAGCCGATCGTGACGAAACTTGCAAAGGAAGTGGAGCGCGACGCGCACGGCAATGTGCAGCTATCGGGCACCGGCGCGCTGGCCGATCTGCTCTGCGGCGCAATTCGCGAGAAGCTGGGCATTACGCGTGTGCGGGGCGACACGTTCGGGTATCTGCAGCGTAGCTTCGCCGGCTGCGTATCCGACGTGGACCAGCGCGAGGCACGCGAAGTCGGCGAAAAAGCCGTGCAATATGCGATGTGGGGCGAGGCGGATGGTTCCGTGGCCATCGAGCGCACCGGCGATTACTCGGTGGAATACCGGCTGGTGCCGCTCGGCGAAATCGCCGGAAAAACGCGCACGATGCCCGACGAATTCATCGACGCTGCCGGCACCGGCATCACCGACGCGTTCCGCCTGTATCTGCGTCCGCTGCTGGGACGCGGCATGCCGGATGCGTTCCGGCTGCGGGATGCAAGGGTGGAGAAATTGCTGAACGCGTAATCGTCAGGCATTCCGCCAGATTGCTTGCGCGAACGCCGCTACCTCCGCGAGCGACTGCCGGCCTTCCTCGAGTTGCTGGTGAAACAGGTGCCAAGCATGGATCATTCTTGGCCACACCTGCAAAGACACCCGCAGATCGGCATTGGCGGCGGCTTCGGCCAAGCGGACCGCATCCTCCAGCAGCGTCTCGGCACTGCCCACCTGGATCAGCATCGGCGGCAGGCCGCGCAAATCCGCTTGCACCGGCGAGACCGCCGGATCGGCGGGATCGGCATCCCCCAGATATTGCGTCGCCAAATCGTCGAGATATGGTTTGGAAATCATCGGGTCGGCCGCCGCCTTGCTCAGCATGGTGGAGCCGCGATTGGCCAGATCGATCCAAGGCGAGGCGAACCAGGCGCCGCCCGGCAATCGCTCCCCAGCGTCGCGCAAGCGCAGCAGCGCCTGCAGGATCAGGCCGCCGCCCGCGCTCTCGCCGCCGAGCAGGATGTGCTCCGGCCGCACGCCCTCTGCCAGCAGAAATCGGTAGCCGGCGAGCGTGTCTTCGAGCGCGGCCGGGTATTTGTTTTCTGGCGCCCGACGGTAATGCAGGGCCAGTGTGCGCGCGCCGAGCTGCCGCCCCGCTTCGGCCATCAGATGGCGATGGCTCGTAAGCGATCCCGCCATGTAGCCACCGCCATGCAGGAAAAGCAGCACGCGCTCGGGATCGGCCCCGGGCGTAAGCGTCCATTCCGCCTGTACACCGTTCGCCTGCACCGGCCGTGCCTGCACATCGGCCGGGACCCTGTAGCTCTGGCCCAGCGCATCCAGCCGCGCGCGCCGTTCTTCCGGTCCCTGCGGCCGCGGCCGGCTGGCGAGCATGGCGCGCACGGCGTCGAGCTCGGCCTGGCTCATTTCGCACCGCCTTCGACAAAAGCGCGGCCATCGCGCCGCCGATAGCCGCCCGACTTGATTGGCAACGCGAGATCGATATCGGAATAGACCACCGCATCCGCGCTTTGGCGCGAG
Source organism: uncultured Acetobacteraceae bacterium (assembly GCA_964250215.1). Classification (GTDB taxonomy): domain Bacteria; phylum Pseudomonadota; class Alphaproteobacteria; order Acetobacterales; family Acetobacteraceae; genus DAIDJM01. The sequence continues at coordinate 1,672 of CAXUEX010000166.1, read as the reverse complement.
CCGATTTCCAGCAGCACGGCATCGTCCGCCGTGCGATTTTGCAAATGGTGCCCATCCGCGATCCCGGCCGCGAACCCCGCGCAATCGCCGGCGCGCAACACCTCTTCGCCCCGCTCCGTCACCAGCACCACCTCGCTTTCCAACACATAGACGAACTCGTCCTCCAGCGAATGCCAGTGGCGCTGACTGCTCCACTGGCCTGGCGGCAAGCGCAACGCATTCACGCCGAACTGCGTCAGCCCCGCCGCCTCGCCGAGCCGCATCCGCCGCCGGTTGCGGCAGGTCGCGTCGAAGGGCGGCGGGTAATTGGTCCCCTCGCGCACCGGTGCCGCGGAGGTATCAATTTTCGGCATGGTGGCGCCTCCTGTGGCAACTCTGCGGCATGGCTGTGCAAGCGCAGAAAGGATGTTCTTTGTTGAAAGAAAGAACCAAAGAACTTTCGTTAGTTTGGCGGGTCTAGATACAACGCGCTGGCCATGTAGCGGCGCAGCCAGAAGCGCGCCAGCACGCCCACCGCGGCGGCGAACGGCACGGCGAGCATCACGCCCAGGAAGCCGAAAGCGGCGCCGCCGGCGAAGAGCGCGAAAATCACCCACACCGCCGGCAACTCCACACGATCGCCCAGCAGCCGCGGATAGATCACGTAACCTTCCAGGGTCTGGCCGACCAGAAACACCAGCACCACGCGGGCCACACCCTCCCACGAGGGAAATTGCGCGAACGCCAGACCGACGGACGCGACCAGGCCGGTTATGCTGCCGACGTAAGGAATGAAACTCAGCACGCCCGCGGCCAGCCCCACCACCAGTCCCAGATCCAGCCCAACGACGGAAAGCCCGATCGCATAAAATAGCGCCAGCAACAGGCAGCACAGCGCCTGGCCACGCACCCAGGCAGCAAGAATGCGGTCCACCTCGCGCGCCTGCGCCCGCACCACGTCCTTGTATCGCCTGGGCACCCAGCCATCGATCCGCGCGACCACATAGGGCCAATCGCGCAACAAATAAAATGCCACGACAGGCGTCACGATCACCAGCGAAAGCACATTGAACAGCGCGAAGCCGCCGCCGACGATGCGGGTGGCGGCACCGGCGAGGAAAGTGAGCATCGCACCGGCCTGGCTGCTGACCAGATCGGAAAGCTTCGCATCGACGTATTCGGGGCCGAGATGCTGTTGCAGCCGCGCAATCGCGTGCGCGGCGAACCGGCTGAGACCGCGCACGTAATCCGGCACGCGCCCCACTAGCAGCCCGAGTTGGCTCAGGATGAGCGGATACAGCAACAGAACGAACAGCAGGCTGGCCGCGATCGCGCCCACGATCAGCAGCATCGCCGCGGGCCCGCGCGGAACGCGCGCGCGCGCCAGGCGGCCGCAGATGGGATCGAACACGTAGGCGATGCCGGCCGCGGCGACGAACGGCAGCAGGATGGCGTTGAACAGTTGCAGCGCGATCAGGAGCACCGCAGCGCAACCCGCCAGCAGCGCAATCCGCTGCGCGCGAGTGGCAGGTGGCGGCCCAGTTGGCGCCGGGGACGCCACTTCTTGCCCCGTTGCCGGTGCCGGCGGCACAGGGCGCAGCAGCGGCGGCTCGGTGCGCACGCTCATGCCGGGCGCACGGTGCGCGCCACGTAGGCGGCGCCGCTCGCCACCGTGCTGGCCGCCACGAGCCAG
>CAXUEX010000165.1:0-6136 GCA_964250215.1 uncultured Acetobacteraceae bacterium | reverse complement strand
GCGCGGCCGCGCAGCATCCGCGCCGGGCCGTTCGGCGTGCTGGATATCGGCAGCACGAAAATCGCCTGCCTGATCGGCCGCAGCGAATCCGATGGCACGCTGCGCGTGCTGGGCAGCGGCTTCACGCGCGCGCGCGGCGTGCGGGGCGGCGGGATCACCGATCTGGAGGAAGCCGAGCGCGGCATCCGCGCCGCCATCGCCATGGCCGAGGACATGGCGGATTACCGGCTGCGCAACGTGGCCGTGAACCTTTCCTGCGGCACGCCGGAATCGCGGCTGTTCAATGTGCAATGGCCGGTGGGCGGCCGCGCGGTGGCGGAATCCGATGTGCGCCGCGTGATCGCGGAAGGCCGCGCCCGCGCCAGCACCGAAGGCCGCGAAACCGTCCATTCCCTTGCCGTATCTTTCTCCGTGGATGAGACCTCGGGCGTCGCCGATCCGCGCGGCCATCATTGCGACGTGCTCTCGGCCAAGCTGCACGTGGTGGATGCGCTATCCATGGCGCTGCGCAATCTCGGCGCCGCGGTTGGGCGGTGCGATCTCGAAATTTCCGAACTCGTCTCCGCGCCCTTCGCCGCCGGGCTCTCCTGCCTGGTGGAGGACGAGCGCGAGCTCGGCGCGACGGTGATCGACATGGGCGGCGGGACCACCAGCCTGGCCGTGTTCGGCGAAGGCCAGTTGCTGCACACGGCGCAGATCGGCATCGGCGGCCATCATGTGACGCGCGATCTGGCCAGCGGCCTCGCTACACCGATCGAGAATGCCGAGCGGCTGAAAACCCTATATGGCACCACGCAAGTCTGCCAGGACGACGAGCGCGAACTGCTGCCGGTGCAGATGATCGGCGAGGATGGCGACCAGTTCGCGAAAGTGCCGCGCAGCATGGTGATCCGCATCATCCGGCCGCGGCTGGAAGAAACCTTCGAGATGTTGCGGGAGCGGCTGGACAATGCGGGGCTTGGCCGCGCCGGCGCTGGCCGGGTGGTGCTGGTGGGCGGCGCCTCGCAGCTCGTCGGCTGCCGCGAACTTGCGTCCCGCATCCTGGAACGCCCGGTGCGGCTGGGCCGGCCGGCGCCGTTGCGCGATCTCGCCGATGCCGCCGCGGGGCCCGCATTCGCCGTCGCCTGCGGCCTGCTTGCCTGGGCTGCCGGCGGCGGCCGCACGCTTGCGGATATTGAACTCGACTCGGCACCATCCGGTAGTCTGCTCAGCCGGATCGTTGCCTTCCTGCGGGACAGGGTCTGACCGGCCATGAACCCGCGCCTGCAAACCAAACACCGATCCGCCTGGAGGAGCCCACGCCATGACGCTGCGCCTGGAAATTCCGCGCCTGCAACCTACCGATTTCACGCCGCGCATCACCGTGATCGGCGTGGGCGGCGGGGGCACGAACGCGGTGGACAACATGATCCAGCTCGAATTGAAGGGCGTGGATTTCGTGGTTGCCAACACCGATGCGCAGCAGCTGATGCACAGCCGCTCCGATCGCCGCATCCAGCTCGGGCCGCATCTGACGCAAGGGCTCGGCGCCGGCGCCAAGCCCGATGTGGGCCGCGCCGCGGCGGAAGAAGCGGCCGACGAGCTCGCGCGGCACCTGGATGGCGCGCACATGGTGTTCATCACTGCCGGCATGGGCGGCGGCACGGGCACCGGGGCTGCACCGGTGATCGCCCGCATGGCGCGCGAACGCGGCATTCTCACCGTGGGCGTGGTGACGAAGCCGTTCAATTTCGAAGGCAGCCGGCGCGCCAAATCGGCCGATGCCGGCATTGCCGACCTGCAGCAATACGTCGATACGCTGATTGTGATCCCGAACCAGAACCTGTTCCGCATAGCCAATGAGAAAACCGGCTGGCGCGAAGCTTTCAAGATGGCCGACCATGTGCTGTATATGGGCGTGCGCGGCGTGACGGACTTGATGGTCTCGCCCGGGCTGGTTAACCTCGATTTCGCCGATATCCGCACCGTGATGGCCGAGATGGGCAAAGCCATGATGGGCACCGGCGAGGCCGACGGCGAAAACCGCGCGATCCGCGCCGCCGAGGCCGCGATCAACAATCCGTTGCTGGAAGACACCAACATGGCCGGCGCCCGCGGCCTGCTGATCAACATCACCGGCGGCGAGGACATGACGCTGTACGAAGTGGACCAGGCCACCAACCGCATCCGCGAGGAAGTGATCGAGGACGCGAACATCATCTTCGGTAGTGCGGTGGACGATGCGCTCGCCGGCCGCATCCGCGTGAGCGTGGTGGCCACCGGCATAGATACGCAGGTGCAACAGACAAGCGCCGAAGCCGCGCGCCCCCGCCTTGTTGCCGTGGGTGGGGGCGCGCCGGTTGCCGTGCAGGCCACCGCGCCGGTGCTGGAAGCCGAGCCGGAGCCGGCCATGGCGGCCGCGAACGCGCCCGATCCGGCCACGCAAGCGGTGCGCGGCACGCTGTTCACCGAACCCGCCGCACGCCCCGCCGCCCCGCCGCCGGGTCAGCACCGCAGCCTGTTCCGCATGATGACGCGCCGGCAAGCCGCCGAGCCGGAGCGCACGGAACCGCAGATGGCGCCCGAACCCGCGGCCCTGGTGCGCGCGGCCGGCGCCGAGAGCGAAAACGCCGGCCTGGAGATTCCCGCCTTCCTGCGCCGCCAAACCTCCTGATCGCCGGTCCGCGCCAGCGCCGGGCAGCGGCTGCCACGCCGCCGTCCGGCAAGCCGCGCGCGCACCAATTAGCACTGCAAAAATTGCTGCAATATCAGCCTTTTGCCCCGTAATATGCGGCAACAAAGCTTGACTCGCGCGGCGCGCAACGCGGCGGCTACAACCGGCGTGAAGCTTACCGGTTGGTTTCCACCGGAAGCCCCCACGAAGGAACGCGCCCCCGTATGGACGGCCTGCCGGACCTCTCGCCAGACACACTCGCGCCCACCTGCGAACGCACGCTGAAATCCGCCATCGCCTGCGTCGGCACCGGCCTGCACAGCGGCGCGCGCGTGCGGCTGGAACTGCGCCCGGCCGGCGCCGGCACCGGCATCGTGTTCCGCCGCACCGATCTGGGCCTGGATATCCCGGCGCGCCACGATCTGGTGGGCGAAAGCCGGCTCTGCACCATGCTGTGCCTGCCCGATCGGCCGGAAGCCCGGGTCTCCACGGTGGAACACCTGCTGGCCGCGCTCTCCGCCTGCGGCATCGGCAACGCGGTGATCGCACTGGATGGGCCGGAAGTGCCGGTGTTCGACGGCTCCGCCGCGCCCTTCCTGTTCCTGATCGACTGCGCCGGCATCGCCGATCTGGCCGCCCCGGCGCAGGCCATCGAGGTGTTGCGCCCGGTGCGCGTGGATGCGGGCCCCGCCTCGGCCGAGCTGCGGCCCGCGCCCGGGGGCACGGCGTTGGATATGTCGCTGGCGATCGATTTTCCCGCCGCCGCCATCGGCCGCCAGGCGCTCAGCCTGCGCCTGTCGGAGCGCAGCTTCCGCAACGCGCTGGCCGATGCCCGCACCTTCACCATGCGGCCGGAGATCGAGGCGCTGCAGGAGGCCGGGCTGGCGCGCGGCGGCAGCCTGAAGAATGCCGTGGTGGTGGATGGCGCCGCGGTGCTGAACCCCGAGGGCCTGCGCGCGCCCGACGAATTCGTGCGCCACAAGCTGCAGGACGCGGTGGGCGATCTGGCGCTGGCCGGCCACCCGATCCACGGCCGTTTCGTGGCGCACCGCACCGGCCACGCGCTGAACAACCGGCTGGTTCGCGCGCTGATGGCCGATCACGCCGCCTGGCGATTGGTGTCGCTGGAACCTGCCTGGTCGGCCCGCGCCGCCGCCTGATTGCTTCCCGCACCACGCGGCCATGGTGTAAAGCGGCGCGTATGAGATTCTCCGCCAAACCCGCCGCCGCGCTGGCCGTGTTCCTGCTGCTGGGCGGCTGCGCCACCATCCGTTCCGTGCTGCCCTGGACGAGCAGCAAGGACGACGACGACGCGCCGAAGGTGAGCCTGGGCGATGAATCGCCCGAGCTGCTCTACAGCAACGGCATCGATGCGCTGCGCAAGGGCAGCTACGGCACCGCCGTGAAGCATTTCGAGGCCATCCAGCAGAATTACCCGTATTCGCCCTGGGCCACGAACGCGCAGCTCATGGAGGGCTACACCGAATACCGCCGCAACGGCTACACCGAAGCCGTCTCGCAGCTCGACCGTTTCATCCAGCTTCATCCCTCCAGCAAGGATGTTGCCTACGCGTATTATCTGCGCGCGCTTTGCTATTATGAGCAGATCGCCGACATCTCGCGCGACCAGAAAGGCACATCGGACGCGATGGTGGCCTTGCAGGAAGTGGTGACGCGCTTCCCCGACAGCGCCTATGCCCGCGATGCGCGGCTGAAGATCGACCTTTGCCGCGACCATCTGGCCGGCAAGGAAATGGCGATCGGCCGCTACTACGAAAAACAGCATCTGTATGCCGCCGCGATCGGCCGCTACCAGCGCGTGGTGGACGATTACCAGACCACGAACCACACGCCCGAGGCGCTGGCGCGGCTGACCGAGATTTATCTGAAACTGGGCCTGATCGGCGAGGCGAAGCGCACGGCTTCGGTGCTGAACTATAACTATCCCGGCAGCCCGTGGTACCAGGCTGCGTGGAACGAGCTGGTGGAGACCGACCAGGTGGCCGGCCACACCGCGCCGGCCAAGGGCACGCATCGCGGGTTTTTTGCGCGCACCGTCGGCGCGGTGTTCTGATGCCGGCGCAGGCGTGAAGGGGCTCGCCCTACGCTGATGTTGATCCAGCTCTCGATAAAAGACGTTGTGCTCATCGAGACATTGGACATTGCGCTGGGCGAGGGCCTCACCGTGCTCACCGGCGAAACCGGGGCCGGCAAATCCATTCTGCTCGATAGTCTCGGCTTGGCGCTCGGCGCGCGCGCCGATGCCACGCTGATCCGCCGCGATGCCGCCGAAGCGCGCGTGAGCGCCTGTTTCGCGGCGGCCGAGGCGCATCCGGTGCATGCGGCGCTGGAAGAGCTCGGTATTCCAGCCGAGGAACAGATTGTGCTGCGCCGCAGCCTGGCGCGCGATGGCCGCAGCCGCGCCTGGGTGAACGATCAGCCGGTGGGGGCGGCCAGCCTGCGCCGCATCGCGGCCATGCTCGTGGAAGTGCAGGGCCAGCACGAACAGATGGGGCTGATCGATCCCGCCAGCCATTTGCGCCTGCTCGATGCGTTTGGGACGCAACCGGAACTGACTGCCGAACTCGCCGCGCGCCATCGGGCATGGCGGGCCGCGGAGGAAAACCTTGCCGGCGCGCTCGCCGCGATTGCCGAAGCCCGGCGCGAGGAAGATTTCCTGCGCCATGCCACCGCCGAACTCGCCGAACTGGCGCCGCGCGAAGGCGAGGAGGATGCGCTCGCGGCGCAGCGCACGCTTTTGCAACAAGCCGAGAAACGCGCCGAGGCGATTGCCGCGGCACTCGCCGAACTGGCGCCGCGCGATCGCCGGCATGGTGGTCCGGCCGCTTCCCTGCGCGCCGCCGCGCGGGCGCTGGGCCGGCTGCTGCCAGCGGGCGCGGAGGAAGGCGCGGCCGCCCCGGCGCTGGCGGCGATCGGCCGCGCCGAGGACGCGATTGCCGAAGCCGAAACCTGTCTTTCGCAGCTTGCCGCCGCAGCCGAACCCGATCCGCGCCGCCTGGAACAGACGGAAGAGCGGCTGTTCGCGCTGCGCGCGGCCGGCCGCAAGCACGGCGTTCCGGTTCTGCAATTGCCGGCATTTCTGACCGATTTGCGTGCCCGTCTGGCCGCGCTGGATTTTTCCGAAGCCGAGATCGCCGGCCTTGCCGATGCGGCGACAAGCGCCCGCGCGCGCTTCGCCGAAGCCGCGCGCCGGCTCACCGCGCATCGCCAGCGCGAATCGCAAAAGCTGGAGCGGGCCGTGGCGCGAGAATTGCCGCCGCTGCGTCTGGAAAAGGCGCGCTTTGTGGTTGCTGTATCGGAACTGCCGCAAGCCGAATGGGGGCCGCACGGCGCCGATGCGGTGCGCTTCCTGATCGCCGCCAACCCCGGCGAAACGCCTGGCCCGCTCGGCCGCGTCGCCTCCGGCGGCGAACTCTCGCGCCTGATGCTGGCGCTGAAAGTGGTGCTCACGCGCGGCGGCAC
>CAXUEX010000164.1:0-6142 GCA_964250215.1 uncultured Acetobacteraceae bacterium | reverse complement strand
GGCGAGGAGGCGCTTTGCGTGCTGGCCGAGGCGATGGGCGCGGGGCTGGCGGCGGTGCCGTTTGCTTCTTCGGCGTATGTGGTTTCGCAGGCGGTGCTGCAGTTCGGCGATGCGGCGCAGCACCGGCGCTGGTTGCCGGGGTTGGCCGATGGCTCCCGGATCGGCGCTTTTGCGCTGGCGGAGGCGGCGGGGGCGCCGGCGGCGGCAAATGTGCGCGCCGCGGTGCGGCATGGCTTGCTGCACGGCGAGAAGGGGCCGGTGGTGGATGGCGGGATCGCGGATCTGGCGCTCGTGGTGGCGCGCGGCGAGGCGGACGCGATCGGGCTTTACATGGTGGAGCTGGCCGGCGTGGCGCGGGATCGCGTGGCAGCGCTGGACCCGAGCCGCGACACTGCGCGGCTGCGTTTTGCGGGCGCGCCGGCGGAATTGCTGGCCCAGGGCCGCGGGTGGAGCGCCGTGGAGCGGGTGATGGACCGGGCCGCGGTGTTTGTTGCGTTCGAGCAGCTGGGTGGCGCGCAGGCGGCGCTGGATGCGGCGCGCGGTTATGCGCTGGAGCGGTTTGCGTTCGGCCGGCCGATCGGGTCGTTTCAGGCGATCAAGCACAAGCTGGCGGATGTGTATGTGGCCGTGGAGCTGGCGCGATCGAATGCGTATTACGGGTGCTGGGCGGTGGGTGCGGATGCGCCCGATCTGCCCATAGCGGCGGCCGCTGCGCGGGTGGCGGCGAGCCGCGCGTTCGAATTGGCTTCGGCCGAGAACATTCAGGTGCATGGCGGCATGGGGTTCACGTGGGAATCCGATTGCCATCTGTTCTATCGGCGGGCGAAACATCTTTCGCTGTGGCTGGGGGCGGCGCCGTATTGGAAGGACCGGCTGGTCGGCGCTTTGGAGCAGCGAAATGCGGCTTGAGGGAGCTGGCTGATGGATTTCTCGGACACGCCGGAGGAGGCGGCATTCCGCGCCGAAGTGGTGGCGTTTTTGCGCGCCAATGCGGCACCGGCTTCGGACCAGCGCGATGGCGCGCCGGATGCGGCGCAAGTGGCGCGCGCCAAGTTGTGGCAGGGGAAAAAGGCGGAAGCGGGATTTGCGGGCATTACGTGGCCGAAGCGGTTCGGCGGCCGCGGCGGGACACCGATGCAACAGGTGATCTGGAACCAGGAAGAGGAGAAATACGATCTTCCACGCGGGGTTTTCGAGATCGGGCTTGGCATGTGCCTGCCGACCGTGATGGCCTATGCGGACGCGGCCGTGTGCGAACGCCATGTGGGGCCGGCGCTGCGCGGCGAAACCGTGTGGTGCCAGTTGTTTTCCGAACCCGCGGCGGGATCGGACGTGGCCGGGCTGCGCATGAAGGCCGAGCTTCAGGGCGGCGAATGGGTGGTCAACGGGCAGAAGATCTGGACGTCCGGCGCGCATTTCGCGGATTTCGGTCTGTTGCTGGCACGCAGCGATGCGGCGGTGCCGAAACACCGCGGGCTGACCATGTTCTTTGTGGATATGCGGTCGCCGGGCATTGAGGTGCGGCGGATCCGGCAGATTTCCGGCACCTCGAACTTCAACGAGGTGTTCTTCACCGATGTGCGGATCCCGGATGCGCAACGCCTGGGCGCCCCGGGCGAGGGCTGGCGCGTGGCATTGACGACGCTGATGCACGAGCGGCTGGCCATCGGCTCGCTGCCGGGGCCGGATTTCGATGATGTGCTGGAACTGGCGCGCACCTTGGTGCTGAACGGCGATGCGGCGCTGCGCAATCCGGCGGTGCGGGAGCGCATCGCGGATTGGTATGTGCAGAGCAAGGGTTTGGAATACACGAAGCTGCGGACCATCACGGCGCTTTCGCGCGGGCAGATGCCGGGGCCGGAAAGCTCGATCCATAAGCTGGTGAGTGCGCGCAAGATTCAGGAGATTGCGAGTTTCGCGCTGGACCTGCTGGGCGAGGCGGGGATGGAGATGGGCGGCAAGTTTCAGGATGCGCTGCTGTATGCGCCCGGGGGACGGATTGCGGGCGGCACGGACGAGGTGCTGCGCAACATTATCGCGGAACGCGTGCTGGGGCTGCCAGGCGACATCCGCGTGGACAAGGACCAGCCGTTCAACGCGGCTTAGCGACAAGGAGCGATACATGCCGGAAGCCTATATTGTTGCGGCCGCGCGGACCGCGGGGGGACGCCGCGGCGGCAAATTGAAGGATTGGCACCCGAGCGATCTTGCCGCGCAGGTGATCGACGCGCTGGTGGCGCGCGCGAAGCTCGATCCGGCGCAGGTGGAGGATGTGATTCTCGGCTGCGTGCAGCAGGTGGGCGAACAATCGCTGAATGTGGCGCGCGGCGCGGTGATGGCTTCGAAACTGCCGGAGAGCGTGCCGGCCACGAGCGTGGACCGGCAATGCGGATCGTCGCAGCAGGCGCTGCATTTCGCGGCGCAGGCGGTGATGAGCGGCACGATGGATGTGGTGATCGCCGGCGGCGTGGAGAGCATGACGCGGGTGCCGATGGGGCTTTCAAGCCTGTTGCCGGAAAAGAACGGTTTCGGCTCGCCGAAAAGCCCAGCGCAGGAGGCGCGGTATCCGGGCGTGCAGTTCAGCCAGTTTATGGGCGCCGAGATGATGGCCGAGAAATACGGGCTTTCGAAGCAGGAGCTGGATGCGTTCGCGCTGGAGAGCCATTTGCGGGCGAAGGCGGCGACGCAGGGTGGTGCATTCGCCGACGAGATCGTGCCGGTGCACGTCAATGGCGGCGACGAGGTGCATCGTGTGGATGAGGGCATTCGGTTCGATGCTTCGCTGGAGGGGATTGCGGCGGTGAAACTGCTGCGCGAGGGTGGCCGGATCACGGCCGCGACTTCGAGCCAGATTTGCGACGGCGCTTCGGGTGTGGTGGTGGTGAACGAGCGTGGGCTGAAATTGCTCGGTGTTTCGCCGCTGGCGCGTATCCACCACATGAGCGTGCTGGGCCACGATCCGGTGATCATGCTGGAAGCGCCGCTACCGGCAACCGAACGGGCGCTGCAGCGCGCCGGCATGTCGGTTGACGACATCGATCTGTTCGAGGTGAACGAGGCGTTTGCCAGCGTGCCGGTGGCGTGGCTGAAGACGACGGGCGCCGATCCGGCGCGGGTGAACGTGAACGGCGGCGCGATCGCACTGGGCCATCCGCTGGGCAGTTCCGGCACCAAACTGATGACCACGCTGGTGCATGCGCTGCGCGCGCGCGGCAAGCGCTATGGCTTGCAGACGATGTGCGAAGGCGGCGGCATGGCGAACGTGACCATCGTGGAAAGGCTTTGATCGCATGGAACTGAACTCTTCCGTTGTTGCCGTGGTGACGGGCGGCGCTTCCGGGCTGGGTGCCGCCACCGCTCGGCTGCTGGCGGAGCATGGCGTGCGCGTGGCGGTGTTCGATTTCAACGAGACGCAGGGCGAGGATGTGGCGCGCGAGATCGGCGGCGTGTTCTGCAAGGTGGATGTAACCTCGGACGATGCGGTGGATGCGGGTTTCGCGAAATCGCGCGCGGCGCTGGGGCAGGAGCGCATCCTGATCAATTGCGCGGGCACCGGGATCGGCATGAAAACCGCTGGCCGCGACAAGAAGACCGGCGAAATCAGCGCCCATCCCGTCGCGGCTTTTGAGAAGCTGATCCAGATCAACCTAATCGGCACGTTCCGCTGCATGGCGAAATCGGCGGCGGGCATGATGACGCTGGATCCGCTGGCGGATGGCGAACGCGGCGCGATCGTGAACACGGCTTCAGTGGCGGCCGAGGATGGGCAGATCGGGCAGGCCGCGTATTCGGCTTCCAAGGCCGGCGTGGTGGGCATGACTCTGCCGGCGGCGCGCGACCTGATGGGCGAGGGCATTCGCGTGAACACGATCCTGCCGGGCATTTTCGATACACCACTGCTTCATGCCGCACCGGAACAGGTGAAAGCGGCGCTGGCGGCATCCGTGCCCTTTCCGAAACGGCTGGGGCGGCCGGACGAGTTCGCGCGGCTGGCGGTGGAGATGTGCCGCAACGGTTATTTCAACGGCGAGGATGTGCGGCTGGACGGCGCGATCCGGATGGCGCCGCGCTGACGCGATCGCATGGACGGCGCTTCTCCGCCCCGAGCGGCCGTGGCCAAGCCCGCACGTGAGCGGTTGCTGGATGGCGCGGCCGCGCTGATCATCGAGACCGGACGGATCGACATTTCTCTGGCCGAGATTGCGAACCGCGCCGGACTTAATTCGGCACTCGTGAAATATTATTTCGGTAGCAAGACGGGTATGCTCGTGGCGCTGGCCCGGCGGGATGCGGCGCGGGCGCTGTCGGAGATGGATCAGTTGCTGCGCAAACCGGTGACCGCGGCCGAGAAGATGCGGCTGCACCTGCGGGGCATCATGGAGGCGTATCGGCGTTCGCCGTATCTCAACAGATTGCTGCACGCCCTGCTGCGTGGTGCCGACCGGGAAGCCGCAGAGGAATTGCAACAACATCTGGTGCGGCCGGTGATCGCGTGCCAGTCGCGCATTTTGGCGGAGGGCGTGCGATTGGGGGAGTTCCGCGAGGTGGACGCACGGATTTTCTACCTGAGCGCGATCGGTGCTTGCGATCAGTTCATGCAGGCGGAGGGGCTCCTCGATCTGCGCAAGGATACGGTGGAGGTGATTGCGTTTCAAAATCGTTATATCGAACATGTCGTGGGAATGGTGCTGGCTTCGCTGCTTCCCGCGGCGGCAGAGCGGAGGGCAGCGGTATGAACACCGAATTGGCATTGGCGCCGGAGCAGGCGCGGCGCGTGGTGAATGCAGCGGCGCATGCCGACCTTGCGGAGCTGCTGGAAACGTTTGCGTGGCTCCGCCAGCACGACCCGGTGGCGCGGCTGGACATCGAGGGGTTCGATCCGTTCTGGGCCGTGACCCGCCATGCCGAGATCATGCAGATCGGCCGTGACAAGGTTCTGTTCCACAACGGCGACCGCCCGACGCAGGTGATCGATCGCAAAGCCGCGGAGCGCATCCGGCAATTGGCCGGCGGCCCGCATCTGGTGCGTACGATCGTGCATATGGACGATCCGGACCACCAGAAATACCGCGCGCTGACGCAAAGCTGGTTCATGCCGGGGCAGATACGCCGCCTGGAACCGAAGATTCGCGAGATTGCGCGGCGGACCGTGGAGGAGATGCTGGCGCGCGGCGGCACGTGCGATTTTGCGGCGGATGTGGCGGCGCTGTATCCGCTGCGCGTGATCATGCTGATCCTGGGCCTGCCGGCCGAGGACGAGGCGCGCATGTTGCGGCTGACGCAGGAGCTGTTCGGCAATCAGGATCCCGACATGACGCGCGGCGAGGCGGGCCTGGTCGATCCGGAAATCGGCGCGCAGCAGCTTTTCGAGGTGTTCGTGGATTTCTCGGAGTACTTCCGCCAGGTGACGGAGGACCGGCGCCGGCATCCGCGGGACGACGTTTCCACCGTGATCGCGAACGGCAACATCGATGGCGGTGCGATCGGCGATTTCGAGGCGATGAGCTACTATACGATCATCGCCGCGGCCGGGCACGACACGACCAGTTCCAGCACCGCGGGCGCGTTCTGGGCGCTGTGCGAAAACCCTGCGGAATTCGCAAAAGTGAAGGCCGATCCCGCGTTGATTCCCGGGCTGGTGGAGGAAGGGGTGCGGTGGGTGACGCCGGTGCGGCATTTCATGCGCACGGCGACGGAGGACACGGAAGTGCTCGGCCGGCGCATTGCGAAAGGCGACTGGCTGATGCTGTGCTATCTTTCGGGCAACCGCGACGAAGCGGTGTTCGAGGATCCGATGCGGTTCCGTGCCGATCGCGAGCCGAACCGGCATCTGGGTTTCGGCTATGGGCCGCATCTGTGCCTGGGGCAGCATCTGGCGAAGCTGGAGATGCGGATATTGTTCGAGGAGCTGATTCCGCGCCTGGCTGCGGTGGAGCTGGCGGGAACGCCGCGCAACACGGCTTCCAATTTTGTTTCGGGCCCGAAGGCGCTGCCGGTGCGTTTTCGGGCGGTTTGAAGCGGCAGCCGCTGCTGAATTATGTTCCGAATCCGGAACGTTATTGGCGCGCGTAGGCTCGGGCCGGGTTCAGCGGTTTTTCGCGAGCGGGGTTTGTGGCGGCCAGGATGGCGGCGGCGCTGGGGC
>CAXUEX010000163.1:269-6171 GCA_964250215.1 uncultured Acetobacteraceae bacterium | reverse complement strand
GCTGGTTACGATGCCGGGAAGAAAATCAAGGGCAAAAAGCGGCACATCCTGGTCGATGCCCAGGGTTTGCTGATGCAGGCCATCGTCCATGCGGCGGACATCCAGGACCGCAACGGCGAAATAACCCCCCAACAAAATCCTTGACAAAGTTCCTGATTTGTTCCACAACCCCGCCTGTGCCTGCCCAGCCCCCACAAGGCCCAATCGCCCGCCTGCTCGCCATCATCGACCGTATCCGCACGGCGCTCGTCTCCGTGCTGCCGGAAGCGGTGCCCGATGATCTCGGCGCCGCAATCCTCCCGCTCGCCGCCGGGCTCTGGCTCTTCCGCGTCACCGAAGGCGTTACCCGCCTGGCGGCCCAAATGGCGGCCGGCGTCCTGAAGCCGCTCCGCGCCCGCGCCACCCGTTCCATGCCCGGCCTCGGCGAGCTCGCTCCCTTACCGTTCCCGCGCGCCATCGGCTGGCTATGCCGCGCCCTGCCCGAACCCGAACCTCTCAAGGCCTCCCTCGCCGCGCTGCTGGCCGATCCCGAGCTGCAACCGCTTTTCGTGCAGGAACCCGCGCGTTTCGGCCGCCTTCTGCGTCCGCTCTGCCGCGCCATGGGCCTCGCCCCGCCCGAGCCGCTCCGTCGCGAGCAACCCCCAGCCGCCGTCCCAGCAACACTGCAACCCGTCGCCGCGCCGCGCCCCCCGGCCAAGCCCATAATCCCGTGCCTCGGCGACGCCGCCCTCGACCCCTTCCGCCTCGTCCGCAAAACGCCCACGCTCTCGCGCCGCAACCAATTCGCTCTCACGGTCTTCCCGCCCGTTCCCGAAATGGCCTGAATCCCGCCCACATCTTTGCGCGGCCATTTCATTACGTATTCGTAACAAAAACGCCTCTCGCCCGAACCTTCTTGCGCGCCACAAGCCGTGCCTACCGGAATCAGCTAGTCATTGCCGCTCCCGAACACCCGCGCAAAAATCCCATCCACGTTCCGCAATTGCGCGCCGCTATCCAGCGCGGCACTGAGCGCGTCGTCCGAAAGACGAGACGTAACTACAGAATCTGATTCCAGACTCTCCCGAAAACTGCGCTCGGCCCCGCTGCCCAGCGACTCCCAAACCCCCATCGCATGGCGCTGCACCAACGTATAAGCGTCCTCGCGCGATAAACCCGCCCGCGCCAGCGCCAGCAACACCTCGCCGCTCTGCACCACGCCGCCCAGCGACTCCAAATTCGCCCGCATCCGCTCCGGATACACCACCAGCGTCTCGATGAGCCCAGCCGCCCGCGCCAGTGCGAAATCCAGCGTCGCCGTCGCATCCGGCCCGATCGCGCGCTCCACGCTGCTGTGGCTGATATCCCGCTCGTGCCACAGCGCCACGTTCTCCAGCGCCGGAACCACCGCCGAACGCACCAGCCGCGCCAGCCCCGTCAGGTTCTCCGACAGCACCGGGTTGCGCTTGTGCGGCATGGCGCTGCTGCCCTTCTGCCCGGCGTGGAAAAACTCCTCCGCCTCGCGCACTTCCGTCCGCTGCAGGTGCCGCACTTCAATCGCCAGCCGCTCGATGCCGCTGGCAATCACGGCCAGCGTGCAGAAATACGCGGCGTGCCGGTCGCGCGGAATGATCTGCGTCGAGATCGGTTCGGCCGCCAACCCCAGCGTGGCGGCCACGCGGCGTTCCACCTCCGGGCTCACATGCGCATAAGTGCCCACCGCGCCAGACATCGCGCAGGTGCCGATCTCGGCGCGCGCGGCAACCAGGCGCGCGCGGTTGCGGGCAAATTCCGCGTAATGGCCAGCGAGTTTCAGCCCGAACGTGGTCGGCTCCGCATGAATGCCGTGGCTGCGCCCGATGGTGAGCGTGTGCTTGTGCTCCAGCGCCCGCCGTTTCAGCGCCGCCAGCAGTGCATCCAGATCGGCCAGCAGCAAATCGGTCGCCTGAATCAGTTGCAGCGCCAGGCACGTATCCAGAATGTCGCTGCTCGTCAGGCCCAGATGCACATACCGCGCCGGCTCGCCGATCTTCTCCGCCAGCCACGTCAGGAACGCGATCACATCGTGCCGCGTCTCGCGCTCGATCTCGTCGATCCGCGCGAGATCGGCGGCGCTCAGCCCGGCCAGCGCCGGCGTGCCGCGGGCACGGATTTCCGCGGCCGCCGCGGCCGGGATTTCGCCCAGCGCCGCCATCGCATCCGCCGCCGCCGCCTCGATGTCGAACCAAAGCCGGAACCGGTTCTCGGCCGACCAGATGGCGGCCATCGGCTTGCGGGTGTAGCGGGGAACCATCGTCGTCTCCGGGCGGCATGCGGCGGGAAAGCGGGGCGGGTAGCACGGGGTTGGCCGGCGTGACGATGGGATGGGGCTCGGCGATCGCGGCGCTGCTCCAGGTGGTGGCGATCGACATCACGCTGGCCGGCGACAACGCCGTGGTGGTCGGCCTGGCCGTTTCCGGCCTGCCGCCGCGCCGCCGCGCCCAGGCCATGCTCATCGGCATCGGCCTTGCCGCCGCCATCCGCGTCGCACTCGCGGTGGTGGCCGTCCGCCTGCTCGCCATCGTCGGCCTAACGCTCGCCGGCGGCCTGCTGCTGCTCTGGGTGTGCTGGCGCATGGTTCGCGAGCTGCGCCGCGCCCATCCCGCGCACAAGCAGCACGGCCGGCAGAAATCGCTCCGCGCCGCCATCCTCCAGATCGCGCTCGCCGACCTCTCGATGAGCCTCGACAACGTGCTCGCGGTCGCCGGCGCCGCCCGCGCGCATCTATGGATCCTGATCGGCGGCCTCGCTTTGTCGGTGCTGCTCATGGGCCTCGCCGCCGCCGCGCTCGCCGCGCTGCTGGAACGCCAGCGCTGGATCGCCTGGCTCGGCCTCGCGGTCGTCACCTACGTCGCGCTGCGCATGATCGCCGACGGCTGGGCCCAGGTCGCAGCCCGGCTTTGATCCCCCCATATCGCCATCTCGCCCAATGCGCTACAATGATCGCATGGATGCGCTCAATCCAACCGCGGTAGAAAGCATAGCCCGTAACGTCGCCGAGGCTGCATTGCCGGAAGGCGCTCTCCTCGACATCCGCAGTAAACCCATCGAGGACTGGATCGGCGACGACGCATTTCAGGTGACGTTCATTATCCGCCATACCGATCTTGACCAGTTGGTGGACGATGGCCTGGCGCGCCGCATTCTGCACGATCTGCAAGATAGCTTGCTGAAACATGGCGAGAACCGCTTCGCCTACACGCGATGGGCCACCGAACAGGATCTGGAGAGATATGGCGATTCTGTCTTCAGATGACCTTCTCTCGCAAGCCGAAGCGCTGATTGGAACCGAAGATTGGCCCAAACAGGTCGATCTCCGCCGCGCTATCTCGGCCGCCTACTACGGGGTTTTCCACTTTCTGTGCGCCGAAGCGGCAAACCGCTATGTAGGAAAGGGACGCGGAAGAACGGACGAGCCCGATGCGATCTACACCGCCGCGTATCGCAGCCCGGATCACCGGCTGCTTCTCGCCGCATGCCGAACCGTGCGTCAAAATGCCTTTTATTCCCAGTCGCTACGGCGCTTTGCCGAGGATCTCATCCAATTGCAACTTGAACGTAACAAGGCCGACTACGATCCGGCGGTGATGTTCCTGGCCGCCGCCGTGCGCGTGCAGCTCAGTGCCGCCAGGAACGCCGTCGCTGTCTTCCAGGCTGAATCGGCGGAACAGCAGGAGTCGTTCCTAAGCCTGCTGCTGTTCCCGCGCCGGAAAGCTGCATGAGCCAAAGCCGTGCCGAGGGCGAAGCCATCGCCTGGTCGCTGCCGCCACCGGAAACCTATGCCGGCTATCTCGGCCTCAATCGCCTGCTCGCAGCCCAGCACCCGCGCTCCGGCGACCATGACGAAATGCTCTTCATCGTCATCCACCAGGCCAGCGAGCTATGGATGAAGCTCGCGCTGCACGAGCTCGATGCAGCCATCCGCCTGATCGCCTCCAACACGCTCGATGACGCGCTGAAAATCCTCGCCCGCATCGGCCGCGTGCAAGCCCAGATGATCCAGAGCTGGGACGTGCTGGCCACCATGACGCCGGCCGATTATGCGCGCCTCCGCCCGCATCTCGGCACCAGCAGCGGCTTCCAGTCGGCGCAATACCGCGAGCTGGAATTCCGCCTCGGCAACAAGGATGCGAAACTCGCCGAAGTCCACCGCCGCGACAGCGCCGCCTACGCCCTGCTGCAAGCCGCGCTCGCCGAACCCTCGCTGTATGACCGCGTGCTCCAGCTCCTCGCCCGCCGCGGACTCGACCTGCCGCCATCGGTGCTGCACCGCAACTGGTCCGAAGCCTACACTGCCAGCCCGGAAGTGGAAGCCGCCTGGCTCACCATCTACCGCGACCCCGACGGCAACTGGGAACTCTACGATCTGGCCGAAAAACTCGTCGATCTGGATGACCGCTTCCAGCAATGGCGCTTCCGCCACCTGCGCACGGTGCAGCGCATCATCGGCATGAGGGGCGGCACCGGCGGCAGCTCCGGCGCACCCTATCTCACGCGCGCGCTCGATCTGCGCCTGTTCCCGGAATTGTGGACGCTTCGCACCGCGCTATGAACTCGCTCAAGCCGCATTTCTCCCGCGCCCTCGGCGATGGCCAGCGCCTGCACCTCAACGCCCACTCGCACCATCTCTGGCCGAACGTCACGCACGATGCCCAGCTCCAAGCCTGGAACGATGCAGCCACGCTGTGGGATGAAAAATGGGACCGTGTCTGGGGCGAAATCGTGCCCGAGGCGCAAAGCCACATCGCGCGCCATCTGAACATCCCCGACCCCGCCAGCATCGCCTTGGCGCCGAACACGCACGAATTCCTGCTGCGCCTGTTCTCCGCCCTCCCCGAAGGCGCCCGCGTCCTCGCCACCGACAGCGAGTTCTACAGCTTCGCCCGCCAGGCCGCGCGCTTCGTCGAGGATGGCCGCATCGCGCTCACCACGGTGCCCACCGCCCCGTTCGCCAGTTTCGCCGAACGTTTCGCCAAAGCCGCCAGCACCGCGCGGGCCCACATCGTCTATGTCAGCCAGGTGTTCTTCAATTCCGGCTTCGCAATCGCCGATCTCGCCGCCCTCGTCGCCGCTATCCCGGGCCACGATGCGCTCATCGTGATCGACGGCTATCACGGCTTCATGGCCCGCCCCACCGATCTCGCCGCGATCGCGCATCGCGCATTCTATCTCGGCGGCGGCTACAAATACGCCATGGCAGGCGAGGGTGCCGGCTACATGCTGTGCCCGCCGGATTACGTCGCCCGCCCGCCCAACACCGGCTGGTTCGCCGGCTTCGGCGCGCTCACGGCTCCAAGCGGCGGCGGCGTAAGCTATGCAAGCGATGCGCGCCGCTTCTGGGGCGCCACCTTCGATCCCACCGGCCTCTACCGGCTAAACGCCGTGATGCGCTGGCTCGCGCAACTCGGCATAGACACCGCCAGCATCCACACCCACGCCGCCGCGTTGCAGGAAAACTTCATCCCCGCCATGGAGGCGAAACAAATCCCCGGCCTGCGTCGCGAGAACCTCGTGGTCGATGGCCAGCCCCGCGGTAATTTCCTGGCCTACCGCTCGCCCCACGCCGCCCGCATCCAGCAATCCCTGGCCCGCGCCGGCATCGTCACCGACAGCCGCGCCGACGTGCTGCGCATCGGCTTCGGCCTCTATCACGATCGGCAAGATATCCCGGAAATCGCCACCCGCATCGCCGCCGCGCTCGGATAATTGGCGCGGCATTTGCACACCACCGCCGCATGTCGCCGGATGCCGTGCAATCCATCACCGTCACCGCGCCGCCGCCGCACCAGCACCCAGCCTGGCGCCCAGCTTGGCGCACCTTCCTCTCAGAACTGAACCCGCTGCAATATTTGCCGGTGGTCGGCACGATCTACCGGGCCGTCAC
>CAXUEX010000163.1:0-259 GCA_964250215.1 uncultured Acetobacteraceae bacterium | reverse complement strand
CGCTGCGGCGGCGCCACGTCGAACGGAAAATAGCCGAGGCGGTGCGCGAAGCCGGCTCTCTCCCCGTCAGCTGCCCCACCGGCGGCCCGGTAGGCCTGGGCATCAGCCTCGGCGCCAGCGTCATCGAACACGCGCTCGGCATAGATCCGGAACGGCTCGGCACGCATTTGCTGGCCGAGCTCGGCATCGGCAGCGCGCGCCCAGACCCGCCGCCGCCAGCCCTGCCGCAAAGGTGACGGCATGCTGCTCGGCAATGCCG
>CAXUEX010000162.1:0-6186 GCA_964250215.1 uncultured Acetobacteraceae bacterium | reverse complement strand
GCGCTGGCCAATGCGCGCGGGCTCGATCGTGTGACCACGGCCGAAATCGCCGAAGCGTCCGGCATCAACGAGGGCAATCTCTACTATTACTTCCGGCGCAAGGCGCAGATTGCCGAAGCGCTGTTCGACCGGTTCGAGCTCGCGCTGCTGGAAGTGGGGAACCGGCCGTTGCACGATCCCGCCGATCCCATGGCTTATGTGGCGTACCAGCGCGGCTGGTTCGATCTCATGTCGGAATATCGCCTGTTCTATCGCGATGCGGCCATGCTGCGCATCCTCGCCCCCGGTCTGCGCGATCGCGCCCATGCGGTTACGCTGCGCGGCCAGCAAGCCGTGCGCGCGGTTTTCCAGCAGATGCGCGCGCACGGGCTGATG
This sequence comes from uncultured Acetobacteraceae bacterium, assembly GCA_964250215.1. GTDB lineage: Bacteria > Pseudomonadota > Alphaproteobacteria > Acetobacterales > Acetobacteraceae > DAIDJM01. The sequence goes on along the minus strand of CAXUEX010000162.1, from coordinate 5,811 downwards.
CACGCGACCGACGCGGAGATCGAACGCCTGATCGACAATCTTTGGATCGTGTCGAGCTACTGGATGGATTTCCGCGGCCTGCAAGGGCCGCACGATCTGGCGTGGGGCTACCGCCAGGTGCTCACGCTATATGCGCCCTACCTCACCGCGCGGGCGCGCTCGGCCTACGCAGAGGCAGGGCAGGCGCTTCCTTGAGCCGTTGCGCCAGATCGCCGACGCGAACATTGCCAGACGGAGAGGCCGACGCGCTCGACGAGCCGGGCGTTGGCCAGCCTTGCGTTGGCCAGCCTGGCATCCTGCTGCTCCGTCCTATATATTCGGTGGCTTTCGCTTAAGGAGGAACCGGCATGGGACCGTATCCGCACGACGCGCCACGCGCCACGATCACCGACGAAAATCCGGCCGGCACCGACGGCTTCGAATTTGTGGAATTCGCGCATCCCGAGCCGGCGCAACTGCACAATCTGTTCCGCACCATGGGCTTCACGCCGGTCGCCAAGCACCGCCGCCACGCTAGCACACTGTATCGCCAAGGCAGCGTGAATTATCTCGTCACCGAGGCGCCCGGCAGCCACGCCGCGCGCTTCGCTGAGGCGCACGGGCCGTCGGTGCCGAGCATGGCGTTCCGCGTGGTGCAGGCGCAGCACGCCTACGATCGCGCCATCTCGCTGGGCGCGAAGCCGGCCACCACCGGCAAAACCATCGACGTGCCGGCCATCGAAGGCATCGGCGGCAGCCTGATCTACTTCGTGGAGAAATATAACGAAACCGGATCTGCCTACGATGCCGAATTCGAATGGCTCGGCGCGCGCGATCCGCTGCCCGAGGGCCGCGGGCTGTTCTACATCGACCATCTCACGCACAACGTGATGCGCGGCCGGATGGATCATTGGTTCGATTTCTACAAGCGCCTGTTCAATTTCCGCCAGATCCGGTTCTTCGACATCAACGGCAAGCTCACCGGCCTCACCTCGCGCGCGCTCACCAGCCCCGATGGCCGCATCCGCATTCCGCTGAACGAAAGCGCCGACGACCGCAGCCAGATCGAGGAATACCTGCACCAATACAAGGGTGAGGGCATCCAGCATATCGCCTGCGGCTGCCAGGATGTTTTCCAAACCGTGGCAGCTCTGCGCCAGGACGCGCTCGCCTTCATGCCCGCGCCTCCGGAAACCTATTACGAGCGTGTCGATACCCGCCTGCCGGGCCATGGCGAGGATGTGGCGCGGCTGAAGTCGCTCGGCATTCTGATCGACGGCGAAAAGGTCGTGGGACGCGACGGCATCGGCATCCTGCTGCAGATTTTCTCCGCCAACGTGATCGGCCCGGTGTTCTTCGAATTCATCCAACGCAAGGGCAATGACGGATTCGGCGAAGGCAATTTCCAGGCGCTGTTCGAATCCATCGAGGAAGATCAGATCCGCCGCGGCGTGCTAACTACCGCCTGATCGCGCCGCCCAGACTTGCACAGGCCAGCGCGGGCTGGCTTTCTGCATCCGTGGCCAAGGATCCGCCCCGCCTGCACCCGATCTCGCCCGGCCAGCCGCGCGCCCGGGCGCGCATCGTGGCGCGCGATCCGGGCGACCGCATCGAGATTATCGGCCTGCGGCGCTCGTTCCGCCAGGATCTCTACCACCGCGCGCTGCGCCTGCCCTGGCCGCATTTCCTCGGTGCCGCCCTCGCCGCGTTCCTCGCGCTGAATGGGCTCTTCGCGCTGCTCTATATGCTACAGCCGGGCGGCGTCGCCGATCTGCCGCCCGGATCGTTCCTCGACGCGTTCTTCTTCTCGGTGCAGACGCTTTCTACGATCGGCTACGGCAAATGGTCGCCGGTGAGCCTCTACGCCAATTCGGTGATGACCGTGGAGGCGATCACCGGCGGCATCACGTTCGCGGTCGTCACCGGCCTCACCTTCGCCCGCTTCGCCCGGCCCTCCTCCCGCATCGTATTCAGTCGCAATGCCGTTGTTGCACGCTTCGATGGCAAGCCTACGCTCATGTTCCGCCTAGCCAATGAGCGCGCCAACCAGATTCTCCAGGCGGAAGCCACGCTATCGCTGCTGCGGGACGAAACCACGCCCGAAGGCCATTTCTTCCGTCGCCTGCACGATCTCAAACTGGTGCGCGCGCGCTCGCCGGTGTTCGGCCTGTCCTTCCAGGTGATGCACGTGCTCGACGATTCCAGCCCGCTGCACGGCTGCACGCCGGAGACGCTCGAGCATGACGGCGCGGAGCTCGTGGCCGTGGTATCCGGCCTCGACGACACGATGCGCCAGACCGTGCACGCCCGCCACTCCTACGATGCCGGTGAAATCCTGTTCGGCCGCCGCTTCGCCGATCTGTTCGGCTACATGGAAGACGGCCGCCGCGCGATGGATTACCGGCGGTTCGATGAAACGATTCCGGAGGAATAGAGCAACATCGGCACACACCGCGTCACCGCGCCGATGAAGTTGCTCGACAAAACAATGAGGTAGACCGTGACCGGCACCAATGTCCGATTCAATCCGAGCCGGTCACGCTCTACAGCGTTCACTCCAGCAGCGAGGGTTCCAATCCCTCGATTTCCGGCACGGATTTGCCGGCAATGCCCTGCAGATCGCCATACATGCCCACGGTGGCTTCCAGCACGCCGCGAATCTGGTGCTCCCGCTTGGCCCAGATTTTCTGCATCGTCAGGCGCTCGCGATCCAGATCGGATTGCATGGCGCTGAATTTCTCCACGATCGCCTCGATGCGGTGCCGGAACCGCGGCCCCGTGAGATAGTGATACACCTGCTCCATCTTGTCCTGCTGGCCCTCGCTCGCCAGCCGATTCGCCGATATCTCGATCAGCGAATGCCGCAGCGCCAGCGCCACCGCGGCCGTGCATTTTGGGTGCACCACCCAGATGCCCTCGATATGGTCGAAATTCTCCAGCCCCTTCGGCACGGCGTGCGACACGATCACGGCGATTTCGGCATGCGCGCGGCGCTGGTCCTCGCGCAATTTGCTCAGCCACGCATCGCTCCAGGTCTTCGTGCGCTTCGCCTCCCACAGCAGGGTCCCGCAATTCTGCCCGGCCGGCCCGAATACGCGCTGCAGCACGTCGCCACCGAATTCGCCCTTCGGCACCGGCTCGATCGCATCGAGCGGAAATTTCCGCCGCAGCAGCGATTCCAGCTCCAGCTCCAGAACCTCGCCCTGCAATTGTTGCGAACCCTGCTCCAGCCGGCGGTGCAACTCCTCCACCTTGCGCTGGGTCGCCGCGAGCTGCTCCTCTTTCTCGGCCAGTTTCAGCCCCAACGCCTGCTCGGCCTCGGCTCGCGCCTTTTCGCGCAGCGTTACCACTTCGCTCTGCACCTGCTTCTGCACGGTCAGCGCCAATTCCCGCCTTGCATCGTCCAGCTCCCGCCGCTCGACCACCACCGCCGCCTGCGCCGCCTGCGCTTCCGCCAGCTTTTCGTTACGCTGCTGCAGAACCTTGCCCAGATCGGCCAGCTTCTCGTCCCGCTCGGCGATTTGCGCGGCGCTCGCTCGCCGAGCCGTGTCCTCCGCCTCCTGCTTCAGGCGCGCCGACTCGCGCGCCAAATTCGCCCCCGCCTCGGCCTTCTGCGTCGCAAGCCTGGCCGCGAACTCCTGCCGCGTCGCCTCGATCATCGGGGCGGCCAGTTGCTCGGTCAGCGGGATCGTGGTGTTGCAATTCGGGCACGTAACAGAAAGATCGTTCATGATCGCCACCTCCTCCTCAATGCCCCGCCACCGCACCCTTCGGCAAGCGCGGCAGAAGCAGCGCAAGCGGCGCGAAGCAGAGCGAGGCGATCGCAAGGGCCCAGAACAGATCGACATAGGTGAGCATCGCAGCCTGCACCTGCACGCGATGCGCCAGCGCCGCCAGATCGGTGCCGAAGCCGTAGCCGTTATACGCGCCGAAATGCTCGGCCAGCCGCGCGTGATGGAACTGCCGGCGATAGGCGAGCAGCGTGGTGACATAGCTGATGCCCGCGCTGCCGCCCAGATTGCGGCTCAGGTTCAGCAGCGCCGAAGCCTGCCCGTTCTGCGATGGCGGAATGCCCACCAGGCTGGCCGAGGTGATCGGGATGAACATGAACGGCAGCCAGATCGCCAGCAAAATCCGCGAGACCGAAAGCGCGTAAAAATCCGTCTGCAACGTAAAGCCGGCCGCGTAATACATCGCATAGGCCGTGCCGATGAAGGCGACGCAAGTGAGAACGCGCGGCTGCAGCACGCGCCCCGTCAGAATGCCCGATAGCGGCATGCACAGGATCGTCACAATCCCCGCGGCCGCCAGCGTCAGCCCAGCCGTCAGCGCATCGTAGCCCAGCAGTTCCTGCGCCAGTTGCGGCAGAAGTTGCGAGGAGCTCAGCAACGCGAAGCCCACGCCGAACATCAGCACCACGCTCACCGCGAACCCGCGATGCCGCAGCAGCCGCACGTTCATCACCGGCTCCGGGTGATAGGTTTCCCACACCACTAGCGTCAGCAGCGAAACCACGCAGATCGTGCCAAGCACGTTCACAAGCGGCGTGCCGATGCCGCCCTCGCGCTCGAACCGGTCCAGCACGATCTGCAAGCTGCCGAACCCCACCACCACGAGCAGAAAGCCGATATAATCCACGCGAAACCCACGCGCGAGCTGCGCCGCGCGGTCGCGCTTCCAGGCCGGGCTGTCATGCACCAGCAGCCCGCACAGCAGCAGCGAAAGGCACCCCACCGGCAGGTTGATCAGAAACACCCAGTGCCAGGAAAATCGGTCGGTCAGCCATCCGCCCAGCACCGGCCCCGCCGCGGGCGCCATCACCACCGTCAGCCCATACAGCGCGAACGCCTGCGCGCGCTGCCGCACGGGAAATGTGTCGGCGAAAATCGATTGTTCCACCGGCGCCAGCCCACCGCCGCCCAATCCCTGCGCTACGCGCCAGAACACGATCTGCCCCAGCGTGGTCGCGGTGGCGCAAAGTGCGCTGCTCACCGTGAACAGGCCGATGCAGATCATGTAAAACCGCTTGCGGCCCAGCCGCGTCGCCAGCCAGCCGCTGATCGGCACAATGATCGCGTTCGCCACCAGATAGCTGGTCAGCACATAGGTGCTTTCGTCCTGCCCCGCCGAAAGGCTGCCGGCGATATGCCGCAGCGAAACGTTCGCCACCGTGGTATCCAGCACTTCCATGAACGTCGCGATCGACACCACCACGGCCACCAGCCAACGGTTGTTCGGTCCGGCTGCGGAATAGGGAAGCGGCTCGTCCCGCGGCTTCATCGCACCTGCACGCGCGGCACCACCGACATGCCCGGGGACAACGGCAGCTTGCGCCAGCCATCGCCCTCGAACACGATCTTCACCGGCACGCGCTGCACCACCTTCACGTAATTGCCGGTGGCGTTCTCCACTGGCATGGCGCTGAACACCGCGCCGGTGCCAGGCTGAATGCTGTCGATGCGCGCCGGCAGCGGTTCGCCGGGATACGCATCGATGCGCACCCGCACCTTCTGCCCCGGCCGCATGTCGGTAAGCTGCGTTTCCTTGAAATTCGCGGTGATCCACAGCTTCGGCTGCACCACCGCCAGCAGCGCCTGGCCGGGGTTCACGTAATTGCCCAGTTCCACCGTGCGCCGCGCGATCCGCCCGGCCGAAGGCGCCACCACATCGGTGTAGGAAAGTTGCAGTTTCGCGTTCGCAACGCCCGCATCGGCCAGGCGCAGCGCCGCCTGCGCCGCTGCAAGCTCGGCCGCCGCCGCATCCTGCTGCGCGCGCGCGCCGAGCTCCATCTGCCGGCTCGCCTCCAGCCTTGCCGCCGCACCGCTCGCGGCC
>CAXUEX010000161.1:0-6206 GCA_964250215.1 uncultured Acetobacteraceae bacterium | reverse complement strand
TTGTCGAGCAACTTCATCGGCGCGCTGACGCGGTGTGTGCCGATGTTGCTCTAAGTGGCCAGATGGCAGGCGCGGCGCAAGGTGGGTTTCGACCGGGCAGCCGGCCTCAGCGCGCGGCCTTCCCCTGCGGCAGCGGCACCACGATGTCGGACGGATCGGCCATGTTCAGCATCGCGCGGGCGCGTTCGTCGAGCGTATCGGGATCGATACGGTCTTGCCGCAGGCCGGCGACGCGGGTTTCCCAGGCGTCGCGTTCGCCTTCGGCGGCTTTCAGCTCGGCCTGCGCGGTGACGAGCTGGGTTTGGCGCACGCGATAGGTTTTCAAGCCGTGGTCGCCGCGAGTGGCGTTCCAGCCGAAATAGAACGTGAGGCTGGCGAAGACGCTGGGCCAGATCATGGCGCGGGCGATGTTGCTTGCTGCTCGGGCGATACGCATGGGCGCCTTCGGATTGCCGTCGCGATTATAGACGAGATTCGCAGCCTCAACAGAGGTTTGTGCGGCGGTGTTTCCAGATGGCGGCAGCTTCGGCATCGGCGCCGCGATCGGCCGCGAGCAGACCGAGTGCGAGGCTGCCGACGATCCGGGCTTCGATCGCGTCATCCCGGCATTCTCCGCGCCAGACGGCGGCGATGGGCGGTTCGGGATCGGGCGGCGCCGCATTGTGCAGCACGGGCAGCGTGCGGGTATCGCGCAGGCCCTTGGCCAGAAGGTGGACGACCACGGGACGCGCGGGATTGCGCTCCGCCTCGCCGCCGCCGCCTTTCAGCACGAGCAGGCGCGGGCGTTCTAGGCGCTCGGCCGTGGCGAGGTGGGTTTCGATGTAGGGCGGGTGGAACACGCCATCGACGCCGGCGGGCGCGTCGGCGGGGTTCAGCAGCCGGGCCACGGTGTTCAGGGGTGAGCGCAGGCCCAGCAGGCGGCGGAGGCCGAGTAACGCCGCGAGTTTCGGGCAAAGCACAGTCGCGGGCACGTAAGCGAAGCCGGTGCGCTGTAACGCTTGCCGCGCATGGTCGTGGCTGACAACTTGTGCCACGCCGAGTTCGCGCAGCGCATCCGGCACCGCGATGCCGCCGGAAAATTCGTTGGTGCCATGCATTAGTACCGGCGTGCCGGCCTGGGCAAGCGCCAGCGCGGCGAGCAGGAACCAGGGGGCTCCCCGGGTGCGGCCGGCGCCGTAGGAGGGCCAGTCGAGCGCGGCTTCGGCGCCTTCGATGCGAGCGCCGGCACGGAAACCTTCGACCAGGCCGGCGAGTTCGTCCGCATCCTCGCCCCGATAGCGCAGCAGCATCAGGAAGGCACCGATCTGCTCGGGCTCGGCACCGCCTTGCAGCAGGATGACGGCCGCGTCGCGCGCTGACTCGCGAGGAAGCGCGCGAACGGCCGGGGCCACGGCCGAGCGTGGCGACGTAGCCGGCGAAACGCGTGACCGAGTCGTTCAGCCCATCCATGCGCCATCCCGCCAGGTGCCGAGCACATTCATTTCGGATGAGAGCAGCACCAGATCGGCCGCCAGCCCGATGGCGATGCGGCCGCGCTCATGGGCGATCCCCAGGAAATCGGCGGGATTGGTGCTGGCCATGGCGATGGCTGTGGGCAGCTTCACGCCGAGACCGATCATGTGGCGCACGGCTTGCGCGAGACACAGATCGGCGCCGGCGAGCGTGCCGTTCTCCGTGGTGAGACGGCCATCGCGGCGCAGGATGCGGCGACCTTGGAGCATGAATTCGTGCAATGCGGTGCCGGCGGGAGCCATCGCGTCGGAAACCAGCAGAATGCGCTCCAGCGCTTTGCAGCGCAGCAGCAGACGCAGCATGGCATCGTGCACATGCACGCCATCGGCGATGACGCCGGCATAGGCTTCATCGTCGAGCAGCGCGGCGGCGACAATTCCGGGATCGCGCGCGGTGCCGCCGCGCATGGCATTGAACACATGCGTGAAGCCGCTCACGCGCGACACCTGCTCGAACGTCGCCGCGGAATGGCCGGCGCAGACGCGGACACCGGCGGCGCGCAGTCGGTCGATGCTGCCCGGTGGCATGATTTCGGGCGCGACGGTGAGCACCACCGGTTTGCCGAGACGCGCAGGCAAGCTTTCCAACAAGGCGAGATCCGCAGCCTCGGGCGCGCGCACCCATTCGGGCGGATGCACGCCGGGGCGATCGGGGCTGAGGAACGGGCCTTCTAGATGCAGCCCGATGACGCCCCTGCCCTGCCCGGCCGCGGCTGCCGCTTCAGCCGCGCGCGGCATCCGATCGGGCGCGTCGGTGATCAGCGTGGGCAGGATGGAAACGGTGCCGAGGGTGCGATGCGCGGTGGCGATGGCGGCTGCGGCTTCGGCGGTGGGATCGGCGTTGAACTGGATGCCGCCGCCGCCATTCACCTGAATGTCGATGAAGCCGGGTGCCAGGATGGCGCCTTCCGGCAATGCGGTGCGGCCCGGCGCCTGGCGATCATCGGGCAGGATGGCGGCGATGCGACCCGCCTCGATGCGCAGCGCGTGGCCGGAGAGGCGATTGCCACGCGCCACGATATCGGCACCGCCGAGAAGCTGGTCCATGCGCGCAGGATGCCAGAGAAGCGGCCGCACGGCACCGCCGGGCTCGGTTTACAGCGTTATCCGGGCCAAGTAGCGTGACGCGCCGAATTCAGGGAGTGAAGCCGTGAGCGTGAGCGAAATCGAGAACATTTTTTCCTCCAGGCTGGACCAGTTCGGTGAGCTGGGATCGAAACTGAAATTCGATTTCGGCGACGATCGGCTGTTCATCGACGGCACGCAGAAACCGGCGGTGATGTCGCACGAGGATCACGACGCGGATTGCACGATCGGGATTACGCCGGACGATCTGATGAAGATCATGAACAACCAGCTTGACGCGACGATGGCGTTCATGACCGGCAAGCTGAAGGTGAAGGGCTCGACTGCGATTGCGATGAAGCTCAGTTCGGTTTTGAAGTAATTCGACTCACTCACCGGGGCGTGAATTTCAACCAGGGATAGCTTTTTACCTGGACATTTTATCGAACCGGGGCGACTCTTTCCTTCGCGACCCGGTTCGGAGCTGAGTCTTGCGAATGTTCTTCGGACGCGGCCAACGCCTGGAGCGGGGCCGACCGGCCAGCTTGGCGGTCGTGCACGACGATTGTGCGGCGATCTATGCCATTGGGCACGCCGGCACGGACGGCGCGCGGCTTGTTGCCGGTGCTAAAGGACCGGGTGGCTTGGCGCTGGAGTGGCGGGTGGATGCGTCGCCAGCCAGCCGCGCCTTGCTTTGCGGGTCCAAGGCGGATCGATATTTCGGCTGTCTTGTGACGCCCGACGGCGAGCGTATGCGCCTCAACGGCTGTGTTGCGCCTGCTGTTGGCGTTCCGTTGCGGCTCGTGGCGATGGGGACGGAGGCGACGTGCTTCGCTTATGCGCTGGAGCCGGGCTACTGGGTGAAATGGGATGCAGAAGCGGGCGACCGGAAGCCGCTTCGGATCACCCGTGGCGAGCCGGGGGACGGGCATCGCTTCCGGCTTCATCCCGTTCCGGTGGGCGAGCTTGCCGAGCCGGCGCGCGCGATGGCGCACGAGATCGCGCGCGCTATCGATGTGCCAGCGCGCTGGGAAAGTCTATTTGCTGTTCTGCGGGATGCCAAAATTCGGCCTGCGCTGATCGGCCCACTGCTCTGCCGGCTGCCACTCGATGAATTGCGCGCGCTGGCCGACGCGATCGGGGCCGGAGACGGGACGCTGGACATTTTGCACCGCGCCCTGCCGGACGATCCATGGATTGCTAAGCGGGTTCCCGAACTGCTCGCCTGGCGCCGCGGCGGCCGGATTCAACGCAACGTGGCAAGATCGCTGCTCGCGTTGCAGGAAGCGGACCTGCCGGGCGCAAACGGCACGACTGCGCACCAGATCTCCCCCGGGTTGGCTTTGTCGGCATTGGCGCGGCGGGCAACCCGGCCGACCCGGATGGTGTGCGTGCTGGGCAGCGCGCGAAACGAGGGGCCGTATCTGCTGGAATGGATCGCGCACCACCGTGCCGTTGGGTTTGAACGTGTGTTTCTTTACACGAATGACAACACCGACGGTTCCGAGGCGCTGCTTGAGCTTTTGGCGGAAGCTGGCGAAGTGGCTTGGATCCGGAGCGAGCCGGGCCCGACTGCGCCGCCGCAATACCTGGCCTATGGCCATGCGCTGAGCGTGCTGCCGGAAATCCTCGATTACCGCTGGACGTTAATTGCGGATCTTGACGAGTTCTTCGCCTTCGATCCGGAGAAATTTTCCTCTGCCACCGATTTCCTGCTCTGGCAGGAAGCTAATGGGGCGGAGGCCGTGGCGCTGCCCTGGCTGCTGCACGTGGCCAGCCCCAGCGATGGCTGGCGCGACGCACCCTGCATCGAACGCTTTCCGATGCGCGAGCGCACCGTGAACCACCACATCAAAAGCGTGTTCCGCACCCATTTGCACTGGAACGCCAATCCGCATCATCCGGAAGCATCGCTGGGATTGCCGACGCGCTTCCACGGCGAATGCGGCGGCCGGCACATCGCGAAATTGCCGGAGGGCAACCCGGCGCTGGCCAACGACCCCAGGGCCACGCACGCCTGGATCGCGCATTTCATCCACAGATCGGCGCCGGAAGTGCTGATGAAATTGGCCCGCGGCAAGGGCGACAGCCGCGATGGCAACGCGCAATCGGCAATGGAACGCGTGCTGCAGCCGTTTGTCGGCCTGACCACGCGGTGCGAACTGGTGCGCGACGAGCGAACCGCGCTGTGCGTTCCGGGATTGGCGGCGGAACTCGCCCGGCTGCGGGCCATTCCGGGTGTGGCGGCGTGCGAGGCGGCCATCAAGGCACGGTATGAAGCCGAAATGGAACGGGAATCCCTGCGTTTTCTCCGTTCGCCAAAGGCGCCGGACGAAGCGCCGGCGGTGAGCGTTTTCCGCGCCTTGTTGATGCAGCAGCGCCAGCAATCTCTATTCGCCAGCCACGCTGCAGCGGACTGAAGCGATACGAGCTACGCCAAAGCTTCCCGCCCCATGGCGAGGAATTTTTCCCGCCGTTGGGCAATCAGCGCGGCGGGGTCCAGGCCCAGCAGCGGCGCCAGCGCTTCCTGCATGGCGCGGCCGATCGCGGTGATGGTTTCGGCGGCGTTGCGATGCGCGCCTCCCAGCGGTTCGGCAATGATCGTGTCGATCAAATTCAGCGATTGCAGATCGGCGGCGGTGAGCTTCATGGCTTCGGCCGCGGCCGGCGCCTGCGCCGCGTCGCGCCAAAGAATGCTGGCGCAGCCTTCGGGCGAGATCACCGCATACACCGCGTGTTCCAGCATCAGAATGCGGTTGGCGGCGGCCAGCGCGATGGCGCCGCCGGAACCGCCCTCGCCGATCACGGTGGCCACGATCGGCACCGGGGCTTGCAGGCAGGCTTCGATGGAGCGGGCGATGGCTTCGGCCTGACCACGCGCCTCGGCATCGATGCCGGGAAAGGCGCCCGACGTATCCACGAAGGTGAGCAGCGGCAGCTTGAACCGGCCGGCCAGCTCGATCAGGCGGCGGGCCTTTCGGTAACCTTCCGGTTTCGCGCTGCCGAAATTGTGTTTTACGCGCGTATCGGTGTCGCTGCCCTTCTCGGTGCCCAACACCATCACTGGCTGGCCTTGGAAACGGCCGAGCCCGCCCACCATGGCGGCATCGTCGGCAAACGCCCGGTCCCCCGCGAGCGGCGTGAAATCGGCGATGAGCTGGCGGATGTAGTCCAGCGCCTTGGGGCGGTCGGGGTGGCGGGCCACCTGGGTCTTCTGCCAGGGCGTGAGTTTGGCATAGGTGGTGCGGAGCTGCTTGTCGGCCTTTTCCGTGAGCCGCGCCACTTCCTCGCCGATATTCATGCCTTCGGGCGCTTCCATCTGGCGCAGCGCGTCGATCTTGTCCTCGAGCTCGGCGATCGGTTTTTCGAACTCGAGAAAATGTCTCATGGTGAATCGGCAATGGCGAGCGGGTGATGCCGGTGCACCACCTGGCGCAGGCGCTCGGCTTCGATATGCGTGTAAATCTGCGTTGTTGCGATGTCGGCATGGCCCAGCAGCAATTGCAGGCTGCGCAGATCGGCGCCGTGCGCCAGCAGATGGCTGGCGAAGCTGTGGCGCAGCACGTGCGGCGAAAGCCGCGCGGCATCCATCCCGGCGGCCAGCGCCACCTCGCGCAGCAGCCTGTCGAA
>CAXUEX010000160.1:0-6208 GCA_964250215.1 uncultured Acetobacteraceae bacterium | reverse complement strand
GGCTTGCGCCACGCGGTGCAGGCGGCGCGCGCGCAGGCGGCTGCGGTGCGGCTTTCACCCGCGCCCATATCGGCGCTGCTGCGCGAGCGTAGAGCGCGGCTGGAGGGGTTTGCCGCGCGACTGGAGGGGGCGAGCTACGAACGCGTGCTGGCGAGCGGCTTTGCGCTGGTGCGCGACAGCGCCGGCCACGCGGTGGTATCGGCCGAAGCGGTGCGCCCCGGCGCACGCCTGCGGTTGCGCTTCGCCGACGGCGAAGCGCGCGTGACCGCCGATCGCGCGCAGGGAAAGTTACTTTTATAAAATAAAAGTTTTTTGGTTCTTTTTTTCAAAAAAGAACGAAGACTCTTCTTTCTTGAAAGAAAGAAGCAAAGAACTTTCTTCTGTTTGGAGCAAGCTCAATGCAGGATATTTTTTCACTGAAGGGCCGGGTGGCGTTGATCACCGGGGGGTCGCGCGGGATCGGGCGGATGATTGCGCGCGGGTTCCTGGCTTACGGCGCAAAGATCTACATCACTTCGCGCAAGGAGGCGCCGCTGCGCGCGGCGGCGGCGGCGCTGAGCGATGCGGGTGAGTGTGTTGCGATCCCGGAAGATGTTTCCAGCATGGACGGGGTGCGCCGGCTGGCCGAGGCGATCGGGCGGCACGAGACGAAGCTGGACATTCTCGTGAACAACGCCGGCGCCGCCTGGGGCGAGCCGTTCGAGCAGTTTCCGGAGCATGGCTGGGACAAGGTGGTGGACCTCAACCTGAAAGCGCCGTTCTTTCTCACCCAGGCGCTACACGGAATGTTGCGCGCGGCGGCGAGCGCCGAGCGGCCGGCCAAGGTGATCAACATCGCCTCGATCGACGGGATTTCGGTGAACCCGTGGGAGACGTATTCCTACGCGGCGAGCAAGGCGGGGCTGATCCACCTCACGCGCCGGATGGCGCTGCGCCTGGCGGGCGACGGCGTCGTGGTGAGCGGCATCGCGCCGGGGCCGTTCGCTTCCGACATGAACCGCGAGGCGCGGGACCACGCCGAGGCGGTGGCTGCCCACGTGCCGGCGGGCCGGATCGGCCGCGACGAGGACATGGCGGGAGCGGCGGTGTTTCTCGCCTCGCGCGCCGGCGATTACGTGGTGGGGGAGACCCTGGTGGTGGATGGCGGGGCGAATTTCGTGCGGTGAGGCGGCGGGGCTTGACCCCCTGGCCGCGCTGGCCTTGTAGAGCGGCCTGGGGAGCTCGTAGCTCAGTCGGTAGAGCACGTGACTTTTAATCATGGGGTCGTGGGTTCGATTCCCACCGAGCTCACCAACCTCCGATTTCGCTGGTTGCCACGTGGAGTTCGTGCGAACCATCCGGCGGCCATCTCGTTTCCGTGTTTCATGGCAGAAGGGTGAAGTTCATGCGCCTATCCACAAAGGTTGCGGCGGCTGGTTTGAGCTGCGCAGTTATGTTCGGCGCGATGGCCTCGGCATCGGCGGCGATCGTCTGCAACCGGGAGGGCGTGTGCTGGCATGTGCGCCAGCCCTACGCCTACCAGCCGTCGTATGGCGTGGTGGTGCATCCGAACAATTGGCGCTGGGGGCCGGGCCAGCGTTACACGTGGCGCGAGCACCCGGGCCGTGGCTATTGGCGCAACGGGGTTTGGATCCGGTTCTGATCGGCCAAGGCTGATCGGCCTTTCCGTCGGCGTCTCAGGGCGGGGGCGAGCCGGCGGTGCCGGAGGACGGCGGCGGTGCGGGTGGCGCCGAACCGCCAGCGTCGCCCTCGTCCATGGGCGGAACCGCACCCACGGCCGGGGGCACCTGGGACGGCGCCTGCGTATCCAGCGTTGGATCGGGATTGGGCGCCGTGCCGCCGGGCGCCGCCTGAGCCAGCATCGGCAGCGGCTTCGGTGGCAGGGCCTGGCTCAGCGACGGCATCGCCAGCAGGCCGAGGGCGGCGGGCAGAACGGCGATCATTGGCTTGTCTCCATGGGCGCGATGGCAACGAGTCGGTAACCGAAGACCAGCGGGTGGTCGTAGGTTTGATGCAAGGTTAGCTCGGAATCGTCGGCGCGCACCAGGGAAAGATCGGTGTGCTGGCCGGGTACCGCGGCCGATGCTTGCAGCGTTTGTTGCTGCACCGGGCCTGTGCCGGAGGCGGGCGCGGGCGGTGGCGAGCCTGCCGTCGCGATCGCGGCGGCGCCCGATCCCTGCAGCACGCGCTGCTGTTCGAGCGTCTTTGTGAGATACACGCGGGTGACGAGTTCGATCGTGACCGGAAACAGGAACTTGCCGCCCTTTGCAGCCTCGGCATCGGCAAACCCGGCGCGGCCCAGCAGCCGGTGCAGGAAAGCGTTATTGCAAAAGCGCGCGGTGGCGGTCTGGTGGCAGAAGGCGCTCAACGCGGCCAGACCGTCGTACGGATCGATGCCGTAACTGTAGGCGACGGGGATGCTCACCTTGTCGCTGCTGTTCTGTTCGCTGGCCGCGCTCCAGCCGAACAGCCTGGCGCCGAGTGAAGAGGATGCGCGCCGCGCGTGGGTCACGCTGATGCCGGGAAAGGCGATCAGGCCGGCATGGACCGCGCCGGGCCTGCCGGCGGCAGGCGTATCGATATCGAGGTTCAGGTGGTGGGCTTCGTGGGCCGCGATCTGCGGGCGCAGATCGAGGTGGCCGACGGAGACGGCGTTGCCCAGGCGGCGCTGCCCGGGTGCTTCCGTCGGGCCGGCGCCGAGCACGACCAGCACGTCGCCGACATAGAGATCCTCGCGTGGTGGATAGACGGGCACCATGCCGAGCCGGCCGATGGCTTCGTTCCATTCCTGCCACACCTCGCGCTCCGGCTGCGGCGGCGCGAACGGGCGCACCACGAACAGCACGGCGAGCGCGCCGAGCGCCACCGCGATGGCGGGCCAGAACCGGGCAAGGCGCGGGTACCACGGAGCTTGCGGGGGCGGCGGGTCGGACATGGATGCGGGAGCTTAACGATTACGCGGGGGCCGTAAAGCGCCGCGGAAACCCCGGCCCCGGCGGCTGCGCTTTCAGGGGTAGCGTGGAAGCAGGAGGGTGCGATGCGAGAGATCGATCCGGGCGACGCGGTGCCGCCGGGCGTGGCGCCGGCCGAACCGGTGCCTCTGAGCGAGACGGACCGCCAAGCCAAGGCGAAGCTGGAACGGCTAGGGCGCAAGCCAAAGCCGGTGCCGGATCCCGACCCGGCATAGCAATCCCGAACCGGCGGCCGGCCGCGGGCGTTGGCGAGTTCATGGCCCCGCCCCCCACCGATCCGCCCACGCTACCGCCGCGCAGGATCAGCCCAACCGTGGTTGCCGCCGTGCTCTTGTTGGTGCTGGTGGTGGCGAGCGTGCTGGTAGCGCGGGAGATCGGCGGCGCCTCGGGCGTCCAGGATTGCGTGATGCAGGGGCGCACGAACTGCGCGCCGGTGCGCTGAGGGGCTGTTCTTCTCTCCGTCTTATTTGTCCGGCTCGTCCGGGAAATGCCGGTGCAGCTCTTCCACAATGTGCGTCGTGGTGGAGGTTCGGCTCAGATCCATGGCCTCGGGCGATCCCTCTTCCACGCCCACGCGTGCGCCCAGCCGGTCCACCATCTGGATAAGCAGCGATATTTCGCGCTCGGCCAGCAGGTTCACCTGCAAATCGAGGTGTTCGCGCCGGTCGGACAGGCGGGACATGCGGCGCTGCTTCATCAGCACGAGGCCGGTGAGGACCACGCCCTCGATGGAGGCCATGCTGGAGAGGAAGTTGAACGGGTAGGGATCGAAGCGCGGACCGCCGAAGGCGCGCAGGTTCATCCCGACCCAGATCAGCGCGCCGATCACGTGCAACGCCACGAACGGGCCGGTGCCGATGAAGCCGCCCACCGCTTCGGCCAGACGCTCGGTGAAGCTGCGCCCGTTGATCGACGCCTCCTCCATCTCGATGATGCGGCGGATGTTCTGGCGGATGGCTTCGGGGGCGCTACTCTGGTCAGACATCCCGGAAAAGCGAGTGGGGAGGGCCTCGGGTTGCGTATGTGGCCGCCCGGAAGCCCAGCGTGGCTGGCTCGGCTGCCTTTCCGGCGCGACGGATGACGGACTCCGTTACAGACGCTAGATGCAGGTGAACGCCGCGCTCGAGCCGATCTGTCGCGCGATCCCGAAATCCGTGCCCTGGCAGCGCCGGGGTGGCCCCGAACGAGGTTCCCGATGCGCCCGAAACCGCTGCTGCTGCTCGTCGATCCGGCGCATTTCGATGTGCATTACGTGATCAACCCATGGATGCGGCCGGGCGCGTGGGCGGCCGATCCCGAGGGGCAGGGCCGCGCCGCGCGCGCCGGGTTCGAGGCCTTGGCGGCGGCGCTGCGCCGGGCCGGGGCAGACGTGGAGGTGGTTCCGGGCGTGCCGGGCCAGCCGGACATGGTGTTTCCGGCCAATGCGGCCGTGGTGCTGGATGGCCGCGCGATCGTGGCGCGGTTTGCGTGCGCCGAGCGGCGGGGCGAGGAGCAGCCGTATCTGCTCGCGCTGCAGGAATATCAGGCGCGCGGTCTGCTGCAAGAGGTTTCGATCTTTCCGGAGGGCTGTTTTCAGGAGGGCGCCGGCGACGCGATCTGGGATGCGACGCGGCGGCATTTCTGGTGCGGCTACGGCCAGCGCTCGGTGCGGCGCGCGGCGGACGCGGTGGCGGCGTTTTTCGGGCAGGATGTGGTGGCGCTGGAGCTGGCGACGCCGCAATTCTATCATCTGGATACGTGCTTCTGTCCGCTTTCGGGCGGCGAGGTGCTGTATTATCCGCCGGCCTTTACGCCCGAAGCACTGGCGCGCATCGAGGCGCATGTTTCGCCAAAACAACGATTGGTGGCAAGCGAGGCCGATGCGGCGGCGTTCTGCGTGAACGCGGTGAATATCGGACAGGAAGTGGTGATGGCGCGGGCGCCGGCGCATGTGCGGGCGATGCTGGAGGATCGCGGCTATGTGGTGCGGGATGTGGATTTGGACCCGTTCATTCTTTCCGGCGGCGGGGCGTATTGCATGACGCTGAATATCGGTCGCCGGTCTTCGGCGGTTGGGATTCGGAGCTTGGCGGCGAGGGAGATTTCGGGGCGCGATGCGGCAGTGGCGGTTTAGCGGGCGGTAAAAAATCGGCTGGAGCTGAACAGGACTACAGCGGAAACGCGGTGTTCAGCGAGACGGCGGCCTTGAAAGGATCAACACCCTACGCCAGTAAGCACGTGCATAATAATCTCACCGGAAGCGTGGATGCCTAGGCTCAGTCAACATCCCAAGGACGAAAGCTTCAATTTCCGCGTTGACCCCAAGCTCAAGGCCGAGTTCCAGACGGCGACCGAGGCGGAGGACAAGCCGGCCGCTCAGGTGCTGCGCGATTTCATGCGCGCCTATGTCGAACGGCAGCAAGCGCGCGCCTTTGCCGCTGAGGCGCGGCGGCAATCCCGTGCGCTGGCCGGACGCGCCGCGGATGCCAGCAGCGACGAGGCAGAGGTGATGCGCTGGATTGAAGATCTGGCCGACACCGATGGCTGGAGGGCGTGAGGCGAGGCGACTTGGTGACGGTTGCCGCATCGGTCTGATGCGTTTTCCGAGCACCCGTCCATCACGGTCCGTATTTCTGGGGACCGCCTGATGGCGGACGCCGGTTCAGATCTGCGCCCGCACCAACGCTGATCTATCCGAACAACGGCGAAGTGGTGTTGATGAAGCGGCCTTCGAAATAGCCGCTGTTGACAAAGTGGTCGTGGCCTGAGGCGATCGCGCCCGCCTTCACGGCTTCGCCGATATCGGGATAGGTGGCAACGTAGAACGCTTCGTCGAACGGCGCGCCCGCGATCAGGGGGCGCATGACCTGCCGCAATTCTTGCGAAGAGACAACATCGGGAAGGTGCCGTTGCAGTTGCCGGAAGGGTGGCAGGGGCAGGGCGGCGAGGATAGTTTGCGTCTCGGCCAGCCACGCATTCCGCCCGGCGAGACGGGCTGCGTGGGCTTGCAGCAGCATGGCGCCGAAGAACGCCACCAGTTTTGTTGCCTGGGGCGCCACCACGAGCTGGTTAGCATAGGCGGGCGGGTCGATCTTCTCGATGACCAGTTCGATTTCGTAACATCCTTCCGGGTGTCTTTCGGGTGGAACGCGGGTGGAAAAACCGTCATCGATGTCGCGCAACGAGCGCAGCCGGTAGGCGGCGACCGGGAGCGCTTCCTCGATTTCGGCCAGCAGCGAGGCCGGTGTGTAGAAACG
>CAXUEX010000159.1:0-6209 GCA_964250215.1 uncultured Acetobacteraceae bacterium | reverse complement strand
TGGGTGTGGGGGTGGGTTTGCGGCGGGGTCTGGGGGGGGGTGTATGGCGCGAGGGGGGGCGGGCGCGCCTGGGGTGCGGGCGGTGGAGGGCGTTGCGGGCACGGCGGTTCGCGGGGCGCCGGCGGCGGGCGCTGAGCGGCAAGGCCGGAGCGCTCGACGCATACGTTGCGGAATATCGCCGGGTCCTCGCTGCCTACCTCAGCCCGCGGACGTTCGAAGCTCAATGATGTAAGCGGTGAACGTCCGGGCAGCCGCCGTTGGACGGCGTTTCGCTTGTCCGCTCTGCGGCTTCACGGGATTTCCGGGCGTAGAAGTTGTCTGTACGGAACGGAATGGCCGATGCGGCGGATGGCGCTTCGCTTATTCGCCCTACAGCTTCATGGGGTTTCCGTGCCGCAAACTGCATCAAACGGCCGAGGCGCCGTTCGGCTCCCGGTGGTCAGCGCGTCAGCACAAGGTGGGTCGCCAGTTCGGTGGGGACCGCCTGCGTCACCCGATAGCCAAGCCCTGGCAGGTCGATGCCCGCGAACAAGGGCTCGCCCCGGCCCAGAACGATGGGCGACACCGCCAAATGCAACTCGTCGATCGCGCCGGCGAGCAGGTATTGGCGGACCGTCGAAACGCCGCCGCCGATCTTCACGTCCAGATCGCCCGCGGCGCCGCGGGCCTGGGTGAGCGCCGCCTCGATCCCGTCGGTAACGAAATGAAAAATCGTTCCGCCCTGCATCACGATTGGTGCACGGGCGTGGTGGGTGAGGATAAAGGTAGGCGCGTGATACGGGGGATTGTCGCCCCACCAGCCCTTCCAGTCGGGCCCGCCCCAGTCGTTGCCGGCCGGCCCGAACATATTGCGGCCGAGGATAAAAGCGCCGAAGCCTTCCGCCGCGGCGCGGGCGAAACGATCGTCCGTCCCGCCGTCTTGCCCGATCATCGATCGAAAGGTCCGGGTGGGATAGAACCAGTTGTGCAACGCCCGGCCCCGTTTGCCGAGCGGATGCTCCAGGCTCTGGTCCGGTCCGGCCCCGAAGCCGTCGATCGACACGGCAAAACCCGCTACGCGCACCTTGCCCATGCGGGCCTCCGTCTGTTTTCTCAACGTAAACGCAGGGATCGAAGACGCGGATATTGGCGTTGTGGCGGATGGCGCCTCGCGGCTCAATGTTTCGGTTCGTCGCCCATCATTCGCGCCACGTCCGGCTCGATGGCGGCGGCAATGGCAGCCTGGGATTCCGGGCTGGGGTGCAGCGGGGGATCGGGTGGGGTGAGGTGGATGTCGAGAAAGCGGTCGGGATCGACGTGGCCTTGGCGCAGAAAGATTGCCGAAACGTCGCGGTAGGTGATGCCGGGGGTGTTGGCGTAGCGGGACGCGAGCATGCGGTTCAGGTCGGCGGTGTTGCCGTCCACCCATTCGTTGCGGATGGAGGGCAGCACGCCGAGCAGCAGGATTTTCGTGCCGGGCAGGCGGGATTGCAGGGCCGAAACGATGGCTTCGATGCCGCGGAAGGTGGGGTTGGCGGGCCAGTGGAGTTTGCCGAAATTGTTGGCGCCGATCAGCACGATGGCGGCTTTGGGGTGGATGCCGTCGGCCTCGCCGTGCTCGATGCGCCAGAGCAGGTGGGCGGTGGTGTCGCCGTTGAAGCCGAGATTGAGCGCGTGGCGAGCGCCATAATATTGTTGCCAGATCGGTTGGAAGCGATACCAGGGTTGCGGGCCGTTGCGTTCCCAGTCTTGCGTGATGCTGTCGCCGTACCAGACCAGCTCGGGAGCGTGCGCGCGCAATTCCTGCTGCTTGGCTTCGAAGCGCGCCTTCCACCAGGGCAGATCGAGGCGCGAGAGTGGCGTGCTGGCGAGTTCGGGCGCCGCTGCGGCACAGAGAAGGGCGGCGAGGGCGAGGGCGGCGCGGGCGCGGCGACTTGAAGTATGCATCATCGTGATGCATATGCCGGGGGTGAGTGCAACGCGCAAGACTTCGGCCCCGGGGTTCACGGTGCGGCTTCCGGAGGAGATGCGGGACCAAGTGCTGAACATTGCGCGCTCGGAATATCGATCGGCGGCGTCCTACATTCAAAAGCTGGTTGCGGCGGACTTGCAACGGCGCGCTGAGGCGGAACGCGTGGTGCGCGTGTACGTGGCTGAGGGTGCGTCCTCTTGGGATGGGCATTTCGATCGCGGCGAGAACGAGAGTGACGAAATGCATGCGGAGCGGGTTGCCGTTGCGCGGCTGCTGCTGGGGTTCAGGGAGACTCCTTGAACGATTTACCGCCGGGCGCCTTTGTCTGGACGAATTTCCCGTTTGGTGACCCGCCGGAGATGCGAAGCCAGCCAGGTCCTTTTGCCCATATCGGATATGTTTTCGGCTCGCAGGGGGAGCTTACGCTGCTCGCGTATACGAGTTCGCGTGCCTGGGACGGCGATCGGGTGCCCCCGGGAGTGGTGCAATTCGATCCGGTGCAGGCGGCAGCGCTGCGGCAGCGCCCATTCTATCTCGATTTGCGTGTGCTCGCCTGGATGCGTCCTGGCATTGTCTGGTTCCCGCGCTGGAACGAGAAGGGGTGTGGTATTGTTGCCGTGGCGGACGCGGCGACACAGCGGCGAATTTTGGCGGCGGGGCGGGCGGCTGCGCCAAAACGTCAGTTCATAATCGAGGTACGAAGACTCAAACCAGGGTGAAATACGCGAGTGCGCCCAAGCCGAGCGCCAGGCAGTAATAGGCGAACGGGTTCAACGCCCAGGCTTCGTTGTTGCGGAAATAGCGCATCAGGAACGCGGTGCTGAGATAGGCCACCACGCCGGCCAGAACGGCGGCTTCCAGTGCCAACGCGACTGTGCCGGGGGGCACGGCGGCGTGCAGCAGCTTGAAGGTTTCCAGCGCGGTGGCGGCCAGGATGATGGGTGTTGCAATCAGAAAACTGAAATGCGCGGCGGTGGCGTGGTCTATGCCCCGCAGCAGGCCGCCGACGATGGTGGCGCCGCTGCGCGAGATGCCGGGCAGCAGCGCGAGGCATTGCCACAGCCCGATCGCCAATGCGTCCAGCACCGAAAGCCGTGCCACGGCCAGGGTTTCGGTGCGGGCCAGGCGGCGGCGCAGCGCTTCGCCGGCCAGCAGCAGCACGCCGTTCAAGGCCAGGAACGCGGCCGCAAAGCGCGGCGAGGCGAACAATGCGCGAATCGCGTGTTCCAGCCCGGCGCCGAGGATGATGGCCGGGATGGTGGCGACCACCAGCAGCAGCAGGATGCGCCGGCTTTCGCGCACGCGGTGCGGCGTGCCGAAGCCGCAGCCGCCGGCGGCGAGTGCGATCCAATCCCGCCGGAAATACAGTAGCAGCGCGGTGGCGGTGCCGAGATGCAGCAGCACCAGGAACGGCAGGAAGGCGGCGCCGCGCTGGTCGATGTTCCAGCCCAATAACGGCGGCACGATCACGGCGTGTCCGAGCGAGCTGACCGGGAACAGCTCGGTGGCGCCTTGCAATATGGCAATGACGAAAGCTTGGACTGAGTTCATAGAAAGGGTCTCTTCTTTTTTGAAAAAAAGAAGCAAAAAACTTTCATTCATTAAGGCGAACAAATGAAAGTTCTTTGGTTTTTTCTTTCAAGAAAGAACATTCTTTCTTAGTCGTTCATAGGATAAGACCGCATCACCCGCAGTTGCAAAAACCAATCCGCCGCCATCCGCCAAAGCCCGGAAGTTTTCGCGCCGCGCCGGCGCATTTCCCGGCCGATCCGGAATGCCGTGCCGAAATGGTAAAGCTGCGCGCCCCAGAGTTCGCGCAACGACGTGGCCGGATCCCAGATATGCGTGGCTTCCGCGCCCACGCCGTTGATTTCGATGATGCGGAAATCCTCGCCGCGGCGCAGCGCGGCGAGGTTGGTGTAGCGCAGATCGAAGCGGCCGAAATGGAAATCCGGGATAGCGCGGGCGATCGCGTCGATGCGAGCGGTGAGCGCCGGCGTGATTTCGGCGGCACCGTTGCGGAATATGGAGCCTTTGCAGTGGTTGCCGGCGAACACCAGTTGCACGTGCTGGCCGGTGGTGGGCACTTCATCCAGCCGCGCGCCGAGGCGGGTGAAATACAAGTGCTTGAGCTTGCCGTGCCGCGGATCGGCTTCGATCAGCGTTCGCAGGTTGCGCCTTCCGTCGCCGATCACGATGGGCGGGTATTTCAGCGTCACGCTGGTGATCCGGCCGCGTTCCTCGCCGGGGTGGCGGATGTAGAACAGGCCGGCTTCCCCGGGATACGGAACGAAACGCTGCAGCACCAGTTCCGTGCCGGCCGGAAACGCGGCCAGCGCCGCCGCCAGGGTCGCGCGGTCGCGGATCAGGCGCACCCCGGTGCCGTTGCAGCCGATATCGGGTTTCAGCACCACGGGCAGCTCGATGCCGGCGGCGGCCAGCGCGGCTTCGGCGGCTTGCCCCTGATCGGGGCCGGCGATCGCGGTTGTGTAGGCAGGAATCCAGTCCCGCGCCGGGCCGCGCACCGCATCCAGGGTGGCGGTTTTGCGCTCGCCGCACAGGCCGCCGGTGGGGATGGCGGGGTTGGCCGCGGTGGGCAGGCTGAAATCGCCCCAAATCAGGCCGAGTGCCACCCATTGCACGATCACCGGGCCGTAGGTGATCCAGCCGGGCAGGAATTCGAACGGCGAGATCGCGCGTTCCGGCCGCGGCGCGGGGGCTTCGATGGCGGCGTCGATGGCGGGGGCAATCGCTTCGCTCAAGGCGTGGTTTCCTGCATTTTCGCGACGATCCGTCCGGCCACCACGATGAATATCGCGAAGCCGACCGCGCCGGCCCAGCGCCAGGCGCCGAGGTGTTCCATGAGCAGCTTGCCGACGCGGAACGAGACGCCGAACAGGCAGGTTGTCCAGATCAGCGTGCCGGCGATCGCCGCCATCACGAAGCTGCGGAAGCTGACATGCAGGAAGCCGCAGGCCGTGTAGGTGGGTAGGCGGGCGCCGGGGAGGAAGCGGCTGACGAATACCACCTTGAACACGCGCCGCTCCAGCCAGGCGCGGCCGCGCTGCTGCCGCTGCTCGGGGATCAGCCGCCGGGCCCAGGCGAACACGCTGGCCAGCCGGCCGAGCCCATAGAGGCCGAGATCGCCGAGCACGATGCCGAGATAGAGCGCCACCAGCCCGGTGGGCAGCGCGATCTTGCCGGCCTGCACGCCCATGGCGGCGGCCACCGTGGCCGCATCCTCCAGCACGAACGTGCCGAGGATGATGCCGAACGCCTGCAGGAACACAGATTTGCCGGCGATTGCCAGCAGATGCGTGGCCGATAGATCCATCAGTCGGGGCGGTGGCGCATGGCGTATCCGGGTCCGGCGGTCGGTCGCGGCCAACGCGCGCCGCGGCCGCGTCGTTCCGGGCCAGGGCGGCCGGAGCCTTGCTTACGCTTGCAGCAGCCGTTCCGCCAAGCGGGCGCGGCGCGGCGCGGTGAGGCCCATCGCCGACTCCAAATAGCCATCCACCGAGCCGGCTTCGTGTCGCGCAGCGTCGAACGCGGCTTGCAGCAGCTCGGCATGGGCGCCGAGGAGTGCCTCGGCGACGGGCGCGGGCAGGTCGAAATGCCGCGCCACCTCGCGGCGCCAGAGATGGTTCGTTGCCAGATAATCGGCCTGCACGTGTGCCCAGGCCACGCCCAGCGCGGTGAGGATCAGCGCGGCGCCGAAGCCGGTGCGGTCCTTGCCGGCCGAGCAATGCAGCAGCAGCGGCAGGTCGCCGTCGATGAGATGGTCGAAGATGGCGCGGTAGCAGGCGTGACTGGCGGTGGCGTAGGCGCGATAGGCCTGGCGCAGCAGATCGAGCATGTCGGCGGCATCCATGTGGCCGGTGAGCTGGCCGGTGCGCAGGATGTCCTTCAGCGAGGCGCCGACCGAGGGCTCGATGGGCAGTGCGAGCGTGGTGGCGCCGGGAATGGCGACCGGGTTGTGGGCGGCTTCGCGAACGCCGCGCAGATCGCACACAGTGCGCAGTTCGAGCGCCGCGACTCTGGCCTGGTCGGCGGCGGACAGGCCGTTTAGCGCCGGGGCGCGATAGACGAGGCCGCGCCGGACGCGGCGGCCGTCTTGCGTCGGCCAGCCGCCGAGGTCGCGCAGGTTGGAGGCGCTTTCGAGCGCGACGGCGAGGGGGAGATCGGACATGTGGGGGCTTGATCCCCCAGGCGCGCGCAAAAGGCCAGCCGAGAAAAGAGCTCGGGGAATGTGCCATTC
>CAXUEX010000158.1:0-6218 GCA_964250215.1 uncultured Acetobacteraceae bacterium | reverse complement strand
GAACGCGCCCGCGCCTACATCGCAGCCGGCGACGCGTTCCAGATCGTGCCGAGCCAACGCTTCTCCGCCCCGTTCGCGCTGCCGCCGTTCGCGCTCTATCGCGCGCTGCGCCGCATCAACCCGGCGCCGTTCCTGTATCATTTCGATTTCGCGAATTTCGCGGTGGTGGGCAGCAGCCCGGAAATTCTGGTGCGGCTGCGCAATGGCAAGATCACCGTGCGGCCGCTGGCCGGCACCAGGCCGCGGGGCACCAATGCCAGCGAGGATGCGCAGCTGGAGGCGGAATTGCTCGCCGATCCCAAGGAACGCGCCGAGCACCTGATGCTGATCGACCTCGCGCGCCACGATGCGGGGCGTGTCGCCGAACCCGGCACGGTGCGTGTGACCGAAAGCTTCGCCATCGAGCGGTTCAGCCATGTGATGCACATCAGCAGCACCGTGGAGGGCCGGGTGCGCCCCGGCACGGACGCGATCGCGGCACTCACGGCGGGTTTTCCCGCGGGCACGCTGACCGGGGCGCCAAAAATCCGCGCCATGCAGATCATCGGCGAGCTGGAGCCGCACGCGCGCGGCATCTATGCCGGCTGCATCGGCTATTTCGCGCCCGACGGCACGATGGACACCTGCATCGCGTTGCGCACTGCCATCGTGCAGAACGGCGAGATGCATGTGCAGGCGGGGTGCGGCGTGGTGGCCGACAGCATCGCGGAGTCCGAATACCAGGAAACGCGCCAGAAGGCGCGCGCGCTGTTCCGCGCCGCCGAAGAAGCCGTGCGCTTCGCGGCGGCCGACGCACAATGAGCGACAGCGATCTGCCGAGCCTGGATGCGCTCGGACGGCAGTTCGGCACCGACAAAGCCAGCCCGCAGCACGACTACCTCAACACCTACGAACGTTTCTTTGCGAAGCTGCGCAATTCGCCGATCACGCTGCTGGAAATCGGCGTGTGGCGCGGCGCCTCGCTCGATCTATGGGAAGCGTATTTTCCGAATGCCCGGATCATCGGCGCCGACGTGGAACCCGCGGCGCGGCGGCTGGCGCGCGGCCGGGTGGCGATCGAAACCGTCGATCAAGGCAATATCCAGCATCTGGTCGGCTTGGCACAGCGCCGTGGACCGTTCGACATCGTGATCGACGACGGATCGCACCGTTGGGAACACCAGATCGCCACGCTGCAAACCTTGCTGCCCTTCGTGAAGCCCGGCGGAATTTACATCGTCGAGGATCTCTATTTTGCGTATGGCGAGGCCGGCAAAGCCTATCGCGGCAACGCACGTTTCTCCTGCGCCGACTATCTGAAACGGCTGATCGATTACCGGCTGGCGGATTTCACCCTGCCGATCGAGCGCGAGGAGGATGCGTTTCTGCGGACCTACGGGCGCAGCCTGCGATCGATCCACGTGTTCCGCCGCGCCTGCTTGCTGGAGAAGGGCGAGACGGCACCCGATGGCGCATTGCTGGATCGGCCGCTTGTTGCGATACCGGACGGGAAGGCCGGCATCCCGGTGACGATTCTGGCGCATATCGGCCAAACCGGGGACCGGCTGGTGGCCACGGGTTGCGTGCGTCCGGCCGTGGAAGGCCGGCACATCCAGGGGTTTTCGCTGCGCGTGGCGGCCCACCGGCCGGCTTTGCAATACCGCGCGCGATCGAGCGACGGCACATGGACGGCCTGGGTGGGCGCCGGAGAATTCGTCGGCAGCCGGGGCGAAGCGGCCGATCTCACCGGTTTCGCGGTGCGCCTCGCCGACACCGATGCAAGCGATTTCGAGCTGCGTGCGATCGCGCAATTCGCGGGCGATCCTCGCCCGGTTGAAGTTGCGAATGGCCGCAACTGCATCTCCGAACTCGGCGAGCCGATGGCGGCCATGCAAATCGTGCTGCGCGATCTTACGGGCTCCGCTCTGGCGGCAGAAATGCAGCGGGATCCGTAGGCATGCAGCGCCCGGCGGATTTTTCCCATCTCGACGGCAGCCTGCGGGACCGCCGCGCCTGCCCCTGCGGCTCCGGGCTGCGCGCGTTGCGCTGCTGCGAAATGCCGCCGGCCTGCCTGCCGGATCCTGTCGCGGCGGGAAAATTGGATGCAGCCATCGAAACAGCGCTCTCCGGCGAGAAACCGGACGAGGCAGCGTTGCTCGCAATCCTGGATCTGGCGCCCGACCATCCGGCCGCGCTGCGCGCGCTATATGCGCTGCGGGCAGAGCGTGGACCCGCCAATGCCGCCGAGGCGCTGCTGCGGCGCTTCGTCGGCCATCATCCGAACGACGTCTGGGCGCGCTGCGAACTCGCGATCCGGCTGCTGCGCGAAGGCCAGATCGCCGGCGCGGAAGCCCAGGCCCGCAACGCGGTGCGGCTCGCGCCGCTGGGGCCGCTCGCGCATGAAGTGATGGGCATGGTGCTGCTGGAGCAAGCGCGCGGCCACGCGGCCGAGCACCATTTTCGGCGTGCGCTCGATCTCCTCCAAGTGCGCAATCCGCTGCTGCTGGCACGGCTCGCGGCGTCACTGCACCAGCAAAGCCGGCTCGATGAAGCGCGCACGCTATACGCGGAGGCGGCCGCGGCAAAACCGGGCGACGTAGAAATCTTGTTCGGTTGGGCGCACACCGAGCAGGCCGCGCGCGATTTCCCGCGCGCCGCTGCATTGCTGGAGGAAGCCGGGCGCGCGGCGCCGCAGAACCAGGCCATACACGTGGCGCGGGCCGAACTGCAGGCACGAATCGGCCAAGCCGGCACCGCGCTCGAAACGCTGGCGGGAATCGCGGAACCTTCGGCCGAAGCCTGGCTCGCGCGCGGGCGCACCCTGGACCGGCTTGGCCGCCACGGCGAGGCGTTTGCGGCGTGGCAGGCCGGCAAATCGCTCTACGTGGAGCGTGGCGGCCGGACCTACGCCGCCGACGAGGTGGCGCAGTATTTGGACCGGCTGCGCAACTTCTACACCGCGGGGCGCACCGCCAATCTGCCGCGCGCCGAGAAAGCCGCCGGCCCGCAGCCGATCTTCATTCTCGGCTTTCCGCGTTCCGGCACCACGCTGCTGGAACAGATGCTGTCGTCGCATCCGCTCGTCTCGGGCGGCGACGAGCTGCCGCTGATCCACCAGCTCGCCGATGCGGCACCGCAACTGCTCGGCAGTCCGCTGCGCTACCCGGAGGCGCTTGCCGAGCTTTGGATGGGCGACGGGCGGGAGGGCCTGGAAATTCTGCGCGATCAGTACCTGCGCGGCGCCCGGCACTATCGCGCGGCCGATCCGGCCCGGCCGTGGTTCACCGACAAGATGCCGCTGAACGAAACGCATCTCGGGCTGATTGCGCTGCTGTTTCCGGCCTCCCCCATCCTGCGGCTGGTGCGGCACCCGCTGGATGTGGTGCTGTCGGTATTTTCCAACCAGCTCACGCACGGTTTCGATTGTGCGGCCAAACTGGAAACCGCGGCGCTGCATTTCGCGCGCATTGCCGATTTGATCGCGCACTACCAATCGGAAATGCAGCTAAAGGTGACCGAGATACGCTACGAAGCGCTGGTGGACAGCCCGGAAATCGTGCTGCGATCGGTGCTCGATCGGATCGGCCTGAATTTCGATCCGCGCTGCCTGCGGTTCACCGAGAACGCACGCTATGCACGCACCGCCAGCCATGCGCAGGTGACGGAGCCGCTCTATGCACGGTCCCGGTTCCGCTGGAAGAACTACCGCGCGGAGCTCGCGCCCGCGATGCCGTATTTGCAACAGACTGTCGAAAATCTGGGCTACGATTTCTCGTAGCACAGATTAGCGGGCGGCGTGCAGCTTCAGGTCGGGTGGGACGCCGCCAGCCAGGAAGCCAGTGCGGGTTCCGCGCGACGCTTCAGGTCGGAAGCGGTGCCGATCGCATCCAGTGCACGCGCGGTCCACACCTTTGCACCCAGCGACGCGCTGCCGGCGGTCTGCTGCCTGAGCTCGGCCGCGATCGCCGGGTTCGTCACGCCCATGGCGGCCGCCGGCAACAGCACGTCGCGCGTCAGCGGCGCGAGCTTCGCACGGATCGCGTCCTGCTCGGGCAGGGTGAGATGCCAGACGAGGTCGGGATTGTCGGATTTCTGCGAGGCGGTGAACAGCACTTCCAGGATGCGGCCGTTCGGGATCTTGCCGGCCGCGAGATATTTGATCGTTTGCGCCACCAGCTTCGGATTTTCCGCCGAGGCCATGGCGCCGTAGTAGCGCAGCTTTTCCTCCGTGCTCGTGGCTTCCTCGCCGCGTTGGCGCAGTTCGTCGTAGGTGGCCTGGTCGGCGTGGTGGCCGACGATGCCCAGCACCGCCTCGCGCAGATTGGGCGACAGGCTGGACGGGTCTTTCATGAAGACTTCGAATCGCTTATGCGCTTCGGCGGTTACGGCGGGATCGTCGAACTGGCCGAGCGCCGCGATCATCTCCGGCCGCAGCAGCGCATCCAGGAAGCTCTCGCCCGGCTTCGCATCCCAGCCAAGCCGTGCGAATTCCGGCTGCAGCAGTGCGCGTGCATAGGCGCGGAATTTCGACCGCACCGCACCGCCCTGAGTGGCGCGGTCGAGCGATCGCAGGTGCGAGAGCGTGTCGCTCCACACCGCAATGTCGGTCTCGCCGCGCAGTTGCGGCAGCAGATCGAGGTAGGTGGCCAGTGGCTCTCGCCCGGCGACGAACATCGCATACTGGTCGCCCAGCAGATTGGCCCGGTCGGCGGCGCCGAATTTCGTGAACGCTGCGCTGAGCGCGTGCAGCGAGGCCGCATCGTATTCGGTGCGGAAATAGCCGTCCTCGCCCAGATTGGCCTTGGCCGGCGCATTGCAGGAAGCGATCGACAATGTCGCCGAGCCCTCCAGCAGCGTGTGCACCCGCGGCAGCCCCGGGCCGCCGACCGTAACGGGCACCTTCCAGGCAAGCTTTGCCGGGTGCGGATCGTGGATGGTGAAACGGTCTTGCGTGAGCACGATGCGCGCCTGGCCACCGGCGCATTGCCGCGCCACATGCACCAGCGGAATGCCCGGCTGCTCGGTGAAGCCGGTGGCGACCGCGCCCACATCCTTGTGCGCCGCGGCACCCAGCGCCGCCCACAGATCGGCGCTGGTGGTGTTGCCGTATTGGTGCGCCTTCATGTAGGCGCGCATGCCATCGCGGAACGTGTCGGCACCGATCCAGTCCTCGATCATGCGGATGATCTGCTCGCCTTTCTGGTAGCTGATCTGGTCGAATGCGCTGTTGGCCTCGCTCACGCTGCGGATCGGCTGCTGGATGGGATGCGTGCTCGGCACCGCATCCTGCGCCATCGCCTGCTCGCGGGCTTCGTGCTGCCGCGGCCATATTTCCCAGCTCGGATTGAAATGGTCGGTGGCCTTGAACTCCATCCACGTGGCGAAACCCTCGTTCAGCCAGATGTTGTCCCACCAGCCCATCGTCACGAGATCGCCCGACCATTGATGCGACATCTCGTGCGCCACGTAGATGTGGATGCGCTCGCGCGTGGCTGCATCGGAGGTTTTCGGATCGAACAGCATGCCATTGTCGATGAACGTAATGGCACCCCAGTTTTCCATCGCGCCGGCCTCGAAATTGCCGGGAATGGCGATCAGATCCAGTTTCGGCAACGGATAGGGTACGCCGAAATAGTCGTTATAGTAGGGCAGCACTTTGGTTTCTACGGAAAGCGCATACTGCGCCTGGTCCTGCTCGCCGGTGGGCGCGTACGCATGCAGCTTCGTGGCGCCCGCTTGGCCATCCAGCGCCGAGAGCTCGCCGGAAATCAAGGCGAGCAGATAGGTGGACATGCGCGGCGTCGTCGCGAACTGCACCTTCGTCAGCCCATCGCCGGCCGGGGTGCGGCTTTGCACCGGCATGTTGGCGATGGCCACGAAATGGCTCGGCAGCACGGCGGAAAGCCGGAACGTGGCTTTGAACGCCGGCTCGTCCCAGCCCGGGAACATGCGCCGCGCATCCGCCACCTCGAACTGCGTCACCAACATGCGCTTCTGCGCGCCGGAAGGATCCTTGTAGTCGTCGTAATAAATGCCGGCCGGCGTTTCCGGAATCTTGCCAGCATAATCGATGGTCAGCACATGGGCGCCGGTGGCGATCGGCTTGGCGAATTTCAGCGTCGCGGTTTCCGCCTTGTCGTCGGTCGTGATCGTGGCGCGCGTGCCGTCCCCGAGCGCAGCGGCTTTCAGCGTCAGCCCGGCCTGATTCAGCACCACGTTTTCAATGGGTTGGCGCACCT
>CAXUEX010000157.1:0-6240 GCA_964250215.1 uncultured Acetobacteraceae bacterium | reverse complement strand
AACCGCACCAGGCGCCACGCTCTTCGTCATCGATCACGGCAGCAACGATGGCAGCCCCTCGTCGCATCCCTCCGCCTCCTGTCCGGGCGGACTCTACTTTAGCCCGGAGGAGATTCAGGAACTCACGTCAGCTTTTCAAAACACTCCTAGTAAAAGCGGACCGCGTCAGGCCTGTGTGCGTTCAGCCGCGCGATTTCTGGCGCCCAGCCGCTCCGCCCGTTGTCCCCCGCCGCGCTTGGCGCCGCCCCCGGGTTGCGGCCCCAGCCCCGCTTGGTGCAGCTGAACTTCCAGCTCATGCACCCGCTGCAACAGCGTGCGCCGTTGCGCGCGCTGCGCGTCCCACATCGAGGCGAATACCGCCAGCGCCTCCCGCAAGGTCGGCTCCACCCGGCGCTCCTGGTCCGGGTAGGCGCTGAAATCCTCGTCGAACAGCCCCTCCGCAAGCTCCGGAAAGAAGGTCTCGCGCACCCATGCGTTGCTGTCCCGGAACCAGCCGGCGAATTTCACCGCCTCCTGCCGCGGCGCGATCTGCTGCGATGAAGTGAAGTGCTGCTCCAAAATCCGGATGAAGTGCTCCTTGATCAGCACCTCTCCGCGCTTCGGCGCACGTTCGTTCAGCGTACCCAACACCATCAGCGCCGCGGCGCTCAGCGACGGGTTCTTGACGTCGGGCGCCGCCGCCTGATCGAAATCGATCCCGGCCACCTGGCAATAATCCCGCAGCACGTCGCCATCCGCCAGGCGCGGCTTTTCGAAAATCCGGACGGCAACGTTCGCGCGGCCGAACACCTCGATGTATTTCTCGAGCAGCACGCGGTAATTGTAATAATGGCTGTCGCGCATCCGCTTGCCCGGCAACACTGGCAGATCCCAAGATGCGCCGTAGCGAATCTTCGTCGAATACAGGCTCGCAGCCAGCCGGTCCTGGCGCCGCAGGTAAACCACGATGCGGATGGCATCGAAATGCGCCGCCAGCAGATCGCGCAGCCGGCGCACCTCGGCCAGCGTCTCTAGCCGCCGGTGCAAATGCTCGCTGGAAAACATCACCCGCGCGATGCCGGCCGGCAGCGCGGCCATCTCGTCCTCGAATTGCTTGCGCCGCTCCGACTTCACCGCGTCGCTCACGGCCTCGCCGTCATCCTCGCCCGGAGGTCCCAGCTCCGCAAACGTCGCCAGCCAGGTATGCGTGATCGGCCCCAGCGTCTCCGGCACCCCGATTCCCTGCTCGGCCAGCCGGGCTCGGTTCAGGCGCAGGAAATGCTGGATCGTCGTCGTGCCCGTCTTTTCGGTTCCAATATGAACCACCGCGCTGCGTGTCATTCCGCCGCAAACTCCCCTGCCGCGACCCGGCTCGCTTACAGCAAGCTTTTCCACCCGGCCAGCACCAAACCGCTACCGCAAATTTGCCTAAAGCCCCGCACCTTCGCCGCCGACTCCCGCGTTTCAGATCGATCGTCATGCAGCACGCGCCCACACCCTCCGCGCAGGACGCCTACCACGAGCGGATCGGCTGCCCGGACTGCGCCCTGATTCAGTCCCTGCCGCCGATCGCCTCGGGCCGGCTGCGCTGCCGGCGCTGCCGGGCCACGCTGGAACGCGCCACCGGGCGCTCCGCCGCCGCCGCCCTCGCCTTCTCGCTCACCACGCTCATCCTGCTCGTCCCGGCCAACACATTGATGCTCATGCGCG
The DNA here is from genome assembly GCA_964250215.1 of uncultured Acetobacteraceae bacterium. Classification (GTDB taxonomy): domain Bacteria; phylum Pseudomonadota; class Alphaproteobacteria; order Acetobacterales; family Acetobacteraceae; genus DAIDJM01. The sequence continues at coordinate 4,551 of CAXUEX010000157.1, read as the reverse complement.
TCTCGCGCGCCGGCTTCGCGGCACAGGTCGATCTGTTCGCCGGTTTTGCTGTGCTGTGGCACCAGGGCTGGGCGCTCGTTGCCGTCGCCACGGCGCTTTTCGTCGTGCTGTTCCCATTCCTCCGCTTCGGTCTGCTTGCCGCGGTGTTGATCGCGGTGCTGCGGCGACGGCCACGAAGCTGGACAGGCTTGGCCTTTCGCGTTGCCGAAACGTTCGACCAATGGGCCATGCCCGACGTTTTCCTGATCGGCGTCGCCATCGGCTACAGCCGGCTCGCCGCACGGGCGAACGTGGCCATCGGCCCGGGCGGCTGGTGCTATGTGGCCGCGGCCTTTACGGCCATGCTGACCCGCGCCTCCATCGACCGCCGCCGCGTCTGGCGCGCCCTGCCACCGCGTTCGGAGTCCGGCGCCGACGGCCTCGCCTGCCCAAGCTGCGGCTTCGTGTTGCGCGACACAGCGGCACCGCAAACCTGCCCGCGATGCCGTCGGCACGTGGCGCGCCGGGCGCCACGCGCCATGCAAGCCGCCCTGGCGCTCACCTGCGCCGGGCTGCTGCTCTATCCGGTCGCCAACCTGTTTCCGCTCAGCACGCTCGATTGGATCGGCGGCACGTCGCCGCACACGCTGTTCTCGGCGGTGATGAAGCTTGTTCAGGCCAATCTGTGGTTCCTCGCCGGCTGCGTATTCACCACCAGCATTGCGATCCCGTTCGTGAAGCTGGCCGGCATGCTCTGGCTATGGGTTTCGGTCCGGCGCCGTTCCTCGCGGCACCTGGTGTTGAAAACCCGGTTCTACCGCGTGATCGACGAACTCGGACGCTGGTCCACGATGGATGTGTTCACGGTGGCCGTCTATCTGCCGCTGATCCAGTTCGGCCAGCTCGCCACGGCCCGCGTCAATCTCGGTTTGCCGGCGCTGCTGGCGGTCGTTGTCCTCACCATGTTCGCCTCCCGCGCCTTCGATCCGCGGCGCCTGTGGGACGGGGTGCCCGCATGACCGCGCCACAGCAGGAGCTGCCGCAGGCGCAGCATCGCCGCAGCTGGTGGCCCGGTTGGATCTGGTCGGTCCCGATCGCGGCGCTCGCCATTGTGCTCTGGCTCGCGTTGCGCGCCTTTACGCAAAGCGGTCCGGAAGTGCACGTTTTGTTCCCCGCCATCGCTAACCTCCGCGCCGGCGATACCGATGTGACCTTCCAGGATCTGAAGGTCGGACAGGTCGAGGACGTGAAGCTCGAGCCCGATCTCCGGCATCTCGAGGCGACGATAAGCCTGCGCGCCGATATGGCGGGTCACCTTGGCCCGGGCACCAAATTCTGGATCATCGGCGCCAATCCGAGCCTGTCCGATCCCGCCTCCATCCAGGCGCTGATCAGCGGCGTGAAAGTCGGCATCTATCCCGCTCCCGGCCGCAAGCAGCAACGCTACACGGGCAGCGCCGATCCACCCGCTCTGCCCTTCGCAGCCCAGGGAACGTCGTTCGTGCTGCACGTCGCCAAGCTGGGCCGCGTTCAGCGTGGAACGAAACTGTATCGCCTCGATCAGCAGGTCGGCAAAGTCGTCTCCACCCGCCTCGCCGCAAAAGGTGGTTTTGATATCGACATCTTCGTCGATCGCCCGAACGACCGCTTCGTCCGCGCCGATACGCGCTTCTGGAATGCAGGCCCGGTGCAGCTCTCGCAGACCGGCGGCGGCACTTCGATCCAGTTCCAATCCATTCCCGCCCTGTTCGAAGGCGCCATCGCGTTCGACACGCCGGGCGGCGACCGATCGAGCCGTGCGGCGGCACCCGGTCAGGTGTTCCCGCTTTACGATGGCCAGGACGAAGCCGAGAGCGCGCCCGGCCCCGACAGCGTGCGCTATCGTGCCGTGTTCCATCAGGCCAGCGGCGTTCCCAAACCCGGCGGCGCCGTCACGCTGCTTGGCGAACGGGTCGGTTCCGTTACGCAAGCCTCGCTGCAATACGATCCCGCCGCCGGCCGCATGCAGGTCGCCACGGTCTTCGCGGTCGATCCGCGCCGCATCCCCCGCACCACCGGAAGCTGGACCGCGCCGCGCCCGCAGATCGACGACATGCTCCGCCGCCTGATCGAAGCCGGGCTGCATGCCGAGCTCACCGCTTCGCCGCCGGTGGTCGGCGGCCAGCAGATCGCGCTCGATGTCACGCCCGGCCCACCGGGCACGCTCGGCAACGGGCCGGTTCCGGAAGTGCCGGTGCGCGAAGGCGGCGGCGGCATTTCCGGCGTGATGACCGGGGTGAACCAGATGCTGGCCAAGGTGGATGCCATGCCGCTCACGCGCATCGGCGACAATCTGCAGGAAATCTCGGGCCACATCGCCCGCCTGACGCAATCCCCCGCGTTGATCGACACGATTCGCCATCTCGATCGCACCAGTGCCAGCCTGCAGCGCATCGCGGCGGAAGCAAAGACCGATCTGCCGCCCGCGCTCGCCGAGCTGCGCCAAACGGTTGCCGAAGCGCAGCAATCTCTTTCCGCCGCGCATGATATGTTGTCGGCCCAGGGCAGCGCCGCGAGCGCTCCCGGCGCTGCCGGGTTGCCCGAGGCGCTCGGCGAAATCACCCGCGCCGCCCGCTCGTTGCGCGAACTCGCGGATTATCTCGATCGCCACCCGGGCTCGCTGCTGCTCGGCCGGAGTTCCACGCCGTGAAGGCGTCAGGCCCATTGCTTCCGTTACTGCTGCTGCTGGCTGGCTGCGGCGGCACGCCCACCAGCTTCTATTCGCTCGCGCCGCTATTGCCGGCCAGATCGGGCAACCCAGCCCGCACCTGCAACAAGCCCCCGCTCGCCGTCGCCCACGTGCTGCTGCCGGGCGCGCTGGACCGCGCTGAAATCGTTCGCTTGGCTGGCCCCGACCGGCTCGACATCTCCGGCCACGAACGCTGGGCCGGCCCACTCGACGAAATGGTCCAACGCACGCTTGCCGAGGATTTGCGGCTGCGCCTGAGCCCCCGCACGGTGCTCCTGCCCGGCGATCCCGTGCCGCCGAACGCCGAGCGTATCGAAGCGGTGCTGCAGATCTTCGCCGCCGCCAAGGCCGGCCCGGTCATGTTGCAGGCGGATTGGACGTTGCGTGACGCGACCGGCAACGCCGATCTCACGCGCGCCGAGACCATCCAGCTCCCCGCCGCACCCGGGTCCGATCCGGCCGCCGCCATGGACCGGGCGCTCGCGGCGCTTGCCGACCGGATGCAGCAGGCCTTGCAGCCCTGCCCCCCACCCTGAGCCCCACCCTGAGCGACGCAGTCCACGGTGCTCTCCCCAGCGGCGATGGTGGGCCACGACTTGGCCCGCGCGGCCGGCACCTTCACCGGTGTGTCGTTTGATGCGGCGGCAAGCGGGTTTCATCGCCGCCGGGGGCAGGAACCGTGCCGCCTGACCGCATGTTTCACCGGGATTCCGGAGGGCCCATTGTTCAACGATGCCAGCCTCGACAATCAGCGCTCGCTGAGCACACGCCTGCTGCGCAGCAGCGCCGGGTCGGGCTGGACGGCGGCGCTGCTGGAACAGCGCCGGTGCGAGGAGGCGGCCAGGGACTTCCAGCTGCGGCCCACCCCGGACGTCCATCTGGTTGTTCAGACCGGTGGACGGCAGCGTGTCGAGGTGCTCAAGCACGGGGCTTGGTCGTCGGCGAACTACGGGCCCGGTTCGGCGGGCATGACGGCGGGCGGCGAGGCGGACCGCATCCGCTCGTTCTGCGACGAGCCGTTCGAGCTGGCGCACCTGTTTCTGCCGCAACTGACGCTGCAGGAGGCGGCGGACGCGCTGCGCCGGGCCGGGCAGGCGTCCTCCTGCCGGTCCCTATCGGCGCTGGTGGTAGAGGACCCGGCGATCGCCGCCACGGTTGGGGCGCTGCTGGCCGCCTTGGACGCTGGTGCCACGGACCTTTACGCGCAGCATGCGGTGCACTGGCTAGCCACGCACCTGCTGGTCGTCCACGGCGGGGCCGATCCGCACAACGCCGATCCCGGCAGCGAACGGCTTGGCGACCGGAGGCTATCCCGCGCGCTGGCCCTTGTGCGGGCCCGCTTTGCCGAGCCGCTCACGCTGGACGAGCTCGCCTCCGAGGCTGCCATGAGCAAGTTCCACTTTTCGCGCCTATTCCGGAAACGTACCGGCCGGTCCCCCCACGCCTTTGTCGTCCATGAGCGGATGGAGGCGGCGCGCCGGCTGCTCGCCGGCAGCGACCTGCCGGTAGCCGAGGTCGCCAGCCGCACAGGCTACGGCGGCACCGTCCAGTTCGCTGCAGCCTTCCGCCGGCACAGCGGACTCACCCCCACCGCGTTCCGGCGCGGGTTGGGCGGCCCGGCGGAACAGCAATCCGTGTGAGTCATCGCGCAAGCCCGCTTTGCCGGCGGGCGGCGGCCCGAGCGTTAGCTGTCAAACCGGCGTCTTGCCGGCCGTGTGCGGCGCTGCCTGGTCGTTCCCCGGCCGAATGCCGCCGAGCAACGAAAGGATGACGCATGCGTGTTTTCGCAACCGGAGCCACGGGCTTCATCGGATCCGCCATCGCTCAAGAGCTGATGCGCGCCG
>CAXUEX010000156.1:0-6280 GCA_964250215.1 uncultured Acetobacteraceae bacterium | reverse complement strand
GTGCTGGCCGGCAAGCGGCAGCCGCAGCTTGCGTGGGACCGGCGGAACACCTGCGTGGTGAATTATACGGTGCGGGTGACGGCGACTGGCGGGCTGGGCGGCTATGCGATCGATCCCTGCGCGGTGCCGGAGATCAACCAGGCGGCGCGCACGGCCATCGAGCGGGCGGCCCCGTTTCCGCTACCGCCGGCGCTGGGCGGTGGCGATACCGCGGTGCACGGCACGCTGATCTTCCGGCCGTGAGGGCACGGGCGGGATTTCCACCCGACGGCGATGCGCTTTAAAAGATCGGCCGAGATGCGCCGCGCCGCCCCGTTTCTGCTGGCCAGCCTGCTCGCGGGCTGCGGCATCTATCATGTGGCGGCGCCGCGGCCGGAGAGTGCGGCTGGACCGGTGAGTGCGGATGCGGCGGCGGCCAGCAGCAATTGTTTCGAAGCCGAGACGCCGGCCGAGATTGCCATCTGCCGGTTCCCCGAAGCGGCTTCGGCCAATCGCGCGATGCTGCGGGAATTCCACCGCGGCATACGGGAAGCCGGCCTGTTCGGGCGCGATGTGCTGCTGGCGGATCAGGCACGGTGGTTGCTGGGTCTGGACGCGGCCTGCCATTTGCCGGCCGCGCCGGCGGTGGCGGATGCGGCGGCGCTTGCTTGCGTAGCGGCGGCACTCGATGTGCGAAGGCGGGTGCTGGCGGCGGGGCACGGCACGGCGGCGGGGGCCGGAGCGATTGCGCAATATGTGATTTTTCGGGGTTTGGCGGACGCGACGCCTGAAGCGGATCCGGAACTTTGCCGTGCCATGGCAGCCGGGGCGAACCTGGCGCTAGGGCGCGTCGGCACCGTGGATCCCGGCGCGTTCGGGGGCGAGGAACTGGCGGGTTCGCACGGTGCGGCGAACGCTGAAGTGGCGCCGGGGCGGGCGGCCAGGGTGGCGCTATACGAAGCCAACGTGTTTGGGCTGTATCAGATACGGGCTCGCGGCTTGGATTTGGGCGGCGTGCCGGCGATCGGGCCGCTTTCGCTCTCCGAGCTGGTTCAGGCGCAGAGCCGCACGAACCAGGGCGGCCGGTTTTCGGCGTATGCCTCGCAGACCGGCGATTATGGCGCAATCGATCTGTTTCGGTATCGTGGCCGGCTGCTGGGGATCGCCGAAGACCCGTGGGGATCGACGGCGCCGGCCGCGCCCGGCGAATTCGCGCATGCGGGGGTGTGGGATGTGTCGGGCACCGCTGCCGCGCCGCTTTGCTTGTTCGATACCTACGAAGTGCCGCCGGGGCCGGAGCGTTTCGACGCGCTGCCGGCATTCGGCGCGTGGCGGGCGGCGCTGGCGGAGGTAAACGCCAGTGCGGCGCCTTCCCTGCTGGGGCCGGCGGCGCTGCGCGATGCCAGCCAGTTGCGGGCCGACACCGATTTCGTGCTGCTGAACATGCCGCTGCTGGCGTTGCGCGAGGCGCAGGCGGGTGGCTGGACGCTGTGGTTGCGGCAGCGCCATGATCGGGTGCTGGACGCGCTGTTCGCATGGAGCACGAAATCGGCCGGGAACAAGGCCGTGTTCGATCGGGTGTTCGCGCCGTTGCGACCGGCGGCGGCGGCGCTGGTGGGGGCTTATCAGAAGATGGAGGCGCTGGATGCGGACGAGGCACGGCAGGCGGCGGGGATCGCGATGATGGAATTTTTGTATGGCGCGACGCTGGCGATTGCGCCGGACATCGGCGCCGATTTGGAGGCGCCGTTGGATGCCGCGGGATACCGGCCGCGCTATCCGGTTCTGGCGGCGCCGCAATGAACGCAAGGGAGATTCTGGCCGCGCCGCTCGCGTTGCCGTGCGGCGCGGTGCTGCCGAACCGGCTGGCGAAAGCGGCGATGACCGAGCGCCTCGCCGATGCGCGCAACCGCGCCACCGTGCTGCACGAACGCCTGTACAGGCTGTGGAGCGAAGGGGGAGCCGGGCTGCTGATCACCGGCAATATCCAGATCGATCGCGCGCATCTGGAAGCCGCCGGCAATGTGGCAATCGACGGCACCGAGGATGCGGCGGCGCTGGCCGCGCTGCGGCGTTTCGCGGCGGCCGCCACGTTCGGCGGCAGCCATGCCTGGGTGCAGCTCTCGCACGCGGGGAGGCAGACGCAGAAGGCGATCAATCCGCAGCCGAAAGCACCTTCCGCGGTGGCGGTTTCCCTGCCGGGTGGCCGCTTCGGGGTGCCGGTGCCGATGGAAGCCGAGGAAATCGCGGACTTGCCGGCACGCTATGCGCACGCCGCGCGGGTTTGCCGCGAGTGCGGTTTCACCGGTGTGCAGTTGCACGCGGCGCATGGCTACCTGCTCTCGTCGTTTCTCTCGCCGCGCGCGAATTTGCGGGAAGACGATTGGGGCGGCGGGCTGGAGGCGCGGGCGCGCGTGCTGCTGCAAGCGGTGCGGGCCACGCGGGCAGCGGTGGGGCCGGATTTTCCGCTTTCGGTGAAGATCAATTCCGCCGATTTCCAGCGCGGCGGGTTCAGCGCGGAAGATAGCCAGATGGTGGTGCGCTGGCTGGATGACGAAGGCGTGGACCTGATCGAGATTTCCGGCGGCAGTTACGAACAGCCGGCGATGATGCGCATCGAAGGCTTGGAGCCGCCCGAAAGGCCGCGCATGGCGGCATCCACACACGCGCGCGAAGCGTATTTCCAGCAATTCGCGCCGGCCATCCGGGCGAGCCTTGCGCGCGCGAAACTGATGGTGACGGGCGGGTTCCGCACGCTTTCCGGCATGGCGGCGGCGATTGCCGAAGACGGGGTGGATGTGATCGGGCTCGGCCGGCCGCTTTGCGTGGATGCGGATGCGCCGATACGGCTGCTGCGCGGCGAGATCGCGGAGCTGGAGCGCTGGGAGGACAGATTGCGCGTGGGGCCCGGTTGGCTCGGGCCCGGCTCGCCGTTCGCGCTGGTGAAGGTGGTGAACGGTTTCGGCGTGCAGAGCTGGTATTACGAGCAACTGGTGCGGCTGGCGGAGGGCAACTTGCCGCGGCGCGGAATGGGCGTGCTGGCGGCGCTGATCGCCGACCAGCGGCGGGACGCGCGAAAGACGGCGGGACTGGAGCGTGCCGAGTGAGCGCTATTTGTTATTGCAGGCGATCGGCCTGCCGCGCACGCCGGGCCCGGTGCCGACGTGCAGCACCATAGGTGCGGTTGGATCGGCAAGCCAGGCGGTGAGCGCATCCCGGGCCGAAAGCTTGCCGCCGGGGAACGGCATTTCCGCCGCGAATGCCTGATCGCAGACCAGCAACTCGTGCACGTATTGCTGCGGCACGAAGCCGGTGAAGCCGGATTGCGTGCTGGTATTGCCGACCGCCGGCGCCATGCGCGCGGCGAACGCGGCGGCGTATATCCCCGGCTTGCTGGCCGGGTTGGTGGAGATCTGGCACATGCCGTGCTGCGCGGGGCAGAGCTCGAGCAGGATCTGCGCCGTGTCCAGCGCCGATTCGGTGATCAGGCTCGGCAGCCGGATATAATTGTTTTGCAACAAATAGCCGCTTTGCAAACACTGCGCCAGTTGCGCCTGTGTCTGCGCCGAGGCGTCGCACTGCGCATCGCCGCCGGCGTTCCAGAAGCTCAGCCGTTTCATGAATTCGATATCGAAGGCGTTGGGCGAGCCGCCGTAGATGTAGGGTTTGGCGGCGGCGGGATCGAACTGTCCGATGTTCAGGGCGAAGCCGGCGTCGTTGGCAAACAGGATCTGCGCCGAGGCAGGCAGCAGCGGCACGAGATCGTTGGCCGAGGTGGTCATGCCCTCGCCGCCGGCCGAGCTGCCGCCGATCAATATCTGTTTGGCGGCGGCGAGTTCGGGTTGCGCCTCGATCAGCGACTTGACGGCCGCCAAGGCAATGCGCTTGCCGACAAAGTTCCAGCTAGATGGATCGTTCGGGTTGAAATGTTTCGCGGTTGCCAGTTTGCGGCCGGACCATGCGTCGCTGGAGCAGTAATGCAGCAGCACGGCGTTGGCGTCGTAGAGCGCGGGGTTGATGCCAGGGCGCGACGAGAGCAGGCCGAAGCCCTGGCCGGCCATGAAGCCGTTCGACGTGACGAAGGGGGCGGTGGAGGAATCGGTGGCGCGGGCGGCGCAGGAGGGCTGGTCGATGCACTCGCCGCCGCCTTCCAGCCAGATCACCCAGTGCGATGCGCCCTGCCCCACTCCGGGCCGGTACCAATATTTCGGTGTGGTGCCGTCGTTGCAGAGTGCCGTGGGATCGATCGAGCGATCAATCGAATGGACGGTGGCTTGGCGCGGCGGAGGCGCCGCGAATGCTGTGCCGGCCGCGAGCGCGGCGGCGAGAACGGCGCCGAATGGATTTCGCATTCCGTTTCCTCCCCCTGCCCCGGGACGCCATCAGCCCGGCAGTAGCTCCGCGATATACGGCGGCAGCGCGAAGCTGGCCATATGCACTTCCGGGGACCAGTAGCGCGTGGTGCCCAGGATGCCGTGCGCCTCGGCACGCTGGCGCAAATTTTCCAGCGTTGCGGTGCGGCCGCTTTTGCCGGCGAAGCCGAGCGTCATCAGGCCGCCGACATAGGTGGGGACAGCGGCGGCGTAGGCCGTGACATGCGGGAAAAACCTTGCCTGGCGACGGCTCGTGTCGCGCAGCTCGCCAGCCTGCATGAACGGCACGCCGCACTGGTTCACCACGATGCCGTTCGGGCCCAGGATGCGTGCGCAGTCGCGATAGAATTCGTCGGTGAACAGCACCTCGCCGACGCCGATCGGATCGGTGCTGTCGACGACGATCACGTCGAACGCGGCATCTTCCGCCTTTGCGACGTAATCGATGCCATCGCCCACGATCACCTCGGCGCGTGCATCGTCCCAGGCAGCTTCGGCGATTGCGGGCAGGAATTCTTTCGACAGACGGATCACCTCGCCGTCGATCTCCACCATCACCGCGCGCTCGACGTTCCGGTGTTGCAACACGCGTCGCAGCACGCCACCGTCGCCGGCGCCGATGATCAGCACGCGCGAAGCGGCGCCGTGTTCCAGCAGCGGCACGTGCGCCATCATTTCCTGATAGACGAACTCGTCGTGCTCGGTGATCTGGATGCAGCCATCCAGCACCATGACGCGGCCGTGGCTGGCGCTTTCGAAAACCACGATGTCCTGAAATGGGCTGCGCGTGCGCGCCAGCTCGCGCACCACGCGGAAGCGCTGGCCCCAGTCAGGGTACAGGGTTTCGTTGATCCAGGTCATGCAAAAAAGCCAGGGGGCGTTGCCCCCTGGGTTTTTACGCCATTTTCCCGCGCCGCTGCTCGTCCACGCTCACGCGGTCCGGGCTGAACGCGGCCTGTAGAACGGGGATCGCCCTATGCGGGTCGCACGCGCCGCACATGAAAATGTCGATCGCGGCAAAATCCCGCTCGGGCCATGTGTGGATACTGATGTGGCTTTCCGCCAGCACCACCACGCCGGACACGCCGCCATTCGGCGTGAAATGGTGGAAATGGCTGTGCAGGATGGTGGCTCCCGCCGCTTCCGCGCCGTGCCGCAGCGCGCGATCGATCAGCGCCGGATCGTCGAGGTTTGTGGCACCCCATAGATCCACGAGCAGGTGCGTGCCGGCGAAACGCTCGCCGTCACGCTCGACGAAGTAATCCGTTCTCGCCTCCCCATCATGCGTCGGGAAAGCGGTGGACATCTGGTTGCTGCTCGGGAAATCCGAGACCATCCCCAGTTGAGCAAGTGCGTTCATCACGTACCCCCAAACCAGCAGACGGCCTGTTGGGCTTAACGCCCCCTTGGGCCAAGGCGGTCGCATTTAGGGTGGGGGGTCCCCCCACGCAAGAGAAATATCCGCGGCGGTGGCAGGTTCCTGAAATCAGGGCTGTGCCGCACCCGGCAAGGCAGCCTGGGCGGCGGCGAGCTCGGCGGCGGCGCGGGGCAGATCGGCGACCTGCCGCACCGGCGAGCCGGTAAGCACGCGGAACAGATCGGCATCCCGCCCGGACGCCATTCGGGCACCTTGTTCCGCCCGCAATTCGTGCAGGCCGGCCATGTCTCCGGCGTTGGACAGCGCGCCCGCCAGACGCAGCACCAGATCGCGCTGGCCAGCATCGAGCGTGCCCTCGCCTGACGGCAGGCGGCGGATGGCAAGCTGGCGGAGCGCGGCCGCTTCGCCCGGCCAATCCTTCGCTGCACCGCACAGCCCGGCGCGCAAATCGAGCGCGGCGTCGCTCTGCGCCGTGGCCAGATCGGCCAGCGCCGCCGCGCGATCGCCCAGCGCCGCATCGGCGCGCGCGGCCGCCACGCTGCGCCGGTCC
>CAXUEX010000155.1:0-6292 GCA_964250215.1 uncultured Acetobacteraceae bacterium | reverse complement strand
GCCGCGTCGGGGGGCGCGGTTTCGCGTTTTGTCCGCCGCCCTGCCTGGCGCAGGCTGACCCGTCCGAGCCGCACGACTTCGGCGGTTTCGCCGGTTCCGGCTTCCATGGCGAGCCAGGCGGCCGAGAGCAGCGCGCCGGCGGCGAGGCCTGCAAGCGCTCCCGCCGCGACCGGGCGTGGTTTGTTAGGAGGTGAGAGCATCGATCGATTTCGGCTCGTGAATGGGGCAATGGTTGCGATCGGCGCGGAATCCGGCCGACATTTCATAAGCCGGCTTGCGCGCGCGCATGATGCCGCCGATCGGGCGATGCGCCGCCAAGCCGTGCCATGGGCTGAACGCCAGGCCTTCGTCGATCTCGGCCGACCGCGCCTCGCTCCACGCCGGCTGCGGCGGCACGGCAATCCGGGCAACCGGCACATAAGGGCTTTGGTTTTCCGGCCAGCGCACCGAAGCATCCTCGATGGGCATCGCTTCCAGATCGGTGCACAGCTGCGCCCGCAGTTCCCATTCGCCACCTTGGCTCGCGAAGAAATCCGACACCGCATCCCGCAGACCGTTCGGGTGGCCGGCCACCGTCACCGGCTTGTCCTTCAATGCCGCCAGCGAGGGCGAAACGGACGTCAGGCAAAGCTTCGCCATATACGGCCCATACAGGATCGGCACGACCGTGTAATAGGTTTCACCGAGCACATTCGTGGCCGGATGGCCACCCAGGCTCTTCACGGTGCCGCTTTCGGTGCCTACAGCCTCCAGCGCCGTCTTCACGCCGCGCATTACCGCGGAAAGCGCCTTCTTGGCCCATTGCGCGCGGTCGGTCGTCGCTGCCAGTGCTTTCAGCGTGCCCAGGAAAGCCTTGGGCGTTGCCGCAACAAAGGCCGGCGCGTCGATCATCACGAAATCCTGCGTCGCATCGCTTTCCGATCCGGGCAGCCGATCCCCCGAAACGCCGACAAGTTTCATCGCCAGCCCGCGCGGCACGGATACGCTATCATCCAGAATATCGCCCGGATTCGTCGAGAACCGCAGAACAACCGGATAGGTGCGGGCGTCGGCGAACACCCCTTGCGCCAGCTCCTCCGGCAGATTCGCCAGCACGCGCAATTCGCCCTTCAGCAAGCCGTGACTTTTCGCATGCACGCTGCGCACCGCGCGGCCGTAATCCTGCGCGGTGGTCTCGACGATGCCGCGCATGGCTTCGGTGAGCGCTCTCGTGGTCTCTGCCTCGTCCGGCGCGGGCTGTTCGAAGGACGGTTGGTAGCGAAGGGGGGTGCCGCGCATGATGCTACCTCGTTGCCATTGGCAGTTCTCGAACGGTGTTCAGAACTGCGTGGCCCGTTGCCGGATCGGTGCTCCGGGCGTCCGCACGGCTTTGTGAACAATGCCGGCTAGGCAGCGTTTCACCCCTGACCCACCTTGGCGAGAGCCCGTACGAGCGCGGGTTCCAGCACGCGCAGTTCTCGCAAATGCGAGGCCGTGAGCTTTGCCAGCAGCCGCACCGCGCGGCGCGTCGGCAGCAGTTCCAGACGCCGGCGGTCGGTTTTGGACGGCCGTTTCTCCACCAGCCCGGCCGCTTCCATCCGGGCCACCAGTTCGGCGGCGCTGTGCGGCGCGATGAGCATTTGCCGGGCCAGATCGCCGACGCTGGGCGGCACGGGGCCCGCGTGGCCGGCGATGGCGAGCAGCGCCTGGTGCTGCTGCGCTGGCAACCCGGCTTTGGCCGCCGTTGCCTCGCTGAACGCCAGGAACTGCCGCAGCTCGTAGCGGAACGCCGCGATCGCGGCATAGTGCGCCGCCTGCATCCCGGCCGGCTTTGGCATTGCCGCAACACTCCCTTCCCTGCCCTGGAATATGTCGTGCCTCGATGTATATGGCGAGCATGTCCGCCTCGCACAGCCCTGCCCGCGCCACGCCGACGCGTCACCTTGCCGATTTCACGGCCGACCCGCGGCTGCTGTGGCTCGCCGCGATGGCGCTGGTGGCGGGCGCCGGCGGCGCGGCGGCGGCCTGGGTTCTGCTGAAGCTGATCGCCTTCGTTACGAATTTGGTGTGGTTCGGCCGGATTTCTGGCGCTCCCGCGATCATGGCGCACGCGCCGCGCACCGCATGGATGCTCGCGGCACCCGTGCTGGGCGGCCTGGCGATCGGGCTGCTCGCGCGGTTCGGTTCGGAGAAAATCCGCGGGCACGGCATTCCGGAAGCCATTGAGGCGATCCTGATCGGCGGCAGCCGGATGTCGGCGAAAGTTGCGATTCTGAAACCGCTGGCTTCGGCGATTGCCATTGGCACCGGCGGGCCGTTCGGCGCCGAAGGCCCGATCATCATGACCGGCGGGGCGATCGGCTCGCTGTTCGCGCAGTGCTTTCATTTGAGCGCGGCGGAACGCAAGACGCTGCTGGTGGCGGGCGCCGCGGCGGGCATGACGGGAATTTTCGGCACGCCGATCGCCGCGGTGCTGCTGGCGGTGGAATTGCTGCTGTTCGAATGGCGGCCGCGCAGCTTCATTCCTGTGGCGGTCGCTTGCCTCACCGCCATCGCGTTGCGGCCGCTGATGTTCGGCGCTGGCCCGTTGTTTCCCTTTGCCGCGGTGCCGGCGCTGCCGTGGTGGGGCATTCCGGCCAGCGCCGGTATCGGCATTCTGCTTGGGCTGCAATCCGGTCTGCTCACGAAGCTGCTTTATGCCACCGAGGATGCGCTCGAGCGGCTGCCGATCCACTGGATGTGGTGGCCCGCAATCGGCGGCCTGGCGGTGGGCGCGGGCGGCCTGATCGAGCCGCGGGCGCTGGGCGTGGGCTATGACGTGATCGCCGATCTGCTGAACGGCCATCTGCTGCTGCGGACCGTGGTGGCGATTCTGCTGGTGAAAGCCGCGATCTGGCTGATTTCGCTATCCTCCGGCACCTCGGGCGGCGTGCTGGCGCCGCTGCTGATTTTCGGCGGTGCGACGGGCTGGATCGTGGGGCAGATGCTGCCCGGGGCGCCCGGTTTCTGGGCGTTGCTCGGCATGGCGGCCATGTTGGGCGGCACGATGCGCGCGCCGCTGACGGCGGCGGTGTTCGCGGTGGAACTCACCGGCAACATGCAGGCGCTGGTGCCCGTGCTGGCAGCTTCGGTGGCTGGCTTCGCGGTTACAGTTCTGCTAATGAAACGTTCAGTGCTGACCGAGAAGATTGCCCGCCGCGGCCAGCACATCACGCGCGAGTACGGGGTGGATCCGTTCGAGCTGGCGCGCGTGCAGGATGTGATGGTGCGGGAGGTGCAGACGCTGCCGGCGCAGATGCCGGTGACGCAGGCGGTTGCCGAGCTGCAGCGCGGGCAGCACCGCATCTTTCCGGTGCTGGATGCGGGCGGACGCCCGGCGGGCTTGGTGAGCCGTGCCGATGCCTTGCGCTGGCAGACGGAAGCCGCGACGACCGACACGCTCGGCGACCGGGTTTCCGATGCGGGCATTGGTGTTGCGCATCCGGAAGAGACGCTGGCGAGGGCGGTGCAGACCATGCTGCAAACCGGCCAGGGGCGGCTGCCGGTGATGGATCCCGCCACCGGCAAATTGGTTGGGCTGTTGACGCGCAAGCAGGTGTTGCAAGCGCGCGGCGACGCATTGCGGCTGGAGACCGATCGCGATGCGTTTTTCAGCCGGCGGCCGGTGCGGGACGACGTGGTGCTCGGCGTTTGAGCGCGACGGGTCCGAGCCGGCCGGATGGCGGGCGGCTACACCACCCGGGTTTTCATCTCCCGTTCCCAGAAGCGTAGCTTGCCGGCGGCGTGAATGAATTTTTTCGCATCCCCGGCGCCGTTTAGCGCGACGATTCCGCCATCCATTTCGGTGATGCAGGCCCGATCGAACAGCGGCTTGGCATCGGGCGCGTAGGCGATGAATTTCGCGTGTGCGTAGGCATCGTTGACGAAATCCCTGGCCGTCGATTCCTGCGAAAGCAGGCGACAGCCGGCTTCGGAGAGCACCACGGCCACGGCGTCGTATAGCACCGACGGGCCGCCGTTCACGCGCTGTTTCACCGGCACGTGCGAACCATCGCTTGCGGTGATGCCGCCCACGGCGGGGCCGATCAGCTCGATGTTGGCGCCCGCTGCCTTGCAGGCATCGGCGAGCGCGGTGAGCAGCGCAGCGTCGGCGCCGTCGCTGACCAGCACGCCCAGCTTGCGGCCGTGGAAGCTTTTCGGCCCATTTTCCACGATGCTGAGCGCCGGCGATTTCGCCAGGTTCGATACCGGCTCGCGCGCCGGCACCGCGGCCTCAGGCATTTGTTTTAGTCCGAGACCTTTCGCCACCTTCTCGGCCAGGCCGTGATCGACGTTGCGCAGGTGGGACACCACGCGCTCGCGGATTTTCAGTGTTTCGACCTTGGAGAGTTCGAATACGAAAGCGTCCTTGATGTGCGTCTGCTCGGGCGGGGTCTGGCTGATGTAGAATTGCCGCGCCTGGCTATAGTGGTCGGCGAAGCGTTCGGGGCGGGCGCGCAGCTTTTGGCCGCTCTCTTCGGCGGCGAAGCTCTGGTAGCCGTCGCGGCTTTCGCGCGGGCCGCTATCCGTCTCCCAGGAATTCGGCTCGTAGTTCACGCGCCCCTTACGGTGGCGCGTGGTCATGTGCCCGTCCTGCTGGAAGTTCGCGAACGGGCATTTCGGCGCGTTCACCGGGATGTGGGTGAAGTTCGGGCTGCCAAGCCGCTTGAGCTGCGTATCCAGATACGAGAAATTGCGGCCTTGCAGCAGCGGATCGTTGGTGAAATCGATGCCCGGGACGACGTTCTGCGTGCAGAACGCCACCTGCTCGGTCTCGGCGAAGAAATTATCCACGTTACGGTCTAGCACCAGCCGGCCGACGATGCGCACGGGCACGTCTTCCTCCGGGATGAGCTTCGTGGCATCGAGCACGTCGAAGTGGAATTTTTCAGCGAAGGCTTCGTCGAAAATCTGCAGGCCGAGTTGCCATTCCGGGAAGTCGCCGCTGGCGATGGCATCCCACAAATCTCGCCGGTGGAAATCGGGGTCGGCGCCATTGATTTTCAATGCCTCATTCCAGGCCACCGATTGCAGGCCGAGTTTCGGTTTCCAGTGGAACTTCACGAAGTGCGACTTGCCTTCCGCGTTCACCAGCCGGAAAGTGTGCACGCCGAAGCCTTCCATGAAGCGGAAGGACCGCGGGATGGTGCGGTCCGACATCTGCCACAGCAGCATGTGGACCGATTCCGGCGTGAGCGAGACGAAGTCCCAGAAATTGTCGTGCGCGCTTTGCGCCTGCGGGAAGCCGCGGTCGGGCTCCGGCTTCACGGAATGGATCAGATCGGGGAATTTGATCGCATCCTGGATGAAGAACACCGGGATGTTGTTGCCGACGATGTCCCAGTTGCCTTCCTGGGTATAGAGTTTTACCGCGAAGCCGCGCACGTCCCGCGCGAGATCGGCCGATCCTTGGCTGCCGGCGACGGTGGAGAAGCGGACGAAGGCCGGGGTTTTGGTGCCGGGTTTCTGGAACAGGTGGGCGCGGGTGAGATCGGCGATGGCGTCGGTGGTTTCGAAATAGCCGTGCGCGCCGTAGCCGCGGGCGTGTACCACGCGCTCCGGGATGCGTTCGTGATCGAAATGGAAGGTTTTTTCCCGGAAGTGGAAATCTTCCAGCAGCGCCGGGCCGCGCGGGCCGACGCGAAGCGTGTTCTGGTCGTCGGCGACGCGCACGCCCTGCTGGGTGGTGAGTGCGGGCGGGGCGCCGCCGGCACGCTGGTGCGTCTCGCCGCCGGCGCCGCGCTCGAATTCGATTTCCCGGTTGATCGTGTCCATGGGTGACTCCGCGTGTTCGGGGGCGCAACGCGGGCCGGAAGGAAGTGTTTTTGTTCTTTCTTGAAAGAAAGAACCAAAGAACTTTCATGTCCTGTCGCTCGGTCGGCCGCTCGCGCAAATGGAAGAAAGTTTTTTGCTTCTTTTTCTTTAAAAAAGAAGAATCACTTCTCTTTCCGGAGTTTCCAGATTTCCCAGATGGCAAAAGCGATCACAAGCAGTTCAACCGAAAGCCAGTGCCAGATGGTCACGGGCCAGGTCGCGCCGCCTGCCGGGCTTCCAGCGCCACGAAGAGGTTCAGCACCCACACGGCGCGATCTTCCGCGCGCTGCCACACGGGTTGCCGCCGGGGTGGCAGCGCGCGCGCCGGCACCGCTTCCACGAGATAGCGGATGGCGGGCAGCGCATCTTCGGGGCGCCAGGCCCGCCGCGGCCGGCGTGGGGCCCACGGGCGCCCCCCCCCCCCCACCATAGGGGGGGCCCGCCCCCCCCCCCCCCCCGC
>CAXUEX010000154.1:0-6346 GCA_964250215.1 uncultured Acetobacteraceae bacterium | reverse complement strand
CGCTGAGGGGGGCCCGCGAACGGGCCTGGGGGTCAGCAGTTCTGCGCGACCGTGGGCTGGGTCTTGGCGGCGGCCAGCTCCTGCTTGATCGTGAGGCGCTGGAGCTTTGGCACGAGCGTGGGGGGCGGGGCGGGCGCGGGGGCGGGCGCGTTGTTTCCCGGGCGGCGCCCGCCCGCCGCCGCACGGCCGACGATCTTGAAGAAGCGCCGAAGGGCGCCTCCGACCACATGGCTCCCGGCTGTGCCCGCGCACAGCCCATCCATGCCGTCCGAGACGCCTGCCCGCGCACCCCACCAACCATGAACCAAGAAGGTGCGAATGTTTAACTATTTCCGCAAGGAACTCGAATGGGGCGGGCGGAAGCTCGTGCTCGAAACCGGCAAGATCGCGCGCCAGGCCGATGGCGCCGTGCTCGCCAGCTACGGCGACACCATTGTGTTGTGCACGGCGGTCGGCGCGAAGACCGCCAAGCCCGGCCAGGATTTCTTCCCGCTCACCGTGAACTACCAGGAAAAGGCGTTCGCCGCCGGCCGCATCCCCGGCGGCTTCTTCAAGCGCGAAGGCCGGCCGAGCGAGAACGAAACCCTCGTCAGCCGCCTAATCGATCGCCCCATCCGGCCGCTGTTCCCGGCGAATTTCCGCAACGAAGTGCAGGTGATCGCCACCGTGCTGAGCCACGACATGGAGAACGACCCCGATGTCGTCGCGCTGATTGGCTGCTCCGCGGCGCTCACGCTCTCGGGCATCCCGTTCTTCGGCCCCGTCGCCGCGGCGCGCATCGGCTACGCGGACGGCGCTTATATTCTGAACCCCACGGTAGCGCAGATGGAAGCCGCGGCACTCGATCTGGTGCTCGCCGGCACCGCCGAGGGCGTGCTGATGGTGGAGAGCGAGGCGCGCGAGCTGTCCGAGGAAATCATGCTCGGCGCCGTCACGTTCGGCCACGCCGCATTCCAGCCGGTGATCCAGGCCATCATCGAACTCGCCGAACACGCGGCGCGCGAACCCTGGGCGCTGCCCGAGCCGAGCGAGGCCGAGACCGCGCTGAAACACCGAATCGACGCGCTGGGCCGCACCGCGATCGCCGAAGCCTACAAGGAACAGGTGAAGCAGGAGCGATATGCGAAGGTCGGCGCGGCCAAGAAGGCGGTGACCGAGACGCTGGCCGCCGAGGGCCTTGCCGCGGACGCGGCCAAGCCGATGCTGAAGGATCTCGAAGCCGACATCGTGCGCAACGCGATCCTCGAGACCGGCAAGCGCATCGACGGGCGCGACACCAAAACCGTGCGCCCGATCGTCGCCGAAGTGGGTGTGCTGCCGCGCGCCCATGGCAGCGCGCTGTTCACGCGCGGCGAAACCCAGGCGCTCTGCGTCGCCACGCTCGGCACCGGCCAGGACGAGCAGATGATCGACAGCCTCGAGGGCGAATACCGCGAGAACTTCATGCTGCACTACAATTTCCCGCCCTATTCGGTGGGTGAGGCAGGGCGCATGGGCAGCCCCGGAAGGCGCGAGATCGGACATGGCAAGCTCGCCTGGCGCGCCGTGCACCCGCTGCTGCCGACGAAGACCGATTTTCCGTACACCCTGCGCGTGGTTTCGGAAATCACCGAGAGCAATGGCAGTTCCAGTATGGCAACGGTCTGCGGCACGTCGCTCGCGCTCATGGATGCCGGCGTGCCGCTCACCCGGCCCGTCGCCGGCATCGCTATGGGGCTGATCAAGGAAGATCGCGGCTTCGCTGTGCTCTCCGACATCCTGGGCGACGAGGACCATCTCGGCGACATGGATTTCAAGGTCGCCGGCACGGATCAGGGCGTCACCAGCTTGCAGATGGATATCAAGATCACGTCCATCACGCCGGAAATCATGCGCATCGCGCTGGATCAGGCGCGCGACGGCCGGATGCATATCCTGGGTGAGATGGCGAAAGCCCTGACCGGATCGAGAACGTCGGTCGCCGCCACGGCGCCGCGCATCACGGTGATCAACGTGCCGAAAGACAAGATCCGCGAGGTGATCGGCACCGGCGGCAAGGTGATCCGCGAAATCGTCGAGCAGACCGGCGCCAAGATCGACATCGAGGACGACGGCACGATCAAGGTCGCCGCCACCAGCCCGGAATCCGCGCAGAAAGCCATCGACTGGATCCGCGGTATCGTCGCCGAGCCGGAGCTAGGCGCCATCTACACCGGAAAGGTGGTGAAAACCGCCGATTTCGGCGCCTTCGTGAACTTCCTCGGCTCGCGCGATGGCCTTGTGCACATCAGCGAACTTGCCCAGGGCAGGGTGAACAAAACCAACGATGTGGTCAATGTCGGCGACAGCGTGCGCGTGAAATGCCTGGGCTTCGACGATCGGGGAAAGGTGAAACTTTCGATGCGTGTGGTTGACCAGGCAACGGGAGAGGATATCTCCGACAAGGTGGGGCCGAAAGGCGGCTCCCGTCGGGAGCGGGAGGACGCTGCTGCCGATTAAGGCCGGGGGGCATTGCCCCCTTGCACCCCCGCCACGAATTTAGGGCTCTATGAAGGCGATCAACGCGATACTTATGGGGGGGACGGAGGTTCTTCCGCTCGTGGAGGGCGGCAAGGGCATTTCCGTGTCGAACGGGGCGTCGTCGGGCAACTGGGCCAATACCGGCGGTGCCGGCACGTTCAGCGCCGTGAATGCCGACAGCTTCGATGACGAAGGGCGGCCGGTGCCGCAGGTGTATCGCGGCCGCACCCGCACGGAGCGACACGAGGAATTGATCGCCTACGCCATTCGCGGCGGCATCGCCCAGGCACGCCAGGCCTACGAGCTGGCCGCCGGTCGCGGCCGCGTGCACGCCAACATCCTGTGGGAAATGGGGGGCGCCGAACGCGTGATCACCGGCGTGCTGGAAGGCGCGCGCGGACTTATCCACGGCCTCACCTGCGGTGCCGGCATGCCCTACCGGCTCTCCGACATCGCCGCGAAATTCAACGTCCACTACTATCCGATCGTCTCCTCTGCCCGTGCCTTCAACGCGCTGTGGAAACGCGCCTATAGCCGCGCCGCCGAATTGCTCGGCGGCGTGGTATACGAAGATCCCTGGCTCGCCGGCGGCCATAATGGCTTGTCGAACGGCGAAGACCCGAACAAGCCGGAAGACCCGTTTCCGCGCGTGCTCGCGCTCCGCAAACTCATGCGCACCTTCGGCCTGGATCAAGTGCCCATCATCATGGCCGGCGGCGTCTGGTGCCTGGAGGAATGGCAGGACTGGATCGACAATCCGGAGCTGGGGCCGATCGCGTTCCAGTTCGGCACGCGCCCGCTGCTGACGCGGGAAAGCCCGATTTCGGATGCGTGGAAGCAGCGCTTGCTGCATCTGCGCGAGGGCGACGTGTTCCTCAACCATTTCAGCCCCACCGGCTTCTATTCCAGCGCGGTGAACAACGGCTTTATCCATGAGTTGCGTGAACGCAACGAACGCCAGGTAGCCTATGCGCTGGAACCGGTGGGCGAGCACACCGCCGAATTCGGCGTCGGCCCGCGCAAGCGCCCCGTGTATCTCACCGCCGGCGACCGCGCGCACGCCGAAACCTGGGAGGCCGAAGGCTATACCGAGGCGCTGCGCACGCCCGACACCACGCTGATTTTCATAACCCGCGAAAAAGCCAGCGAGATCAATGCCGACCAGGTCGCCTGCATGGGCTGCCTCTCCACCTGCCGGTTCTCCAACTGGGCGCAGCACGAAGAGAACCACACCACCGGCAAGAAGGCCGACCCGCGCAGCTTCTGCATTCAGAAAACGTTGCAGGACATCGGCCACGAAGGCAACGACCCCGCGGCCCTGGAACGCAACTTGATGTTCGCCGGCCACAACGCCTACCGCTTCGGCAGCGATCCGTTTTACTCGAATGGGTTTATTCCTACGGTGAAGCAGTTGGTGGAGCGCATCCTCACCGGCAGATGAGCCCCGGTTCCGCCTCCGCCATACAATACATGCACCGTCCCACGGATTGAGGACCGGAACGCGCGCGGGCAAATCCGCCGTATCGCGCGATGTAACCGTCAAACCATGATGCAACGCAGTCGCCGCGATGAGAGGGTCGGGTGCGAATACGTGTGGCCCGACTTCCGACCGTCCTCGACCAGCAGATGCCATTTCAGCATCACTTCTTCATCGATCGGCAGCACCCGTTGCTGAAACATGGGCCGAACCTTGTGCGCCGGACGGTCGTTGAATTCGGCATGTTAACCAGCATCCGAGACGAGTTCGATGCCAAATCGAAGTTCCGCGATCGTAACCGTGCTGATGAACAGGCGATCGAGAGGCTGTCCAGCGAGCTACCGGCAAGGCGCTCTGACGGTGGGTCAGGGTGCACACGTTTGACCGACAAATCACCCCGGCCCGAAAATCCCCCGCAAAAACCCCGGCGCCAGCACCGAAAGCGGGTTCACCCCCACCTTCGGATCGCGCAACGGTCCGCGCAACGTATAGCGCGCCGCGAACACGCCGCCGCCCTTCTCCGGGCTGAACAGCCGCCCCAGCAGCGGCAACTTTCCCAGCAACTGGTTGAAGAAATACGCCGGCACCACCGTGCCGACGATATCCGCCGTGTGGTTCGCCAGATCCACCTCGCCCTGCGCCGTGAGCCCCAACGACGCCGAATACGCCCGCGCGCTCGAAAGATGCATCACCCGCTGCTGCCAGCGAAACGGCACGATCGCCCGCGCGAAGCCCAGCCCGGGGCCGCGCAGCAGATCGATCGCGCCATACAGCGTCATCGCTTTCAGCAGCCGCCCGATCGCCGGCGCATCCGTCACCCGGAACTGGTCCAGCGTCGCGGTGCCGGAAAGCGGCGCGTGCGGTTCGGCATCGGCATAACTCGCCTCCACATGCAGCCGCCCGCCGCGTATGTTGTCTGCCACCCCGGCCGCCCGCAGCACCTCCCCGGAATCGGCGGAAGCGATCGATAGATGCCGCCCCCCCGCCGCGGGCACGATGCTGGCGCGCACGCCGCCCGAGGCCGCATCCAGCCGCGCGCGCACGATGCGCCGCCCGTCGCTCACGGCCGTCAGCGACACCGGCGCGATCGACTCGTTGCGGCCCAGGAACACCTTGCCCATTGCCAGCGAAGCGTCCCACGCCGGCCCCACCGACTCCGAATCCGCCGGCTCGCTGCCCGAAGGTTTCAGGAACGGCGAAACATCCAGCGCCGGCCCCGCGAGATCGATCCGGATCGGATCGCCGGCGCGCCGCGGGAGCGCCACGGTGCCGTGCAGATCGGTGCGGCCCAGCAGGCCGCGTTCGATATGCAGCGTGTTGCCGTACAGTCCGCGCTCCGCCTCGCCGCGCAGCTTCAGCCCGGGCCCGTCCGCGCGCAGCGCCCGCACCGCAATCATCTGGCCGCCACGCAGCAGCAGGGTGGCGGAAGCATTCGCCGCACGCCCCGCCGGCTTCGCCCACCCGGCCGGTGCGGACAGCGTGGCGTTCGTCAGGTCGGCGGCGAGATCGACGCTGCCGGTAAGATCGCGCCGGCTCGCATATGCCACGCGCAGCCCGGCCGTGCCACCGGTGATCCATTGCGCGGGCAGACCGTTCGCGCGCAACGCCGCCGCATCCGCCGTGCCGCTCGCGGTCACCCGTTCCAGCACCTGCGAGGGCGGTCCGGCGCGGAAATCCATGGCAAAATCCAGCGCCGCCGGAATCCGCGCCACGGTCGCCGTGCCGCCGATCCGCAACTCGTCCGCATTCGCCGAAAGCTTCAGCGTGCCATCGTCCAGGTTTCTCCCGGCCGCAACCTGCCCCAGATGCACGTTCGCCAGCGTGGCTGTGGCGCCGATGCCGATATCCGCCATCGTCACGTGCACATCCAGCGGCAGACGCAGCTTAAGATCGGCGCGCAGGTCGCCCGCCGGATCCGTGAAACTCACCGGAAAGCGCGAGAGCAGCGCCAGCCGCTTGTGGTTGAGCAACGCCAGGGCGTCCGGCAGCTTGCCCGCAATATGTGCGTCGATATCGCCGGTCTGATCCTTCGCCGTCAGCCCGAAGATGCGCACGCTACCGTTCTCGATGCGCAACTTGCCCTGGCCGCCGCGCGAGACCAGCACGCGGATCGCGTCCGGACCCTCGATCACCAGCCTTGCGGCCGCCCCCGTGATCGGCGGGATCGGCCGCAGCCACCACAGCGTCATGCCATCCGCCGCCATGCCGCCGGAAAGTGAAGTGAGCGTAAAATTCGCGAGATCGTCGGAAGCCGTCAGCGTCGCCGTCACATCGGCGTCGCGCGCCGTGCCGCTCGTGATGTTCTCGATAACCCAGGGCCGACCACCGCCGCCGATGCCCGCCGGCCAGTAATTGCCGAGGTCGGCGAAC
>CAXUEX010000153.1:0-6375 GCA_964250215.1 uncultured Acetobacteraceae bacterium | reverse complement strand
TCGTCCACCGGCATGCGGAACACCCGCCACTCGCGCTCGGCGACGGCCACGGCAGCACCGCGCGAGAACGGTTCCCAACCCTGGTTCGCGAACGGCGGCACATGATCATCCACCACGGCCGTCGGCCGCGCCCGCGCCGGGCCGGACGGCACGGCGCTGATCACCGGCGCCCTGTGCGGCGCAGCACAGCCCGCCAGCACGGCGAGCATCCCCAGCGCGCCCCAGCGCCATCCCGGCAGAGAAACCATCCGGCCCTAACAGGAAATCTTGTGCGTTTTCGGATCGTAGCCGGAAAGTCCGGGCACGCCATAGCCCGGCCCGACGAGATTTTCCAAATCCTCTGGACCCGGCTCACGGCCCAGCCACAGCTTCGCGAGCCGCGCCACGTCGCCGCTGCGTTTCAGGCAGGTGAGTGCATCCTCCACCGCGTCGCGCAGCTCGGCATCGGTCGGGCGAAACGCCGCCCCGTCCTGCGTACGCGTTTCCGGCAGCGCGAGCGCGGCCACAATCCCGCCGCCGCGCGCCGCGGCAGCGAGCGTCACGCTGTCGGTCAGGCTCGCATCCGCCTCGCGGCGCCGCACTGCCGCGAACACCGCCGCGAGCGAGCCATAGGTACGCGCCGTGAAGCCCAGCTTGCCCGATTGCCGCGCCGCCCATTCGGCGTAATCGGTGCCCTCCTCCACGGCCAACCGCCTGCCCTGCAGATTGTCGAGCGCGCCCAGTTCCACCGAAGGCCGCGTGCCAAACTGATACTCCGACCAAACATAGCCCTGCGTGAACAACCACTCGGCCGAGCGCTCCGGCGTTGCCGGAATCGGGCCGGGCAGCAGATCCAGCCGGTTGTCGGTGAGATCCTGCGCCAGCGCGCTCATCGGCGCGACGGTGAAATCGATCTGCCGGTGCATGCGCGCCGCGATCGCACGAAACAGATCGATGCTGAAACCACGCGGCTCGCCCTTTGAACCGGCGGTGACGAACGGCGGCGTGTCGCCCACCACCCCGGCGCGCAACACGGGTGCGGACTCCTGTGCCCGGGCTTCCTTCGACCACGCCACCGGCGCCAGCGCCAGGATGCCACAAATCCAGAGCACGCCGCGCATGACGAAACCTCGCTGCCGATCCCGGCAGCTTCCTTAACGCCAACTCAGCGCGGCCGGAACACCGAAGCCAGCCGCACCGGCAGGCGGCGATAGGCCGCGAGGTCGCGCCCCGTGGTGGAGGTGGCGGCGCCCGCGCCCGGCAAACGCAAAACCCGCACCAGGCCGCCCGCCGGCAGTGCGGCCCCCACTCCGGGCGCTGCCTCGGGCGCCGCCTCGGGCGCCAACGTGGCCAAAATGGCCGGCGCCTTGGCGGTCGCAGTCAAAGGCGGCCGCCGCCCCGGCCGATCGGGCACGGCCCATTCCGAGAGCACCTTGCGCTGATAATCGGCGCCGATCCCGGGCGTTTGCGAATGATATGCCGCCGCCGCAAGCGGCCAACTGCCGGTCTGAGCAAACAAGCTCTGCAGAAAGCGCGCGGCATAGGCGGCGTTCGCCGCCGGATCGAACGCCTGTTCCAGCGAGGCGAACGCATCCGGGTGCTGCGCGAGGTTCACCTGCAAGCAGCCGACATCGATGGACCGCACGCCCTGCGCCTGAAACGCCTGCACCGCGGCCACCGCTTCTGCCTTGGTATCGTAGAAATGACCCTGGCCCTGCGCATTCACGGTCCATGGCCAGGGGGCCACCGCGCCATCGGCGTCCGCCCGCCCGGATTCCACGCGGCCGATCGCCGAGAGAAACGCATCGGGGATGCGGGTGCCGGCCTCGGCCGCGGCAATGGCCGCCCGGCACAGCGACGCCGGCCCCGGCTGCGCCACCGCTGGCGCCCCCAGCAGCCAAGGCAACACAAACAGGCCGGCAGTTCGCATCGGCCGCAATCTGCGGCGCCCCGCTTTCGCCCCGGTTAATCCAGCCGGGCCAGCATGGCCACCAGCGCCGCCATGTCGCGCTCCACGCGCGCAAAGCCCTCATGCTTCGCCATGCCCCGCTCGTCCATGTACAACGACCGCGCGATCTCGATCTGCAGCACATGCGCGCCCTGTTCCGGGCGGCCGTAATGCCGGGTGACGTAACCGCCGGCATACGGATCGTTGCGCGCTACCCGGTAGCCATGCGCCTCCAGCCAGCTTTCCACGAGCCGCACCATGCCGGGCGCGCACGACGTGCCATGCGCATCGCCCAGCACAATCTCCGGCGCCGGCCTTCGCGCGCCGATCGCGTGCGCCGGCATCGAATGGCAGTCGAGCAGCCAGCAGGCACCGAAACCCGCCCGGGTTTCGTCGATCAGCGCCCGCAGCGCCGCGTGATAGGGCTGCCAGTGCACCCGCACCCGCCGTTCGGCCTCCGCGAACGGCAGCCGCACGCCGTAGATCGCCTCGCCATTGGCCGCCACCCGCGCGATCGTTCCCAGACCGGCGCCCACGCGCGGGCTGGAAGTGTTCACCCATGCCGGAAGCGCATCCTCGAACATCAGCGGATCGAGTTCCCACGGCTCCCGGTTCACATCGCAAAAGGCCCGGGGGAACCGGGCCTCGAGCAGCGGCACGCCCAGATCCGGGGCCGCCGCGAAGATTTCATCGACAAAGCTGTCCTCGCTGCGCCGCAGCGTCTCCCGGTCCAGCCGGGCGGTGGCGATGAAATCGGGATCGTAGTCATGGCCGGAATGCGGCGAGGCCAGGATCAGCCGGCCGGCCTGCCGGCCAGGCGCCCGCAATACAAAGCCAGGAGCCGGGCATAGGGGCCTGCCGCCATCCATCATCTTGCGCCACACCGCATCCGCCAGATGATGGCGCAGCGGTGGGGCAGCGCAACGGGAATAACGCCGGACAGACGGCTACGCGATGCGCACCCGCAGTTCCGGCAACCCGTCCACGTGCGCCAGCAGCGCATCGCCGCGCGCCACCGGCCCCACTCCCTCGGGCGTGCCGGTGAAAATCAGGTCGCCACACCGCAGCCCGACATAACGCGAAAGCTCCGAGACGATCTCCGGCACTTTCCAGATCATTTCCGATATATCGCTGCTCTGCCGCCGCGCGCCGGCCACTTCCAGCCAGATCGCTCCGGCGGTCATGGCGCTCGCGCGGGCCGCGGGCAGGATGGGCCCCAGCGGCGCCGAGTGGTCGAACCCCTTTGCCATGTCCCAGGGCCGGCCCGCCTTCTTGGCATCGGCCTGCAGATCCCGCCGCGTCAGATCCAGCCCCACCGCATAGCCGAAGATCAGCGCGTTCGTGGCATCTGCCGACACCTCCGTCCCGTCGTCGCCAATGGCCACAACCAGCTCCACCTCGTGCTCCAGCCGCGCCGTCATCGGCGGGTAGGGCACGGTGCCGCCATCCGGCACGATGGCGTCGGCGGGCTTGGCGAAGAAGAACGGGAATTCGCGGTCCGGCCGGCTGCCCATCTCCAGCGCGTGCGCACGATAATTCTGGCCAACGCAATAGATCCGCCGCACCGGAAATTCGCCGCCGCCCGCCACCGCCGCCATGCCTCACTCCTTCTCGAATTCCGCCTGCATCGTCAGCCGCACGTCGTTGCTCAGCACCGGCAGCAGCGCTTTCATGCCGAAATCGCTACGTCGCAGTCCCGCCTCGGCCACGAAGTCCAGCCGGTATCGGCGCGTCACCGGGTCGTCGCCGCTGTCGCGGAACGTGGCGTGCAGCGTCAGCTCGCGGGTCACGCCATGCAGCGTCAGCTCGCCGCGCACAAGCGCCTGGCCGGGCGCGGTGAACGAAATGCTGTGCGAGACGAAACGCATGTCCGGATAAGCCGCCGCGTCCAGCCACCGCGCCGACCGGAGCTGGTCGGCGAAAAACCGGCTGGAGGCGTGCACGGCCGCCACCTTCACGCGCACCGAGAGCAAAATTGCCTGCGGGTGCTGCAAATCCAGCCGCAACTCGCCACTCGCATCGGCAAACGCGCCAGCCACCGGAAACATCCCCAGAAGCCGCAGGTGGAACACCACCGCGGTGCGCGCGGGCTGCACCGCATAGAGCCCGGGCGGAGCCGGCGGCGCGGCCACGGTAATCGCGCCGGTCATTGCGGTCCCGGTCCCTCCGCGGATTCCGGCCATTCATGTGGCGGCGTCTGCCCCGCTGTCGAGACCGCCGGTAGAGACATGTCCGGCTACATCGGCATATTCCGCATGGCCCCGCCGCCTGGAACCTGGTGGATCGCGGGTTCCATCTGCGCCAGCAGCCCGGCCGCCAGCACCACGGCGGCGCCGACCGCGAGCTCGGCCAGCACCGACCGGCGCAGCGTGCCGGCCATCGCGGTGTTGACGCGCATCGAGGGCATCAGCCGGAAACGGTGGCGGGCGGCAAGACCCAGCATGGCCGCGAAGCCGGCGGCCTTGGCCAGCGCCATCCAGCCATAATCGGTGCCGAACAGCCCCCGCCAGCTTCCCACCAGCACCAGCCCCTGCAACGCGGCGGTGGCCAGCAGAACCGCAACGCACACGAAGCCCAGCGCGGAAAAGCGCCGGGCTGTCAGTTCCGCAACCGCAATCGACTCGCGCCGCAACACCAGCCACAGCGGCACCAGGCCGCCGATCCAGGCGCCGGCCGCGAGCAGATGCAGCAGCAACGAGCCCAGCCAGACCGGCCGCCCCATCGCCGCCGCGTGCGAAAGCCCTGCCGCGGACGCCAGCGCCGCGCCGGCGAGCAGGCAGGCGGCGACACCGAAGCCGAGCCGCCACACCAGCCAGGCGCCAGCCAGCAAGGCCGCCCGCCCCAGCAGCAGATGGCCGAACCGCGTGCCGCCGAGCACTGCCCGCAGCGCCGGCGCCGAAATCCCGCCGGCCAGCGACTGCGTCTCCAGAGCCAGCCAAGCCGCCGCCGCCAGCAGCGCGAACGCGATACTGGCGCCCGCCCATCGCCGCAGCGCCCGATGCGTTTCGGCCTCCATCGTTGAGGGCGCAACAAAGCGCGCATGGAGCAGTGCGCCGAACGCCAGGATCAGGCCGCCATCGGCCAAACCCCGCGCCAGCGCCATCGCGAGCCCACCATCGATCCGGAACGGCGGCATCTCATGGTCCAACCGAAAAGGTGAAGCTGCCCTCGGTTTTGTGCGTATCGACCGAGACCATGTGCCATTCCACGCGATAGGTGCCGGGCCGCAACGGCAGCAGCCCGATCACGGCCCGCTTCGGGTCGTCGGGCGCCGTGTGCAGATCGTTCCGGTCCACGCGGGATCCGGCCGCGTCGGTGACGGTCACGTGCGAGAACAGCGGCTCGATACCCTCGGAATACTCAAGGGCGAGGGTTGCCGGCGACGCGCTGACGGTGCTGCCCACGGCCGGTTCCGCGTGCTGCAGCAAGGCGTGCGCGGATGCGCCGAGCGGCAGCAGCAGCAAACCTGAAACGAAATATTTTTGCATTCTCACCCCTCCTTCGGAGGATTGCGTCAAAACAACGGCTTGCCGAGCGAATCCGGCAGCAGGTCGTCGAAGAACACGTGGAACTGCGCGATCACGCCGACATTCGTGCCGCTGGCGCGGTTGGCCGGGATCAGCGCCTCGACGCCGACCTGGCACCAACTGCCGATCCAGATCGCGCCCGGCGCCACCACCGCCTGCGTCGGCAGGTTGCTCGGGCTGGTGGCCGGCGACGACCACGCGACCTCCACAATGGGCACCACATGCCGCAGGAAATCGCCCACCGGCAAATCGCGCACCTGCGACACCAGGTACGGGATGCTGTATTGCAACGAAAGCCCGCCGCTCCAGCGGTTGCTGTAGCCGTTGTTGAACAGCGCCATGCTGGCCATGGTGGCATTGGGCACGCTCAGCGGCGGCGCCGGCAACTGTTTCAGTTCCTTGTCCGCAATGCTGTAGCCGATTTCGCCGGTGATGGCGAACGCGCGCGCGGCGCCGATCGGCAAATCGCCCAGGCCCTTGCCGAAATACAGCGTGGGCTCGGTGAAGCCGTATTCGTCGGCTCCCAGATGCTGCGTGCCGGTGTGGCCCAGCTCGCGGATCACACCGAGCGAGAGCAGGAATTCGTGCGGGCCGTTCACATAGGCCTGCCATTTTCCCGTGATCACCACATCGTTCCAGCCGAAGCGGGATTTGTCGTTCTGCGTGCTGGCCAGCAGCGCGCCGTCGTTGACGATCAGCGCCGTGTTTTCGGTGATGCGCTTGTCGTATTCGAAGCCGAAGCCGTAGGTGTCCAACGGGCCCGGGCCGCCGTGGGCGCCGCTGCGCTGCCAGGTGAAGGTGGGCAGGCTGGCTTCGTCGGCCACGCCGGGATCGTCGATGGTGAGGGTCACCGGGAAGACGCGGGCGCCGGCGATGGCGTGCGCGGCGGCGGCGCCGGGGCAGGCCAGCGCGGCGCAGGCG
>CAXUEX010000152.1:3142-6449 GCA_964250215.1 uncultured Acetobacteraceae bacterium | reverse complement strand
ATGTCGATGGCGTCACGGCAGAGACGCTGCGCGCCGCGCGCCGCCTGGTCGCTATCGACGTGCCCAGCGGCGTGGATGGCGAAACCGGCGCCGTGCGCGGATTCGCGCCCCAGGCCATGCTCACGGTCACCTTCTTCCGCGCCAAGCCCGGACACCATCTGCTGCCGGGGCGCACGCTCTGCGGCGCCCTGCTCGTCGCCGAGATCGGCATCCCGGCGCGCGTGCTCGGCCGCATCAAGCCAAATTGTTGCGTGAACGCACCTTCGCTCTGGCCGCACCGCGCGCCGTCGCCCGACGACCACAAATACGCGCACGGTACTGTCACGGTCTGCGGCGGCGCGGCCATGACCGGGGCGGCGCGTCTCGCGGCGCTCGCGGCGCGTCATGCCGGCGCCGGACTCGTCTCGATATATGCGTCCGAGGGCGCGGCGATCTATCGCACCGGGGAGCCGGGCACCATCGTCCTGGAAGCCGCGCTCGCTGCATTGCTCCAGGATCCACGGCGCAAAGTTTGGGTGGCCGGTCCGGGTCTCGGCCAAAAACAGGCAGCTTCGGTGCTGCCCGCGCTGCTTGCGGCGGAACGGCAAGTGGTGGTCGACGCCGACGCGCTCACGGCTTTTGCCGACAAGCCCGAGAATTTGCTCGGCGCCGCCGTGCTCACGCCGCACGCCGGCGAATTTGCCCGGGTATTCGGCGATCCCGGCACGAACCGCCTCGCCGCTGCGCGGGAAGCGGCAAAACGTTCCGGCGCTGTTCTGGTACTGAAAGGCAGCGACACCGTGATTGCCGCGCCCGACGGCCGCGCCGCGATCAACGGCAACGCGCCGCCCTGGCTGGCCACCGCCGGCTCGGGCGACGTGCTCTCCGGCATCATAGCGGCCGGTCTGGCGCAGGCCTTGCCGCCGTTCGAAGCCGCCTGCGCCGGCGTGTGGCGCCACGGTGAAGCCGGAAATCGTGCCGGGGCTGGCCTGGTCGCCGAGGATCTGCTGACGCACATCCCACCCGCCGCTACAGATTGAGGCCGAAGCGCGGGCAAACCCATGTCAGCAGCGTGTAGAGGCCGAATGTCAGCCCGCACCCGGCGATCAACGCCGCGTAGAACGGCACGCCTGCCCGCATCATCGCCGGGATCGCCAGGAACATCGGCAGCGAGGGCAGAACATACCAGAACGTCGCCTCGACATGGGTCTCCATGCGCGCCGGATCTCGCGTCTCGAGCCACAGCCAAACCATGCCCAGCACGGAAACGAGTGGCAGCGAGGCGATAAGGGCGCCGAACGCCGGCTGCCGCCGTGCGACGCCGGAGACGATCGCGATGAGGATCGCCGAGACAACGATCTTGAGGGCGAAGAACACGAAGCCGTCTCCCGCTACATTCCCGATGCGTGCGGATTGATCGCGCGCCGCCCCAAGGTCTAGCATCGCGCCTTCCAGCGGAGGATGCCGGTCTGGCGAAGCTGATCCGGTGGGGTGCGCCGCTAATTCTTCTGCTCGCCGCCACGGTAGGCGCCCGCGCGGCGGAGGTGGCTTGCGTCGCCGAAGCGGCGGTAGCTTCGGCGCCGGCCGGACTCTATCCCAGTGGTCGCGAGCCGCGCGAAACGAGCTGCATCGCCGCCCAGCTCGATGGCTCGATTAGGCCCGGCGATGCGGCCAAGCTGCGATCCCTGCTGACCGCCAACAATCCTTTTCTCGCCGATCTCTACCTCAATTCGCCCGGTGGCGATGAAGCGGAGGCGATGCGGATCGGCCAGCTCGTGCGCCGGCTGCGGCTTTCGGTTTCGGCACCGTTCTATCGCCGCCAGGGTGGCCAGGCGGAGCTGGTGGCCATCGCCGGTGAAACCATTTTCGAACTCTGCTCCGATGCGCCCGCCGCGTGCGGCTGCGCTGGCGCCTGCGTGCTGGTGTGGGCCGCCGGCGGCCGGCGCAACGGAAATGTTCTGGATCCGCATTTGTCTTTGCCGCGCGCCGAAACCGAATCATACCTGCGGCAGATGGACGCGCCGCCGGCGATTGCGGCCGGCGCCGCCGGCTGGATCGCGCCCGACCGCGTGGCCGATGCGCAATACGCGCCGGCAATCGCAGCTTGGCTCGCCGCCACCTGCGGCAGCTTCGCCAGCGAAGACCGCGACCGTCTGCTGCATGACATCGCCGCCGAAGGCAGCCGCCCGACCACCCCGGCGGAGCACGAGCGCATCGCGCACGAAGAAGAAACAATTTCGGTAGTTGAACGCTGCCGCAACAAGATGTTCGCGAACTGGCGCGACAGCACGAGCCCGGAATGACCTAACGGGGCGTGTAGCGCCACACCGAGGCCGGCGGAAAATTCAGCGGCGTCCAGGCCTCGCGCTTCGGCACCAGCCCGTGCTTCTTCCAGGGCAGCGGCGAGGTGATGCAGTAACTATAGAGAATGAAGCCGCGGCCGGGCGCCACGGCCTCTATGGCGTCGATGAAGCGGCGCTGCTCGGGCACCGGCAGCAGCACCAGCGGTATGCCCACCACCACGGTGCCGATGCGGCCGTGCAGTTCGGGCGGGATCAGGTGCGGCAGCCGCCGCGCATCGCCCTCAATCACATGCGCGCCGGGCAGGCCACGGCGCAGATGCACAGCCATGTCGCCGACGATTTCCACCACGTAGAGCCGTTCGGCACTCAGGCCGGATTCGATCAGCGCTTTGCTGATTACGCCGGTGCCGGCCCCCAGCTCCACCACCACTTCGTCGGGCGCCGTACGGGTCTGCGCCACGATCCGCCGGCAGAGCGCCGCTGACGATGGCACGATCGAGCCCATCTGCAGCGGATTGGCCATCCAGCGCCGGAAGAACAGACCGGCATTGGCAATTTCCTGTCCCAGCCGGGGAAGCGCTTCGGCCTGCTTCATGCGATTTCCCTGATCGCGGCGTAACGGCTAGCGGAGTAAGCTTACTTGATTTTCGATTCCTTGAACGCGACGTGCTTGCGCACGACGGGATCGTATTTCTTCAACTCCATTTTCGCGGTCTTGGTCCGCGCATTCTTCTTGGTCACGTAGAAATAGCCCGTATCCGCAGTGGACACGAGCTTGATCTGCACGGTGTTCGACTTGGCCATCACGCACCTCGAAACGTCCGGCAGCCGATAGCGGCCGGAAAGCGCCGGAACATGCGGATGCGGCGGCCGAAGGTCAAGCCGCGGCCGCTATTTCAGCAGCGCGGCCGCGTAGGCTTCCGGGTGGCTGGTAAGGAAGTGCGCGGCGCCCATGTCGCCGTCGCTGCCTTCGGCGGCGGGGCAGGGGGAACGCAGTCCCACGGCTTGCGCCGCCGGGAGCGGCG
>CAXUEX010000152.1:0-3132 GCA_964250215.1 uncultured Acetobacteraceae bacterium | reverse complement strand
GCCTACCACCACGGCGCGGCCCAGATCGGCGAGCGCCGCCGCCATTTCCTGGTCGCCGCCCTCCAGGCTCTGCAACTCGCTCGCGGTGCGGTCGGGGCCGAGGCTCGTGCAAAGCTGCGGCATCACGCCCAGCGCCTGCAGCGGCCAACCCTTCGGCGCCAGGATCCGGCTCCAGCTTATATACAGTTCGCCGCCATCGGGCAGGCGGGTGAGCGTCTGCACCAGCCCCTTGCCCAGCGTGGTGCTGCCTACCACCACGGCGCGGCCCAGATCGGCGAGCGCCGCCGCCATCACCTCGGCCGCGCTCGCGGTGCGGCCATCCACCAGCACGATCAGCTTCATGCCCTGCGTGAGATCGCCGCCGCCATCGATGCGCCAATCGTGCGCCGCGGCCGGGTCGCGACCGGCGGTGCTGGCGATCACGCCTTGCTCGGCAAACAGCGCCACGCCGGTTACGGCCTGGCGCAGCAGCCCGCCGCGATTGCCGCGCAGATCCAGCACCATGGCCTGCGCATGCGGCCCGCTCATGCCGGTTTCGATCGCCTGGCTCAGCCGCTCGGCGGTGTTGGCCACGAAGGCATCGATGCGGATCACGAACAGATCGCCCTCGCGCCGCGCGAACACGGTTTCCGGCGGCACGTAGGCGAGCGCGATATCCAGGTCGCGCACTGCCCCATCCAGCCCGCGCACGCGCAGGCCGATATCGGTGCCCTCGGGGCCGGTGAGCAGCGCTTGCGCCCGCGCCACGCTGAGGCCGCGCAGACCCGCATCGTTCACGCGCAACAGCCGGTCGCCGACGCGCAGGCCGGCATCGGCGGCGGGGCCGCCGGGCACGATATCGGCGATCGCGAGCGCCGCGCCCTGGCGCACCAGCGTGAGGCCGGCGCCGGCATCGATCGAAAGCCGGTCGCGCTCCGCCTCGGCCGGGGCGGGTGGCACGTAACGCGAGTAGGGATCGAGATGGTTGAAAGCTTCGTCGAAGAAGCTCTGGATCAAAATCTGCTGCCCCGCACGGCGCAGCAGTGGCGAGGCTTCGAACGCGCTCTGTTCCAGGTCGGCGGCAAGGCTGCCCCAACGGGTCGCGTCGCCCGCTTCCGGTGCGGGCCGGTCCAGCAGCGTGCGCACCGGCGAGGCGAGTTTCACATGGCCGCCATCCAGCGTGGCGGTGAGCGCGGGATCGAGGGCGTTGATGCCGCCGATACCCCAGACGGCGAGATCGCCGACTGAAACGGCATCGAGCGCGCGCGGCGCCGTGAAGGCCAAACCGGCCGCGAACACTTTGGCCGCGAGCCCGGTATTGAAGCCGCCGGCGCAGGCCGCACCCGGAACCGGCAGCAGAGCCAGCCCGAGACGACGCCACCATTTGCGATTCAACGCGACCGGCGCTGCTTGCCGCTCCGCTCCGCAGGCTGGATCATCTCGAACACAAGGCCGCCGGTGACGGGGCTGGCTTCTCGCAGCCGCACTTCCACCGTGTCGGCGAGCCGATAGCTCTGCCGGGTGCGGCGGCCGTTGAGCGACTGGGTGGTTTCGTCGTGCATCCAATAATCGTCGGCCAGGGAGGAGAGCGGAATCAGGCCGTTGGCGCCTGTCGCTTGCAATGTAACGAAAAGCCCGAAACGTGCGACGCCGGAGATGCGTGCTGTGAAGCTCGCGCCGATTTTGTCGGCTAGGTAGGCAGATAAGTAACGGTCGGTCGCCTCGCGTTCGGCGATCGCGGCGCGGCGTTCGGTGGCGCTGATGTGGTCGGCGGTGTCGGCGAAACCGGCGGCTGCCTCCGCATCCAGCCCGCCGGGGCCGAGCTTGAGGCCGGCGATCAGCGCGCGATGCACCAGCAGATCGGCATAGCGCCGGATGGGGCTCGTGAAATGCGCGTAGCGCGGCAGCGCCAGGCCGAAATGGCCGATATTGTCGGGCGCGTAGGCGGCCTGGCTCTGGCTGCGCAGCATCACTTCGTTGACGAGCTGGGCGCGGTCGGTGCCGGCGACCTTTTGCAGCACATGATCCAGATCGCGCGGGTGGATGGTGCGGCCGGGTGGCAGGCCGATGCTGAGCGTGGCTAGGAAATCGCGCAGCGACGCGAGTTTTTCTTCCGATGGCGGGGCGTGCACGCGATACATGCAGGGGCGGCGCAGGCGTTCCAGTTCCTCGGCGGCGGCGACGTTGGCCAGCACCATGAATTCCTCGATGAGGCGGTGGCTGTCGAGGCGGGGGCGGGGGGAGACCTGCTCCACCTGGCCGCGATCGTTGAGGATGACGCGGCGTTCGGGCAGATCGAGATCGAGCGTGCCGCGGCGTGTGCGGGCTTCGAGCAGCGCGCGGAATGCGGCATCGAGCGTGGGCAGCAGGCCGGGCGGCAGATTTGCGGAACTTCCGGCATCGTGCGCGTGCTGCACGGTGTCGTAGGTGAGGCGGGCGGCGCTGCGCATCAGGCCGCGGCCGAAACGGTGCGATTGCTTTTCGCCGTTCGGCGCCACGATCATTTCGACGTAGAGACAGCCGCGCTCTTCGTTTGGGCGCAGGCTGCACCAGCCGTTGGAGAGCGCTTCGGGCAGCATGGGCACGACGCGATCGGGGAAATAGCAGGAATTGCCGCGGTGGCGCGCATCGCCATCCAGCGCCGAGCCGGGCCGGACATAGTGCGCCACATCGGCGATGGCGACGACCAGGCGGAAGCCCGCTTCGTGCGGTTCGGCGTAGATTGCGTCATCGAAATCGCGGGCGTCCTCGCCGTCGATCGTGATCAGCGGGGTTTCGCGCAGATCGGTGCGGCGGCCGAGCGGGGTGGCGCGGGCGCGGGCGGCTTCGGCGAGCGCTTCGGGCGCGAAATCCTGCGGAATGCCGTGCGTGTGGATGCAGATCAGGCTGACCGAGCGGGCCTCGCCCGTGCGGCCGAGGCGTTCGACGATGCGGGCGGGTTTGAGCCCGTGCGGCCGGCCGGGCAGCGGTTCGGCCAGCGCGATTTCGCCGTTTTCGGCGCCGGCGGTTTCGCCTTCGGGGATCTGCCATTCGGCCTTGGCGCGGCGATCGGTGGGGGTTAGGCGATCGGGGGCGCGAAATACGCCGAGGATGCGGGCGGGGGTTTCGGCCAGGCGCTTCAGCGTTCGGCCTTCGTAACGGCCGGGGCCGATC
>CAXUEX010000151.1:0-6514 GCA_964250215.1 uncultured Acetobacteraceae bacterium | reverse complement strand
GTTCCATCACCCGCGCCAGCATGTCCGGGCCCATGCCGCTGCCGGTATCGGATACGGAAAGCCGCAGATAGGAGCCGGCGGCCAGGCGCATGGGCGGCAGTGGCGGCGTCGATTTCGGTAGCACATCGATCGTGGCGGCGAGCGTCAGCGTGCCCTGGCCCGACATCGCATCGCGCGCGTTCGTTGCCAGGTTGACCAGCACCGTTTCCAGTTGGCGGCGGCCACGCGCACGCCGATGCCGGCGCCGAGCGTGTGCGTGAGCACCTCGCGCAGCTCGGTGAGCAGCGCGACGGGGTCCACCGCCTCGGCGCGCAGATCGGCGCGGCGCGAGAACGCCAGCAGCCGGCGCGTGACCGCAGCGCCGCGGCTGGCGGCCTCGCCCACCATGCGGGCGAGGCGGCGCACGGCCATAGGGTCTTCGGGGCGGCGCTCCATGAGGCCGGCACCGCCCTGCACCGCCTGCAGCACGTTGTTGAAATCATGCGCGATTCCACCGGCGAGCTGGCCCAGCGCCTCCATGCGGCGCGAGTGCGCGAGCTGCGCCTGCGCTTCGGCGAGCTGCCGCGCCGCCTCGCGCTCGGCCGTGACGTCGCGGCCAAAGCCGTATACCCGGCCGGATTCGGGCGCGGCGATCCATGAAATGGTGCGCCAGCCGCCATCGCGCCGCCGGTAGCGGTTTTCGAAGCGCGGCAGCACGCCGGCCTTGGCATGCTGCAGCGCGCCGACCGAGGCCTCGATATCGTCCGGGTGAATGAAATCGAACCCGGAACGGCCGCGCATTTCGGACTCCGCCCAACCGAGGATCTCGGTTACCGCCGGGTTGACGCTGAGGAAAACGCCGGCCGCGTCCACCACCACCACCATGTCGCGCGCCAGCCGCCAGGTGCTGTCGCGCTCGGCGACGACCTCGGCCACGCGCCGCTCCAGCTCGGCCTTGTCGTGCGCCAGCACGGCCTTGGCTTGTTTCTGCACCGTGACATCCAGCGCCGCGCCGACGATCTGCTCGGGCCTGCCGGCGGCATCGCGGCGGAACACCCGGTCGCGGCTGTGTAGCCATCCCCAGTCGCCGCCGGGGCGACGGAAACGGTATTCGCACTCGGCCGTGGCGCCGTCCGGCAACGCCAGAACGCGCCGCAGATGGTCGGCGTAAGCGGGCAAATCCTCGGGATGCATCCGCTCCTGCATGGGCGACGCGGAGGGGCGCGCGAGCTGTTCCGGCGTGCAGCCCAGCGCCGCGGCCATGGCCCGGTTGCCCCAGATATTCCGTTCCTGGTTCAAATCGTAAAGATAGAGAATACTCGGCGCGACATCGGTGACCTGGCGGCGGAAAGCCTCGCTCGCGGCCAGCGCGGCCTCGGCCCGCTTGCGCTCGGTGATGTCGGTGATCGAGGCCACCCATCCGGCGATTTCGCCGGCGGCATCGCGATGCGGCGCGTAGATCGCGTGCAGCCATTGCGGCGGCCGGCCCGGATACGCCAGCTCGGCCTCGTATTCCACGCGTTCGCCGCCGAGCACTTTTTCGATATGCGGCCGAATTGTTTGGAATACCGACGGGCCGACGATGTCCAGGATCGGCCGGCCGACGATCTCCGCTTCCTGCCGGCCGACAAGCCGTGCATAGGCCGGGTTGACCGCGAGATAGCGCAGATCGCGGCTGCAGCGGATGATGCCGGTGGCCGTGGTGTCGAGCGTCTGCCGCAACTCATTGGCGAGCTGCGCCAGCCGGCTCTCGGCTTCGTGCTCCGCGGTCCGGTCGCGGAAAATCTTCACGTAGCCGGCCTGCGGCTCCGGCAGCGGCATCATCAGGCCGCTGCCCCAGAAGCGCGAGCCGTCGCGGCGCACGTGCCAGCGCTCGTTCTCGGCACGGCCTTCGTTCAGCGCAAGCCGCATTTCGCGCTCCACGTGGCCGGATTGCCGGTCCTCCGCCGTGAAGAAGATGGCGCCGGGCTGGCCCAATGCCTCGGCCTCGCAATATCCCATCATGCGCTCGGCGCCGGCGTTCCAGCCGACGATCGTGCCCGCCGCATCGAGTGTTACGATTGCGTAATCGCGTGCGCCGTTCACGGTCAGGCGGTAGCGCGCCTCGCTCTCGCGCAGCGCCGCCTGCATCTGCTGGCGTTCGGTGAGGTCGTAGAAATAGCACACCACGCCGAAGCCGCCAGCCGGCAGCCGCACCCGCTCGGTGCGCCACTCATAGGCTTCGGTCGTGTCGCGGTCGGCGCGCTGCTCCACCGTGTCGGTCGAGACGTAGGGTTCGCCGGTGGCGAGCGTGTGCCGGAATTGCGCGATCGCATGGCTGGCGAACGGTTCGGGCCAGATACGGCGCAACGCTTCGGCCAGGTCCATGCCGACCAGCGCGTCGATGCCGAAGGCCCGCCGGGCAATCTGGCTGGCGAGCGTGATGCGGAAATCGGCGTCGATCGCATAGGTGCCGAACGGCGCGTTCTCCACCATGGACGCGAATTGCGCGGCACCTTCCGCCAGCCGCGCTTCGCGCTGGCGCGCCTGCCCATGCTCGCGCGCGCGCTCGATGGCGATGGCCGCCAGATGCGTGGCCGCCTCGGTCAGCGCCGGATCGGCGGGATTGGGATCGCGCGGCGTGGGGTAATAGAACGCGAACGATCCGAGCACCTGCCCGTTCGTGCCGACGATGGGCGTGGACCGCAGTGCCGCGACGCCTTCGCCCAGCAGGAGATCGCGCCATTCTGGCGCATAGCGCGTATCGGCGGCCAGATCCGGCAGCATCACCGGCCTGCCAAGATGCGCCGCCTCGCCGCAGGCGCCGCAATACGGCGGCGCGAGCGGCCGGCCGGCGACGACCGCATGATAGTGCGGCGGCAAGCCGGCTCCGTGGCTCTCGGCGAACCGCGCACCGTCCTCAAGCGCCGTGGCAATGCCGCCGCGCAGCCCAGGCTCCCGCGCCTCGACAAGCGCGATCAGGGCCGCCAGCGTTTCGCCCAGCGGCGCGCCGGACGCCACGAGCTCCAGCACAGCGAGTTGCCCGCGCAGCAGCAGGCTGTCGCCGCCGAAAGCCGGCTTTCTGCTGCCGAGCGCTGTGGTTTCCGGGTCGCTCATGGCTTGGTTTGTAGCGGCCACGGCGGAAAGCGGTGTCACATGGGCGTGATGCGGGACGCCGCAACAGATGCGACTGGCGAACGCTCACTGGCGCCACCTGGACCTCGCCACTCAAATCGGTTGATTGGGCGCCCGCGCGACCCCCATCCCACACCGGACCGTTGTTCCGCCGGCGAGGCGAAGGTAACAACCAGTGGGACCGGGCTGCCGGATGAACGAGGCGCCGACGATGGATGGCGAAATCAGGATTTCGAAACTGGTTGGCGTGGTCGCGGCGGCAATCGTCCGGCCTGTGCCAGCAGCGATCGCGGCGCCGCCAGGCAGGAGTGGGAAGCCGAGCGGGCCAGCGTGACCCGCCAGTCGGAGCTCGCGGCCTGACGTGCCCATTCCCGCGCAGCCGAAGATCTACCACATCGTTCATCTGGACAGGCTGCGCTCCATCGTCGCCGACGGCTGCCTGTGGTGCGACGCCGTGATGGTGGGCCGCCCGGGCGGAACGATGATCGGCATGGGCGGGATCAAGGAGCGCCGGCTACAACTGCCTGTCTCCTGCTACGCCGGCCTCAAAGTCGGGTCTTGCGTTCCGTTCTACTTATGTTCTAGGTCGGTCATGCTCTACGTGATCCACCGCGCGGACCATGCCGAACTGGCGTACCGCGGCGGGCAGGAACCGATCGTGCACCTGGAGGCCGATCTCCATGGGGCGGTCTGCTGGGCTGAGGCGAGCGGGCAGCGCTGGGCGTTCTCGCTGTCCAATGCCGGGGCCCGCTACACACAGTTCCGGGGTCGGCTCGATGAGCTGGATCAGGTCAACTGGGATGCGGTGGCGGCCCGGGATTTCCGCCCCGCCGACGAGAAGGAGGCCAAGCAGGCCGAATTTCTGGTGGAACGGTCTTTCCCTTGGAAGCTTGTTGAGCGCATTGGGATTCACTCGCGTCCGTGGGCAGCCCGAGTCGCGACAGCGATCCAAGGTGCCGAGCACAGGCCGAGGATCGAAGTTCAGCCGAGCTGGTACTACTGAGGAAGGAGACGGCGATGATCACATTCACGACCGGCGACATCCTCCGGGCCGATGTCGAGGCGCTGGTCAACACTGTGAACTGCGTGGGCATCATGGGCCGCGGCATCGCGTTGCAGTTCAAGAACGCTTATCCCGCGAACTTCAAGGCTTATGCGTTGGCGTGCGCACGACACGAGGTGGAGCCCGGGCGCATGTTCGTGTTCGAGACTCACGAGATCACCGGCCCGAAGTTCATCATCAATTTTCCCACGAAGCGACACTGGCGGGGCAAGAGCCGGATGGAGGACATCGACTCGGGTCTCGCCGCGCTGGCGGCCGAGATCCGGGCGCGCGACATCCGCTCGATCGCGATCCCGCCGCTCGGCAGCGGTCTCGGCGGGTTGAACTGGGCGGATGTGCACCCCCGGATCGCGGCGGCGTTGAGCGGCTTGCCCGATCTGCGCGTGCTGGTGTTCGAGCCGAAAGCTGCGCCTGTGCCCACCCAGTCGCGCAACGTCCCCATCATGACGCCAGGCCGAGCCGCACTTGTGGTGCTGATGAACCGGTATGTCGGCGGATTGATGGACCCGTTCGTGACGCTTATCGAACTGCAGAAGCTGATGTACTTCATGCAGGAGGCCGGCGCGCCTCTTCGGTTGAATTACGCCAAGCATCATTACGGGCCTTATGCCGACAATCTTCGGCATGTGCTCAACGCGGTCGAAGGGCATCTCATCTCCGGATACCACGACGGCGGTGACGCACCGGACAAGCA
The DNA here is from genome assembly GCA_964250215.1 of uncultured Acetobacteraceae bacterium. Lineage (GTDB taxonomy): Bacteria > Pseudomonadota > Alphaproteobacteria > Acetobacterales > Acetobacteraceae > DAIDJM01. Next base: position 1,664 of record CAXUEX010000151.1, on the reverse strand, counting down.
GCTCGAACTGGTGCCGAACGCGGTGCACGATGCCGAAACGTTTTTGGCCGAAGATGAAGCGACACGCGGCCGGTTCGACCGGGTTGGCAAGCTGGTGGACGGGTTTGAAACACCGTTCGGGCTGGAACTGCTGGCGACCGTGCATTGGGTTGTTACGCGTGAAAATGCGAGCGACGCTGACGCGGTGGCGACGAAGGTCTATGCTTGGAACGACCGCAAGCGGCGGTTTTCCAAGGACCAGATCGGGATCGCTTTCGCGGCGCTCCGCCAGAATGGGTGGCTGCCGGCAGCAGCATGACACTAGCGGTCGGCGCCGACGTTTCACCTCACGGCAACGCGGTCGTCGGCGACGACAATGTCGCCCGGCCTGAGTGTCGGTGCGAGGCATTGTTCCACCCATGTGAGGAACGCGCGGCCGTTCGTGGCGTCGTCCAGCAGCATCGGCGCCACAAGGCAGGTGCTGCGCAGCGCCGCGATGACCGTGGTCGTGTTCCAGTGGCCGAATGGCGCGGTGTCGAACAGACGACGGCCGCAGCGCGTGACCGTACAGCCGCAACATGTTCGTTTTTGTCGAGGTTTCATCGAGAAAGAGGAGGCGGTCGGGACTCAGCCCGGGCTGCTGTTCGCACCAGCATTGCCGGGCAGCGGCAACGTCCGGGCGGTTCTGCTCGGTCGCGCGCAAGGTCTCTTTTTCAGCGTCAGGCCGAGCCGGCGTATCGTGTTCCACATCAGGCTCATGCTCACCCGCACGCCGTGCCTCTCGTGCAGCCAGGCCCGCGTCTCATCGAGCATTTGATCGTCGTGGGCCTGCACCTGGGCGCGGACTGCATCGTGCAAAGCCGCCAGGATCGGCGTGCGACGGTGCCTTGCCGCCTATGCCGTATGGCTGCCGTATGCCTAATTTACCGGCTTAGCAAAATCTACTAAACCATTGAAATATCTGGCGTCCCGTAGGGGATTCGAACCCCTGTTACCGCCGTGAGAGGGCGGTGTCCTGGGCCTCTAGACGAACGGGACAGGCGCCGGGGTCCGGCATCTAGGCCAGCGCCCGACCCCGCGCAACCGTCAGGGCGCCAGGGCTACCCGGCCCACTCGCTTGCCGCTCGCCAGATCCACCACCACCACGCGATCCGGGCCGCCGCCTTGCAGCACGATTGCCAGCCGGCCGCCGGCTTCGCTTGCACCCGCGATTCGCGTGCCGAGAGGTTCCTGCAGCACGGTATCTGCCGCCGGCGCGCTGGCCGCGCCCATCCGGTGCGCGATGGTGATAACAACCACGCCTGTGCCCACCACGATCAGCCCGCCCAGCGCGACCACCACCGCCACCAAGCCGCGGATCTGCCGCAATCCTGACCCCGGTGCCGTCCCTGAATCCGCCATGCTTTACCCGTCCGCGCCCGAACCCCACCACCACACGGCCCCGCCCGAAGCCGCGGGCGAGCGCGCCGACCGGTTCCTTGCCCGCGCCATCGGCACGCTCTCGCGCTCCCGCGTCAAGGCCCTGATCCAGGCTGGCCACGCCACGCGGGATGGCGCCGTGTTCCGCGAGCCGGCCGATCCGGTGCGCGCCGGCGCGCGATACGGCTTGGCGCCGCGGGCGCCCGGGGGGGGCCCCCCCCCCCCCGGCGGGGGTGGGGGTAAGACGCAGGGGGGGGGGGGGGGGG
>CAXUEX010000150.1:0-6588 GCA_964250215.1 uncultured Acetobacteraceae bacterium | reverse complement strand
AGCGCATCGTGATTTTGAGGTGGCACTGGGGCGGCTGCGCGCCAGCGAGGCGGCCTGCGCGGCGCTGCTGCGGGCCTGGCTCGGGCCGAGCGAATTGCTGGACAGGCTGGCCGCGCCGGTGTTGCGAAACTGGAATGGCGAGACGGTGGGGACGGTGAACGGCCGCATCGAGCGCGGCTGAGCGCTGCCTTCAGTCCCCCGCGTGGGGGGCCAGCGCCGCGATGCGGGCGGTTGCGTCGCTGAAATCGCCCAGGCAGATGCGGTTGCGACCCGATTGTTTGGCGGCATACAGCGCGGCGTCGGCGGCGGCGAACAGGTCTGGGCTGCGCACGCCGGCGGCCCAGCGCAGGCTGGCTACGCCGCCGGAAATGGTCAGGCAGCCGGCGCTTGGCTGGCCCAGATGCGGCAGTTCCAGCGCGGCGACGGCTTCACGCAGGCGCTCGGCGATTTCGGCGCAGGTTTCCAGATCCAGCCCCGGCAGCAGCACCGCGAATTCCTCGCCGCCCAGCCGCGCCACCAGATCGGAGGTGCCGCGCAACTGCTCGCGCAGGCAGCGCGCGACCATCTGCAGGCACCGGTCACCGCCCGGATGGCCGTAATGGTCGTTGTAGGCCTTGAAACAATCGACATCGAGCATGATCAGGCCGATCGTCTGGCCTTCGGCTTCGGACTGCACCCAGAGATTGGTCAGCCACGCATCGTAGGCGCGGCGATTGGCCAGCCCGGTGAGCGCGTCGCAGCGCACCAGTTCGTCGAGTTCGCGGTTGCGCAAGGAGAGATCCCGACCGCGCCGGGTTTCGCGCAGAACCAGCAGATAGCCACGGCGCTGCAACCATTCCAACCGCCAGTTGGCGATCAGCGTGAACCCGCCGGTGGCGGCGGCGAGCAGGAACAGGTCGCGCCGCACCGGCTCGGGCAGCATGGAGTGCGTGCCGAGATCGAGCCCGAAGGCGGCGAGGATGGCGCATACCGCGGCGGCCGAAAAGCCGAAGCGCAGCGGCACGCCGATGGTGCTGTAAACGATGAGCGTGATGACGCCGGCGGCATAGAGCGTGTCGGCCACCGCGCTGCTGCGCGCGAACAGATAGGTGACGACCAGCGCGTTCAGCACGTTGGCGGCCCATTGCAGCGATTCGCGCAGCAGCGGTGGCGGATCGAGCCAGTAATTGGCCGCGGCGGCCACCAGTCCGACGACGATCGACGTTTCGAGATATAGGCGCCAGCTTGCCCAAATCATGTCGGGCAGGGCGGCCACCAGCGCCGGGAACAGCGCGATGCCCACGAGGCAGCCGAGAAAACCCACGCGGCCGAGCGTGCGGCTGCGTTCCTGACGCGTATCGGCCTCGAACCTGGCTTCCAGAGGGCGGGGAAAGCGCAGCCGGAGCTGGCGCGCGCCACCGGCGAGCCAGGCTTCGATCGAAGCTTCGATACCGCCCTTGAGCCCGTTCTCTTCGGCCATGGATCCCCGAATTCCGATCGCGGCCGGCAGATTGGCCGGAAGGTATTCGCGTATCTGTTACGGCAACATTAAAGCGCGGCGGGATCGTCGGCGCCAGCCCGAAACGGCGTTGTGATATCGAAATTCAACCCAGACGGGCAAGGGCCGCGGAAAGCCTGGCGATCTCGGCCCGCGCCGCCTGCTCGCGTTGCCGGCTGTCGGCCAGGATTTCGGGCCGGGCGCGCTCGACGAAGGTGGGATTGGCCAGGCGTTCCGCCAGCTTGGCGGCCTCGGTTTCGGCGCGCTGGCGCTCGCGATCCAGCCGGGCGCGCTCGGCCGGGAAATCGATCAGACCTGCCAGCGGCAGCACGATCGTGGTTTCCTCCAGCACGATTTGGGCGGCGCCCGAGGGGGTGGGGCCGGCGAGCGGCGCGATCGCGCTGGCGCGGGCGAGGCGGCGGATCGAGTCGTTCCAGGCCGTGGCGCGGGCCAGCGTTGCCGGCGCGGCGTCGCGCAGCAGCACCGGCGTGAGCTGCGCTGGCGGCACGTTCATCTCGGCCCGGACCGTGCGCACGCCGCCGATCAGCCGGATGAGCCAGTCCAGCTCGGCGCGGGCCGCCCCGGGATCGGGTACCAATACGGCGGTGGGCCAGGGCGCGGCGATCAGGCTGAATTTCGGGCCGTAGCCCAGCTCGTCCCATAGCGCCTCGGTGACGAACGGCATGGCCGGGTGCAGCAGGCGCAGGATGGTGCCCAGGCCGTGCGCGGCGACGGCGCGGGTTTCGCGCGCCAGGTGTTCATCGGAGCCTTGCAGGGCGGGTTTGGCGAGTTCCAGGAACCAGTCGCAGAACAGGTTCCAGGTGAAGCGGTAGCCGGCGGCGGCGTAATCGTCGAAGCGGTAGGCGTCGAGCGCGGCGGTGGCTTCGGCCACGGCGGCGTTGGCGGCGTCGAGCAGCCAGCGGCCGAGCGGCGTGCGGATTGTTGCGGGATCGAAACCTGCATTGGGAGCCACGCCGTTCATTTCGCAGAAGCGGGCGGCGTTCCACAGCTTGGTGACGAAGGTGCGGGCGTCGGCGACGCGGCCGGGGCCGAGCCGCATGTCGCGGCCGGGGCCGGCGAGCTGGCACACCGCGAAGCGCAGCGCATCGGCGCCGTGCTGCTCGATCAGCGCCAGGGGGTCGAGCACGTTGCCTTTGGATTTCGACATTTTCTGGCCGCGTTCGTCGCGCACCAGGCCGTGGATGCAGATGTCGCGGAACGGCACGTCGCCCATGAAATGCAGGCCCATCATCAACATGCGGGCGACCCAGAAGAAGATGATGTCGAAGCCGGTGACCAGCGTGTCGGTGGGATAGTAGCGCGCGAGATCGGGCGTGCGGTCTGGCCAGCCGAGGGTGGAGAACGGCCAGAGCGCGGAGCTGAACCAGGTATCGAGCACGTCTTCGTCTTGCGTCAGTTGCGTATCCGCACCGGCCTGCTGCTGCGCTTCGGTGGCGCTGCGGGCGACGAATATGCGGCCGTCGGGCGCATACCAGGCGGGGATGCGGTGGCCCCACCAGAGCTGGCGGCTGATGCACCAGGGCTCGATGGCGCGCATCCATGCGAAGAAGGTGTTCTGCCATTGCGCGGGGACGAAGCGCACCCTGCCCTGCTCCACGGCGGCGATCGCCGGCTGGGCGAGCGTTGCGGCATCGCAATACCATTGCAGCGTGAGCCGGGGTTCGATCACCGCGCCGGAGCGGTCGCCGTGCGGCACGGCGTGGGTGTGCGGTTCGGTGCGTTCCAGTAGGTCGAGGCGCTCGAGTTCGGCGAGGATGTTGCGGCGGGCGGCCTCGCGCGGCTGGCCTTGCAGCGTGCGGACGAAATCGGGGTCGGCGATGCCGGGCACGGCGCGCAGATCGGCTTCGATTTCGGCCAGCGCGACGCGGGCTTCGCGATCGAGGATGGTGGGCGATGGCAGATCGTGGCGGCGGCCGACGGCGAAATCGTTGAAATCGTGCGCCGGGGTGATCTTCACGGCGCCGGTGCCTTTTTCGGGATCGGAATAGTCGTCGGCGACGATGGGAATGCGGCGGCCGGTGAGCGGCAGAACGACGGATTTGCCGACCAGATCGCGATAGCGGGCATCGTTGGGATGCACGGCCACGGCGGTGTCGCCGAGCATGGTTTCGGGGCGCGTGGTGGCTACCACGATGTGTTGGCCGGTGCCCTCCACGGGATAGCGCAGATGCCACATGTGGCCGCGCATCTCGCGGCTTTCCACTTCCAGGTCGGAAATCGCGGATTGCAGCACCGGATCCCAGTTCACCAGGCGCCGGTCGCGGTAGATCAGGCCTTGTTCGTGCAAAGTGACGAACACTTCGCGCACGGCGGCCGACAGACCGGCATCCATGGTGAAGCGTTCGCGTGGCCAGTCCAGCGAGGCGCCCAGGCGGCGGAGCTGTTCGGTGATGGCGCCACCGGATTCGGCTTTCCATTCCCAGATCTTTTCCAGGAACGCTTCGCGGCCCAGTTGCCGCCTTCCGGGTTGCTGGCGTTCGGCGAGTTGCCGTTCCACGACCATCTGCGTGGCGATACCGGCGTGGTCGGTGCCGGGCTGCCAGAGCGCGTCGCGGCCCTGCATCCGGCGGAAGCGGATCAGCGTGTCCTGCAGCGTGTGGTCCAGCGCGTGGCCCATGTGCAGGCGGCCGGTCACGTTCGGTGGGGGAATCATTACGGTGTATGGGATGCCGTTCGAGCGGCCGGCAGAAAAGGCGCCGGCTTCTTCCCAGGCGGTGTAGATTTCGCTTTCTTGGTGGGCGAAGTCGAAGGTTTTATCTAGCATTTTAAGGATTCTTCTTTCTTGAAAGAAAGAAGCAAAGAACTTTCATTAATTAGAGCAACACAATTCTTATTCTTGGCCGGAAAGTCTTGCTACCTCGGCGCGAACCACGCGCTCTACCAGCTCGGGCAAATGCGAGTCTAGCCATTGCTTCAGGATGGGACGCAGTTCCTCGCGGACCATATCCTCTAGCGTGATGCCGTTGCGGCCCAGGCTGGTGTGGCGATCGGCGACCGCGCGGCGGAGCGCGCCGAGCGAGCCGGCGGTGGCGGTGGCGGTTTCCGGGGTGAGCAGCGAGGCGGGCTCGGTGCCGTGGCTGAGCGTGTCGGTCAATTCCGGTTTCTCCCTGGTTTCCGGCGCCGTTTGCGGATTTTCCACGAGCATCGATTCCTGCAACTGATAGACTTGCGGTGGGATTTCGGATTCGTCGTCGTTCAGGATGCGGCGGATTGAGGCGAGGATGTCTTCCACCGGCGGCTCGCCTTCTTCCGCTTGCATCGGCTTCAGCGCCCCGGCTCGCGGATGGCGCGGTCGGCGGTGCCCCAGAGCCGGTCGCGCACGGCGTTGTAATAGGCGGTTTCGTCGTAAAGCGGGACGGCGAGACCGAGATCGCGGGCGGTGAGCCGGCCGATGGCGGAGGCGACGCCGTAGGAGGCGGTGACGAGGCTGGTGACGTTCTGCACCAGCGTGATTTGCGCCGAGAGCAGATTTTGTTGCTGGATCAGCACGTCCTGCGTGGTGGCGCTGCCGACCAGCGCTTCGCGCTCGGTGCCCTCCACGGCGACTTCGGCGGAGCGCACGGCGACGTGCGAGCTTTCGATCGCGGCGCGGGCGGCGCTGAGTGTGTCCCAGGATTGCACGGCCTGTTCGCGGGCGGCGCGGCGGGCATCGTCGGTCTGGCGGACGGCTTGCTGATAATTCTGCCGCGCCGCGCGCACGGCGGCGTATTCGGCGCCGCCCTGGTAGATCGGGATGGTTACCGCAACAACGCCCTGGGCGCCGTAGGTGGCCTGGCCGCGCAGCGTGGTGCCGACCTGGTCGAACACCTGGCCTTGCAGCGCCACGGTGGGCTGCAGCGCCGCGAACGCGACATCCACCGCATCGAGCAATTGCGACTGGTTGAACAGCGCCGCGATCACGTTGGGATTGTTGCGCGTGGCGAGCTCGCCGGCCTCGGTTTCGGAATTGACCGGCAGGCTGAGCGGCTGCGGATCGGTGAGATCGCGCGGCGGCTCCTCGCCCACTTCGCGCACGAAGGTGGCGCGCGCGGTTTGCAGATTGCCCTCCGCGGTCTGGCGCGAGGCGATCGCCTGGGCCAGCGCGGCTTCGGCCTGCGCGACATCGGTGCGCGTGAGTTCGCCGACGCGGAAGCGATCGTTCACGGCGCGCAGCTCGTCGCCCAGCACCTGTTCGTTCTGGCGCTGCAAGGCCAGCAGCTCCTGGTCCTCGATGACGGTGACGTAGGCGTTGATGGTGTCGGTGAACACCGTCTCTTCCTCGGCGATCAGGCGCGCGCGTTCGGCATACACGCTGTTGACGGCCTGGTGCGTGGACGCGGTGGTGCGGCCGCCGCGATAGAGATACTGGGTGACGGCGGCTTGCGCGGTGAGAACGGCACGATTGTCTTTCTGCGAGATGGGTATGCTGGCATTCGGGTTGGTGAAACAGGCGGGCGATGCACCGCCAATTTGCGAGCAGCTTTCGGTGGAATCGAACCGGCCGACCGCGGCGCCATAGGTCTGGTTGATCGAAATTGTCGGCCGCCAGCCGGCGAGCGCGGCGGGCACGTTCTCGTCGGTGGCGCGCAGATGCGCCCGCTCGCCGGTGAGCTGCGGGTTGGTTTCGTAGGCGATGCCCAGCGCCTCGGCCAAGGAATGCGGCACGCTATCGGGCTCGCTGGTAGGCAGCGTGTTGTCCGGATACGGACCCACGGGATGGCGCACGGCCTGCGCCGCCGCCGCGAGCGGCACCGCCGCCAGGATTGCCACCGTCCAACGAAGCGCGAGCGTCATGCGCCAACCCCCGAAACCCGCCGCTTTCTGCCACACGCGCGGGCTCACCGCCACGGGGGGAAAGCCGGCGTGGCGCCGGCGCCACAGAAACGCGCCAGCCGCACGGCCGTGTGGCCGCGGCTGGGGCGCAGGCTGGGCATGACCAGCAGGCAATCGTCGTGCGGCGTGCGGATTTCGCGGCCGTCGTCGTTGGCGATCAGCGTGTCGCGGTGCGGCACCACCTGGCCGCCGCGGAACGGATGGGCGAAGGCGAACCGGGCCGATTGCGCGGCGACGGTCTCAGTCACCTCGGCGCAGCGCGGCGAAGCGGGCGGGGC
>CAXUEX010000149.1:0-6636 GCA_964250215.1 uncultured Acetobacteraceae bacterium | reverse complement strand
GCCTGAAAAGGCGAACGCTTCCGCCGCGGCCAGCGCGGCAGCGGCCAGCGCCGCGGTCATCAGGGGGAGCTTCATGATCTCTCCATAGTGGATATAACGGGAAAAGGAACGGCCAAGCGCGTCCGCCGGCCACGCTTACGAGGGATGCGGCGCGCGCGCCAGCCCCATTGCCGGCGGAAGCTTCGGCGCGTCAGCTATTTTTTTCGTAATGAGACAAGGGTTTGCCGCGGTGTTGCCGGTTGGAGTCAGGTCTGGCGCGGCCGCCCCGCCTGCCCTGCGACGGATCTCACTCGCCGGCGGCGCCGAGCGACCGCTGCATGATGACCACATCCAGCCAGCGGCCGAATTTCAGGCCGCAGCCGCGCAGCACGCCGACCTGCGCGAAGCCGAGGCTGGCGTGCATGCCGATGGAGCCGGCATTTTCCGAGTCGCCGATCAGCGCCAGCATCCGGCGCACGCCGCGCGCCTCGGCCAAGCGCAGCAGCTCGGCCAGGAGCGCCCGGCCGACGCCCTGTCCGCGCACGTCGTCACGCACATACACGCTGTCCTCCTCAGTGAAGCGGTAGGCGCTGCGGGCGCGGAACGGGCCGGCATAGGCAAAGCCCAGCACCTGGCTCGCATCCTCGGCGACGAGCCAGTCGTGGCCTGCCGCCTGGCCGCGGGCATGGCGGCGCTCCACGGTTTCCAGCGCGGGCGGGACTTCCTCGAACGTGCCGGTGCCGTGCAGCACGTGATGCGCGTAGATCGCCTGGATTTCCGGCAAATGGTTCGTCTCGGCGGCTGTGATGCGCATGATGCTGGGCCTGTCCTCTGCCGGATGCCGCCCGGGAACCGCGGTTCCGGGCGGCGGCCTACGCGCGCCGGATGCGGAACGGTGGCGGATTTCCGCCATTTTTTTATCCCGTTCGTAGGGAATACCGTGCTAAGGGCGGGAGCGGAAGCCCGGGCGTCGCGAACCACGCGGCCCTGTCGGCGGCGTTCCGAGCGGAGAGACCGTTGGATCACACGAACCCCCCTGGGCTCGGCGGCGACGACCGTGAGCCGCTGCGCATCGAGCAGGAGACCGAGGCGCTGACCGCGGCGGAGTTGCGGCTTCGCGCCGTGGTGATGGCGGCTCGGTTCTACGGCGTGGATCTGGACATGAGCCAGTATCGCGGTCCGGTGGGCGAGCCCTACCCTTCGCCGGCGGCGATGGTGGCATGGCTGCGGGACCAGGGGCTGCAGGCCAAGGCGCTGCGGCTGGCGTGGAAGAGCCTGTTCCGGTTCCGCGACACGACGCCCGTGGTGGCGCTGCTGAAGGACGGCACCGCCGGCGTGGTGGTGGGCGCCGACCAGAACCGCGACGTGATCTGGCTGAAGAGCCCGACGGCGACCGATGCCGAACCGCCGGTGGCGGTGGACCGGCTGCGCATGGAGCAGGCGTGGTCGGGCGAGGTGCTGATGCTGCGCCGGGCAGTGGGCCAGGGCGAGGGCGAGGCGCCGTTCACGCTGCAATGGATCGTCAAGCTGGTGCTGAAGGAGGGCCGTCTGCTGCGGCAGGTCGGCTATGCCTCGTTCGTTATTTCGATATTGCAGTTGATCCCGGTGTTCCTGGTGATGGGCACGATCGACCGCGTGCTCGCATTCAACAGCCTGCCGACACTCTATATGCTGTTGATCATCCTCGCCTGCATGATGTTCTACGAGACGGTTCTGAGCTGGGCGCGGCGCGAGCTGATCCTGGTGATTTCGGCGCGGCTCGATGCGAAGCTGAACCTGCACATCTTCTCGCGGTTGCTGGGCCTGTCGCTGGATTTCTTCGAACGCAACCAGGCCGGCGAGACGATCAGCCGGATCAACCAGGTGTACAAGGTTCGGGACTTCCTCACCGGCCGCCTGCTCGACACGATGCTCGACATGATCACGCTCTGCGTGATGCTGCCGGTGATGTTCTTCATGGAACCGACGCTGGGCGCGGTTTCGGTGGCGGTGGCGGGCGTGATCACGCTGATCATCGTGGTGTTCCTGAGGCCCGTTGGCAGGCTCGTGGCGCTTTACGTCCGCGCCGAACACAAGAAAAACGCGGTGATCACCGAAACGCTGCACGGCATCCGGACGGTGAAGACGCTGGCGCTGGAACCGTTGCAGCGGCAGGTGTGGGACGAGCGTGTGGCCGATGCGGCGAATTGGCGCCTTGCGGCCGGGCGGTTGAGCAACTGGCCGCAGACGCTGATCGATCCGTTGCAAATTTTCATGTCGCGCGGTTGCGTGCTGCTCGGCGCCTACCTGGCGCTGACCGGCGATACCGCGGTGGATCGCGGGGCGCTGATCGGCTTCATGATCTTCTCGAACCGCGTCGCCTCGCCTTTGGTGAGCTTTGCGCGACTGCTGGAGGATTTCCAGCAGGTTCGGACGGCCATCGGCCAGATCGCCAAGGTGCTGAACAATCCGCCGGAAGTGCGTTCGGTGGCCGACGGGATGCGGCCGCAATTCGAGGGCCGCATCGAGTTCGAGGACATCACCTTCACCTATCCGCTCGGGCAGCGCCCGGCGCTGAGCAAGGTGAGTTTCGTGATCCCGCCGGGTGCGATGGTGGGGCTGGTGGGCCGTTCGGGTTCCGGCAAATCGACCATCACGCGGCTGCTGCAGGGCATCAACCGGGAATATTCCGGCGCTGTGCGCATCGACGGCGTGGAAATGCGCGAAATCAACCTGGCGCATCTGCGGCGTAATCTCGGCGTGGTGCTGCAGGACAACTTCCTGTTCCGCGGCACGGTGGCCGACAACATCACCTCGGGCCGTCCCGGCCTGACGCTGGAGGACGCGGTTCGCGCCGCCCGGCTGGCCGGCGCCGAGGAGTTCATCGAGCGCATGCCGCAGGGCTACGATACCTGGATCGAGGAAGGCTCGGCGAACATTTCGGGCGGCCAGAAGCAGCGGCTCGCCATCGCCCGCGCGCTGATCACCAATCCGCGCATCATGATCCTGGATGAAGCGACGAGCGCGCTGGATCCGGAATCGGAGGCGCTGGTGAACGCGAACCTGGTGCGCATTGGCAAAGGGCGCACGATGGTGATCGTGTCGCACCGGCTTTCCAGCCTGGTGAATTGCGACCTGATCATGGTGATGGAGCGCGGCCAGATGATCGACATGGCGCCGCACAGCGTGCTGCTGGAACGCTGCTCGATCTACCGCACGCTGTGGAACCAGCAGAATCGGCACGTGGCGGGCGCACAGGTTGCGGCGCCGGCGCTGACGCAGGGAGAATAGGCCATGTCGATCACCACCACGCCGCCGCCGCCGCCGGTGCGCGATCCCGGCAAGCCCTCCGGCCGCAGCAATTTCATGGCGCGCTTCTGGAACCCTTCGGACCAGCCGCCACTGGAGATGCTCGAGTTCTTCTCGCCGAGCGCCGCGGTGATCGCGCGACCGGCGCGGACCGTGGCACGCAACGCCATCTCGGTGGTGGCGTCGCTGGTGATCAGCATCGTCGTCCTGGCGTTCGTGCTTCAGCTCGATCGGCAGGTGCAGGCCAGCGGCAAAATCGTTTCGCTTACTCCGGAGACCGTGGTGCAGCCGCTGAACACCGGCATCGTCAAGACGATCGCGGTGAACGAGGGCGATATCGTGCGCAAGGGCCAGTTGCTGGCGCAGCTCGATCCCACCTTCGCCGCGGCCGACAACAAGGCCGCGCAGGAGACGGTGGACCGCTACCAGACCGAGATCGACCGGCTCACGTCGGAGCTGCATCAATACGCCTATAAGCCGCGCCAGCTCACCGCCGGCGCGCTGGTGCAGGAAGGCATCTATGCGCAGCGCGCCGCGGCACGCGAAGCCGAACTGCGCTACTACAAGGGGCAGGTGGACGCCGAACGCGCGCTGGCGGCGCAGGCCGACGCGCAGGTGCGGCAATATGCCAAGGAAACCGGCGTTGCCGTGGATGTGGAAAAAATCCGCGAGCAACTGGAACGCGACAGCGTGGGCAGCCGGCTGGATACGCTGGCAGCCCAGAGCGCCCGGCTGGAGGCCGAACGCAACGTGCTGTTCAATATCGAGCAGGGCAACAGCGCGAAGCAGACCATCGCTTCGCTGCAAGGCCAACTCGAGAACTACAATCAGCAATGGTTCGCCGACATCTCGCAGAACATCACCGACGATTCGGTGCAGCTCGCTTCGGCGCGCGATCAGTTGGAGCACGCGGCGGTCAACTATAAGCTGATCGACTTGCGGGCGGACCAGGACAGCATCGTGCTCTCGGTGGCGCCGGTCTCCACCGGATCGGTGCTGCAGGCCGGGCAGACCTTCTTCACGCTGGTGCCGATCAATGCGCCGCTGGAGGTGGATGCGCAGGTTACCGCCGACCAGAGCGGCTTCCTGCAGACCGGCCAGGAGGCGCAGGTGCAGTTCTCCACTTTCCCGTTCCTGGAATTCGGCGAAGCCCGCGGCACGGTGCGTCTGGTGAGTTCCGACAGTTTCCTCACCGGTTCCTCGACACCCGGCACGTCGGGCAGCTCTTCGGGCACCATGAGCAACGCCGTGTTCACCGGCATGAATCCCACGTCCGCGTATTTCTACGACGTGCGCATCACGCTCGACCGGCTGAAGCTGAAGAACGTGCCGCACGATTTCCACCTCGTGCCCGGCATGCCGGTGAACGTGGCCGTGGCCGTGGGCTCGCGCAACATCGTGGACTACATCATGGAGCGCATGCTGCCGATCTTCTACGAAGGCATGCGGGAGCCTACCTGATCGCGGCAGGTTCATCCTCCGCCGGAACAAGCGCCGCACGGTGCTTGACGCGCGGAGGATGACGGCCCAGGCAAATCCAGGATGAGCCTTCTCGATCGCGTCCTTTCCGCCAGCTCGCCGGCCGCCGCGCTATCGCGGGGCAAGCAGCTGGAAGACGCCGGCGAGCACACGCGCGCTTTCGCGCTGCTCAGCCGCGCCGCCAGCGCCGGCCTGGCGGAAGCGCAGTTCCTGGTGGGCCGCGCCTATATGCGCGGCGCCGGCGTGCCGGTGAGCCGGCGCGACGGCACGATGTGGCTGGAGCGCGCGGCCAATGCCGGCCATGTGGAATCGCAGAGCCTGCTGGCGACGCTGTTCCTGTATGGCCTGACCGGCCGTGGCGCGGCCAACCAGGGCGCGCTGTTCGGCCGCCAGACGCTGACCACCGAGCAGCCGGATTACCCGCAGGCGCAGGCCTGGGCGCGGCGCGCCGCCGAAGCGGGCTCGGCCGAGGCGCAGGCGCTGCTCGGCTACATCCTGACCGCCGGCCCGGAGGAAATCCGCGATTTTGCAGCCGCCGACGGGTGGTATCGCCGCTCGGCCGATGCCGGCTGCGCGCAGGGATTTCTCGGCCTGGCTCTGGCCCAGCTCCGCACCGCGAACGATTATGCGTCGCACGAGGCGGCGGCGGCCTCGCTGATGCGGGCGGCCGACGCGCAACTGCCTACCGCGCTCTACCTGCTGGGCTTGATGAACGAGCGCGGCACCGGCGTGAAGCAGGATTTCGTTCTCGCCACGAGCTACTATCGGCAGGCGGCCGAGCGCGGCGTGCGTGCCGGGCAGGCGCGGCTGGGGCTGGCGTTACTGGAAGGCCGGGGCGCGGCGAAGAACCTCGTGGAAGGCGAAAGCTGGCTCCGGAAGGCCGCCAATGCCGGCGACCGCGAGGCGGCGGCGCTGGTCGGCGACCTTTATGCCCGTGGCGGCGATCTGCCGCCAAATTACGCGGAATCCGCAATTTGGTACACCCGCGCCGCCGAAGGCGGGCACATGGCCGCGGCAAGGGCGCTGGGCCTGCTCTATCTCACCGGCGCCGGTGTGCACCGGGATCCGGAACTCGCGGGCGAGTGGTTCCGCCGCGCGGCCGAGGGCGGCGACCGGGCGGCGCAGGCCGATCTGGCCAATCTGCTGCTATCCGGCGCCGGCAGCGCCACCGACCGGCAGCGCACGCGCGAATTGTTCGAGCAATCGGCCGGTGCCGGCGATCTGGTGGCGGCCTACAATCTGGGCGTCTGCCTGGCTGAGGGGCTGGGCGTGGCGCGGGACGACCGGCGCGCCGTGCTGTGGCTGCGCCGCGCCGCCGATGGCGTGGTGAACGCGCAATACTGGTTCGGCCGGATGCGGCTGGAAGGACGCGGGCTTTCGGCCGACCCGGCGGAGGGCCGCGCCTGGATCGCGCGCGCCGCCGAGGCGGGCTTGGCCGAGGCGCAGGTGGCGCTGGCCGAACTGTACCTGAACGGCACCGGCGGGGAGCGCAACCATGCCGAGGCGCTGAAGCAGTTCCGGCTAGCGGCCGAGCGCGGCCATATCGGCGCCCAGTTCGCGGTGGGGGCCATGCTGGGTGGCGGCCACGACGTGCCGGAGGACCGGCCGGCGGCGCTGATCTGGTACCGCCGCGCCGCCGAGGCGGGCCATGCCTATGCGCAGCTCATGCTCGGCCGCTTCCTCACACGCGGCCTGGCCGGCGACCCCGATCTGGCGGCGGGCCGAAGCTGGCTGGAACGCGCGCGCGCCCAGGGCCTGGCCGAGGCCATCGAGGAATTGTCCCGGCTGGCCGAGACCGCTCCGGCGGGGTGATTGCAAGGCACAAGCTGGAAGCCGAGCGGCGGCGGCGCGTGGCGGATGTGAGCCAGCGACGCCGGGTTGGGGGGAGAT
>CAXUEX010000148.1:0-6729 GCA_964250215.1 uncultured Acetobacteraceae bacterium | reverse complement strand
ATATCGCACCCCGCCCGCGCTGGTCATTGGATGAGATGTCCGGCGCGTGAATTACCGCCACGCCTTTCACGCGGGAAATTTCGCCGATTGCATGAAGCACACGGTGCTGCTCTGGCTGCTTGCGGCCATGCAGCGGAAGGAAAAGCCGGTTTTTGTGCTGGACACCCATGGCGGCCCGGGCTTCGTCGATCTGACCGGCGAAGCGCCGGGCCGCACCGGCAAATGGCGCGACGGCATCGGCCGGCTGCTGGAAGACCCGCCGGAAATTCTTGTTCCTTATGCGGAATACGTTCGCGGGCTCGGCCTGTATCCGGGCTCGCCGGCGCTGCTGCGCTCGCGGCTGCGGCCGGGCGACCGGATGGCTGCGTGCGAGCTGCATCCCGAGGACCACGCGCTGCTGCGGCGGCGCTTCGCTGGCGATGCCGCGGTCGCTGTGCACCACCGCGACGGCTACGAAGCGCTGGGTGCATTGCTGCCGCCGATCGAGCGCCGCGCGCTCGTGCTGATCGATCCGCCTTACGAACAGCCGGGCGAATTCGGCCGCGTGCTGGCCGGCATGAACACGGCGCGTTCGAAGCTGCGCGATGCGGTGGTGGCGGCCTGGTATCCGATCAAGCATCTGGCGCCGGTGCGAGCTTTCCACGATGGCTTGCGCGAAAGCGGGGTGCGCGATGCGATCGCCGGCGAGCTGCGGCTGCGTGAACCGCTGGATGCGACGCGACTGAATGGGTGCGGCCTGGCCATCCTGAACCCGCCTTTCGGTGCCGAAGCCGCGCTGCCGAAGCTGCTGGATGCGCTGCTGTTGCGCCTGGGCAATCGTGAGCGAGGCGAGGCGGCGATGCTGTTCCGGATCGCCGATGAGTAGCCTCGCCATCCTTGGCGCCGGCGCCTGGGGCACGGCACTGGCGTTGCATGCGGTGCGGCTGGGCCATCAGGTGACACTCTGCGCCCGCAACCCGGCTGCGATCGGCGCCGAAAATCCGCGTCTGCCGGGCTTTGCGTTGCCGGCGGCGCTGCGCATTTCGGATTCGGTGCCGGAAGGTGCGGCGGCGCTGGTGGTTACCGTTCCGATGCAGCAACTGCGTCCGGCGCTCGCGGCGCTGCGGGCACCGCCGCCGCTGCTGCTCGCCTGCAAGGGTCTGGAACGCGGCACCGGCCGGCTGCCGCTGGAGATCGCCGCCGAACTGCATCCGGGCGTAGCGGCCGCCGTGCTCACCGGTCCCAACTTCGCCACCGAAATTGCCTCTGGGCTCCCCGCCGCTTCCGTGGTGGCTGGCAGCACCGATGCGTGGCGCCGGGAGCTTCTGGCGACGCTGGGAGGTGGCAATTTCCGGCTATACGGCCAGGCGGATGCGGTGGGCGCGCAGGTGGGCGGCGCGGCGAAGAACGTAATCGCGATTGCCGCCGGCGCGGTGACCGGCGCCGGCATTGGCGAGAATGCGCGCGCGGCGCTGATCACAAGGGGCTTGGCGGAGATCGCGCGCCTCGCGGTGGCACTGGGTGGCCGCGCCGAGACGGTGGCCGGACTTTCGGGGCTGGGCGACCTGGTGCTGACCTGCACCGGCCCGGCCAGCCGCAATTTCGCCGCGGGTTTCGCGCTTGGCCGCGGTGAGGCACCCGATCCTGGCGCCACGGTCGAAGGCATCTCTACTGCCCCCGCGCTGCTCGCCCGCGCCGGAGACGTGGACCTGCCCATCTGCGCCGCCGTCGCCGCGCTCCTCGCCGGCCGGCTCGATCTCCGGCGGGCGATCGCCGCGCTGATGGCACGGCCGCAAAAGGCGGAGTGAATTTCCGAGTACGACCCCAGCGCTCCCGGGCTGCGCGTCATGGGGCCCCTCTCCAGTTCGGGGAAAAACCGTCCTATATAAGCCGGTAGGGTCGTAGAAGCATCATTCGGCCGAGCGGCGCGTCCAAACTACTTGCTTGCTACTCACCTACGGCGGCCGGCACGAACATTTATTTGTAACGGTCGACGTCGTTCTGCTGAGAAGCTTTTTGTGCGGCTAAGGCGGCCGCACATCGCTCACGGCCGCGATAAAAGGTGATCTGGCTCTCCATGTCTGGAAGCTGAAGGTTCGTTTCCACAACCTTCCCGGTTCCAGGATCAGTAATGTCATGAGCTTCATACTGCTGGTGGGCAATTTGAGCATTTGCAATGACACTTGCTGACGTGGTGCTCGAGTCCGTCTTGCACTGCTGTCCGATCGTGTCGATCGTGTACCACTCATCGGTGGATCGCGCAAAAGCGTGAGAGTATATTGTAACCGATAGTATCATCGTTACGATGAGAGTTTTCATCTTCGACTACCTCCATCGCATAGACGTGCGCCGCCTACACGATCCGACCTCACACACCCAACTCGGGACCGCGAATCAACTCCCTCTCCGAAACTGATAATAATGCCAGTTCTTGCATGAGTCAATTGCGGTGTTCCATTCGGCCGCCCTTCTTGCGTCACTACGTGTAGTTCCGGACACCTTGCAGGTAGAACGCCAGCAGCAATATCGCTCACGCTTTCGCTAAGATATTGTTACGCTACAGTGACGCTGGGCTTGTAAATCAAGGAAGACTGCACCGGCTCGGGTGCCGTACAGCCTCAGCGGATTCAGGGCGGAACCCTGGCCGCGGCAGGAACGGTGTCGCGGCTCAGCTGCGTAGCCTGTCGATCGGGCCACACCAGTCTCGCGGTTGACGTCCCAGAAGGTCCAGCCGTTGCAGTTTCGGCACAGGCTGTTCGAGTGCCAAGCCGAACAGCGGGCGAAGGATGGGCTAGCATCCCACCCCTCGTTGCCCCAGGAGCTCGCCGCGAGTTCGGATTCCCGTCGGAAGGCGCCCGCGGGGCTTGCCAAAGCGTAGAACTATCTCCACTATATCCCTCCACGGCCTGCACGGTGCCCAATGTCTGGTGCTTCACGCATGGATCAACTGACTGAATTAGTTCGCAGCCAGGGGCGTTGGCCCACAATCGCCGTGCCTCTCCTCGAAGCTCTCCAGGCCGAGGATTGGCGCCGAGATGGGTTTCCGACACCTACTGCATGGTTAGACCGTCTAGCAGCACTAGGCGGCAGGTCCACGACATACCTTTCCAGATGCGTTTCAGCGGCACGATTTCTGACTGAGCTGAAGGCAAGCTCTCCCCGTATTGATTTAGCTCCAATCTGGCGACGGCCACTTTCGGCGATTGAGGAATTTCGTCGCCGGACGGGAAACGACCCAGAGCGAATTACAGAATGTCTCCCACAGCTTTCATCAGGCGCTTTGACTTCGTATGGGATGCGTCACGACCGCGCTCTAGCGCACCTGCCGGGAAAAGCAGAGCGCATGGCACTCGAAGAAATCGTGCTCGCCAATCTTAGAAGCCTACTGCCTTGCATGGGATATTCTGCGGAAGCAATTGTTGTAGTTGAACCTCGCACGCCCGTCGGTCGGCCCGACATAGTCTTGGTTGAGCCTAGTTCTGGAACCACGTCAATTATCGAAGTAAAGTCAGAACTCTCGCGGAGAAAACAAGGCGACATTGTCCAGCAATTGCTTGCGCAGGCCTCGTTAGGACAAAAGGTTTGGCTGATTCTGCCATCGGGCAGTGAAGTCCCGGGTGACGCCGTCATAACAAGCTTGAGAGAAACGGCCATAAAGCATGTTGGATTAGTAGTAGTCGATCCGAATAGCGCAGAAATCAAACACATTATTCCACCTGAGATTCAGGCGCCGGACAATGAGTCCCGAGCGGTATTCAGACGGCTTGTCCTTGCATCGGTGCGATTGGGGGCTTAGATGAATATCGTTAATGAAGACTTTTTCACGTCCGATGCAATTGGTCATTTTGCAAGTGCATTAGCAGCTCTCGTTATTGTAACGCGAGCTATCCGACAGCTTTTTGGGGCGGATCGTCATGCAATTACGTTTTTCGTCGCACTTCTGATCGCATATCTCGCTGCTGGCGCAACAGGGAAGCTTGGCACAATTCCGTGGCAGGAAGTTCCAAGCCAGCAGTTTTTCGCTGCGGCTCTGTGCTGGGTGGTTCCGCTCGTGAACGCGTGCCTCCTCTTTATGGCGGCGCTGGGGGCATCCCGCATTGTATAACGGAAGCCGTCACATTCTGTCAAAAAACCCTATGCCGGAACGAGGCTGCTGCTGAGCTTGGCCCTCTATCTGGTGTTAAAAGTAATAGTGACGTAGCAGCCCACAATTGCCGCTCGTGGCCTTATGCCAAGTCTCTGAAGACACAACTCGCGCGAGGGGTTCCCAAAGCGACTTGCAGGTCCGCCTGCTCCAGCGACCAGTTCTCGAACGTGTAGAGCCAGATGTCCTCCAAATCGCTCTGCGCGCGCAGCGAAAGCCTATACGGCCGAACGCGACCGGACATGCTTGCCCCGCGTCCGTTGCAAAAACGCCTCGTTATCGAATGGCGCGGCCGCCCCGGACTCCTCCCCCGCAATCAGCGCATCCTGCAATGCCCTGACCTTCGCCTCATGCTCCTCCAGCAGCCGCAGACCCGCCCGCACAACCTCGCTGGCCGAGCCGTAGCGCCCCGCCTGAACTTGCGAATCAATAAAGCTGGCAAAGTGATCGCCCAGGGAGATCGACGTGTTCTTGCTCATGCGCGCCTCCTTCATACCAATATATACCCAAACTCAGTACCTGCCACACAAACGGGGTCCGGGGACTTGTCCCCAGCGGGGTCCAGGGGCAGAGCCCTGGCCTGATGCTGAAATCCGCCCTCACCGTCGGCGCCTGGACCGCCGCCAGCCGCCTCGCCGGCTTCGTGCGCGACATCCTCATTGCCGCCTTCCTCGGCGCCGGCCCCGTCGCCGACGCCTTCTTCGTCGCCAACCGCCTCCCAAACCTGTTCCGCCGCCTGTTCGGCGAAGGCGCCTTCAATTCCGCTTTCGTTCCGGTCTTCGCCGGCCTGCTGCACACCGAGGGCCCCGACACCGCCCGCCGCTTCGCCGAGGAAGCCGCCGCCGTGCTCGCCTTCTGGCTGCTGGCGCTCACGCTCGCGGGCGAGATTTTCATGCCGCAGGTGCTGCACGTCATCGCCGCCGGCTTCGTGCGCGATCCGGCGAAATTCGCCCTCACCGTCACGCTCGCCCGCATTGCGTTCCCGTATCTGCTGCTGATCTGCCTCGCCGCCCTGCTCTCGGGCGTGCTGAACGCGCTCGACCGTTTCGTCGCCGCCGCCGCGGCGCCGCTGCTCTACAACGCGTTCGCCATCGCCGCGATGTTCGCGCTGGCCCCGTTCGTGCCCACCATCGGCCACGCGCTGGCCTGGGGCGTCTCCGCCTCCGGCATCGCGCAATTGCTGCTGCTCTACTTGGCGGTGTGGCGCGCCGGCCTCCATCTGCACCTGCCCCGCCCCCGCCTCACGCCCCGCATGCGCCTGCTGATGCGCCGCATGGCGCCCGGCCTGGTCGGCGCCGGCATCACGCAACTGAACCTGACGATGGACACGTTCATCGCCAGCCTCCTGCCCGCCGGCTCTGTTTCGTTCCTGTACTATGCCGACCGCGTGAACCAGCTCCCGCTCGGCGTGCTCGGCACCGCGGTCGGCACCGCATTGCTGCCGCTGCTCTCGCGCCAGGCCGCCGCGGGCGACGAGGCCGGCGCCCGCGAAAGCCTCAACCGCGCCATCGAATACGGCCTGGTGCTCACCCTGCCCGCCGCCGCGGCGCTCGCGATCGTCGCCGATCCCATCATGCAGGTGCTGTTCGCGCGCGGCGCCTTCAGCCACCACGATGCCACCCTCAGCGCCCAATCGCTCGCCGCCTACGCCGCCGGCCTGCCCGCCTTCGTGCTGGTCAAAGTGCTGGCGCCCGGCTTCTTCGCGCGCGGCGACACCGGCACGCCGGTGAAAACCGGCCTGTTCGTGCTGGTGCTGAACCTGGCGCTCAATCTCGCGCTGATGGGCCCGCTCAAGCATGTCGGCCCACCGCTCGCCACCACCATCGCGGCCACCGTGAACGTGGCGCTGCTCGCGGTTCTGCTGCGCAGGCGCAACTACCTGCAACCCGACCGGCAACTTGCATCGCGGCTTGCGCGCATGGCGCTCGCCAGCGCCGCGATGGCGAGCGCGCTGTTCGCGGCCCGCCTCGAGCTGGTCCCCGCCCCGGCCACGCATGTGTCCGTGGCGGCGCTGGCGGCACTCATCGCAATCGGCCTCGCCACCTATGGCGGCCTCGCGCAAATCCTCGGCGTGTTCGACACCGCCGGCGTCCTGCGCCGCACTGCCGCGCGGCTGCGCGGCCTCGCCGCCGCGCGGCGCCCGGTATAAGCTCCGCCTCCGACAACGATCGGAGGCGGCGATGTTTTCCGGTGCGCATATCATGGTCTTTACCCACGATGCGGAAGCGGATCGGGCGTTCTTCCGGGACGTGCTCGAACTGCCCTGCGTTGATGGCGGCGGTGGCGGCGGCTGGCTGATCTTCGGCCTGCCCCCGGGCGAACTCGGCTTCCACCCCGCCGCCGCGGACGACCCGCTCGCCACCGAGATGTTCCTGATGTGCGAAGATCTCGCCGCAATCATCGCGCGGCTCGAGGCCCGCGGCGTCGCCGCCGATCCGCCGCAGGACCAGGGCTGGGGCATCGCCACCCGGATCAAGCTGCCCAGCGGCGCCAGGCTCGGCATCTATCAGCCCCGTCACACCCGCCCGACGCCGGCGCCGTAAGCCCCGCCAAACGCCGCTACCACGCCGCCCCGCGCCGCGTTATCCTCCCGCCATGACCCCGCC
>CAXUEX010000147.1:3488-6731 GCA_964250215.1 uncultured Acetobacteraceae bacterium | reverse complement strand
GCCGGACCGCGTGGCGGCGCTGGCCGAGGAACGGCGGCACGCGCAGCAATGCCGACATCTGCGCCAGGCGACGGTCCGCGTCGCCCGCCACCGCCTGCGCCGCCGCACCCGTCACCGCCTCGATGCGCCGCACATGCGTGCCTCCGCAAAGTTCGATGGAATACGCGGGCTTCCCGCCATCCCCCGCACCCATCGAAACCACGCGCACCTCGTCGCCGTATTTCTCGCCGAACAGCGCCATGGCACCCTCGGCCACCGCATCCTGCGGCGACATCAACCGCGTCGCCACCTCGCCATTCTCGCGGATGCGCGCATTCACCGCATTCTCCACGCGCGCGATCTGTTCGCCCGTCACCGGTTGCGTGTGGCTGATGTCGAAACGCAGCCGGTCGGGCGCGTTCAGCGATCCCTTCTGCGTCACGTGCGAACCCAGTTCGCGCCGCAGCGCCTCGTGCAGCAGATGCGTCGCACTGTGATGCGCGCGGATCGTGCCTCGCCGCGCATGGTCCACCGCCGCGGTCACCGCCTCGCCCACGCGCACCTCGCCTGCCTCCACGCGCCCCAGATGCACGAACAGGCCTTGTTTTTTCTGCGTATCGGTCACGCGGATGCGAAAACCGGCCGCCGCGATGCTTCCGGTGTCGCCCACCTGGCCGCCGCTTTCGGCATAGAACGGCGTCTGGTTCAGCAGCACCGCCACATTGTCACCCACCGCCGCGTGCTCCGCGGCCGCGCCGGCCACCACCAGGCACACGATCTGCGCTTCGGCCTGCTCCATGTCGTAGCCGAGGAATTCCGTGGCGCCCAACCGCTCCCGCAGCTCGAACCAAACGGTCTCGGTCGCCGCTTCGCCCGAGCCGCTCCACGCCGCGCGCGCCCGCCTGCGCTGCTCCGCCATCGCCGCCTCGAAACCCGCCAGATCCAGGCCGCGCCCCTGTTCGCGCAGCGCATCCTGCGTCAGGTCCAGCGGAAATCCGTACGTGTCATACAGCCGGAATGCCACCGCACCGGGCAGCGTCTCGCCCTCGCCAAGCCGCGCCGTCTCGTCGGCCAGCAACGCCAGCCCACGTTCCAGCATTGCCTTGAATTTCGTTTCCTCCAGCCGCAGCGTCGCCTCGATGAGCGACTCGGCCTGGCCCAGCTCCGGATAGGCGGCGCCCATTTGCCGCACCAGCGCCGGCACCAGCCGCCAGAAAACCGGATCCACCGCCCCCATCATGTGCAGATGCCGCATTGCCCGGCGCATGATCCGCCGCAGCACATAGCCGCGGCCCTCGTTGCTCGGCAGCACACCGTCGGCAATCAGAAAGCTGCTGCTGCGCAGATGGTCGGCCACCACGCGGTGCCCCACGCGATGCGCGCCATCCGCCGGCACGCCGGTGGCTTCCGCGCTCGCCGCGATCAGTGCCTGAAAAGTGTCGGTTTCGTAATTGTCGTGCTTGCCCTGCAGGATCGCGGCAATCCGCTCCAGCCCCATGCCGGTATCGATGGAAGGCCGAGGCAGGGGGCTGCGCACCCCCGGCGGACCTTCCTCGAACTGCATGAAAACCAGGTTCCAGATTTCCACGAACCGGTCGCCATCGGCTGCCGCGCTGCCCGGCGGCCCGCCCGGCACGCCCAGGCCGTGATCGTAGAAGATTTCCGAGCACGGGCCGCACGGCCCGGTATCGCCCATGCGCCAGAAATTATCGGCGGTCGGGATCCGGATAATGCGCTCGTCCGGCAGCCCGGCAATATCGCGCCAAAGCACCGCCGCGTCCTCGTCCTCGGCAAACACCGTCACCAGCAGCCTTTCCTTCGGCAGCGCGAAATCGCGTGTGATCAGCTTCCAGGCCAGCTCGATGGCCAGCGGCTTGAAGTAGTCGCCGAAGCTGAAATTGCCGAGCATCTCAAAGAACGTGTGGTGCCGCGCGGTGTAGCCCACATTGTCCAGGTCGTTGTGCTTGCCGCCGGCCCGCACGCATTTCTGGCTGCTCGCCGCGCGCGTGTAGGGAAGCCGCTCCTGGCCGGTAAAAACGTTCTTGAACTGCACCATCCCCGCATTGGTGAACAGCAGCGTGGGATCGTTGCGCGGCACCAGCGGCGAACTCGGCACGGCCGTGTGCCCGGCGCGGACAAAGTATTCCAGGAAGGCGGCGCGGATATCGTTGCTGCTGGGCATGTCCCAGCACCTAGCGCAGGCCTCAGGCCTGGAAAAGGCCATTAGCCCGAGAGCGGCTCAGGTCCTCTGCGCTTCCCGGCTTGCATACAGGCAGTGGTGCCGACCGCAGCCATGCGTGTGCCCATGCGCCACCGCCAGCGTCGCATGCAGCGTCAAGCCGCCGCCGCGATGCGCCACCATCACGCCCCGCCCATGCGCACCATGCCCATGCCGCGGCACCGTGAACCGCGGATGCAGCGTCGCCGCCTCGGCCGAGGCGATCAGCGAGGCCAGGTGCATCCGCGCTACCGGCCGCCGCACCACCGGCACGCCCATCTGCTCGAACCCGTCATCCAGCAGCGACGCCATGTGCACGTCGCGCTCGGTGTTGCTCGCTGCCCCCATCACCACGCCGATCAGCCGCACGTTCCCGCGCTTGGCCGAAGTCACCAGATTGTGGCCGGCGGCGATCGTGTAGCCGGTCTTCAGCCCGTCCGCGCCTTCGTAGTCGGTCAGCATCCGGTCGTGGTTCGGGATCACCCGGCCGCGGAAATAGAACTCCGCCACGCTGAAGTAATGGTACTGGTCAGGGAAATCCTCGATAAGGTGATGCGCCAGCACCGCCAGGTCGCGCGCCGTGGTGGTCTGCCCCGGATCGGGCAGGCCCGATGCGTTGCGGAACGTGCTATGCGTCATGCCCAGCGCCCGCGCCCGCAGCGTCATTATCTGCGCGAACCGCTCCTCGTCGCCGCCGATCCGCTCGCCCAGCGCGCAGGCCGCGTCGTTTGCCGATTTCGTCACGATCGCCAGGATCGCTTCCTGCACAGTGATCACGGCGCCCGGCAGCAGCCCAAGCTTGGTCGGTTCCATCGAAGCCGCATGGACCGAAATCGGCACCGCCTCGTTCAGCGCCAGCCGGCCGGTCCGCATCGCCTCGAATGCCATATACAGCGTCATCAGCTTCGTCAGGCTCGCCGGATACCGCGACTCGTCCGCGTTCACCGCCTCCGTCACCCGGCCGCTGGCATCGTCCACCACGATGGACGCGTAGCGGTACGAGCCCACCTGCGCGTGCGCCACAACGGGCGACATCACGATCAGCA
>CAXUEX010000147.1:0-3388 GCA_964250215.1 uncultured Acetobacteraceae bacterium | reverse complement strand
GCAGCATAAAGCCGCCCGATCACACTTCCATCAGCCCCGGCTCCACCACCCTGCGTGGCTGCCGGCCGGGGGCACCCGGCAACTGGCAACTGGCAACTGCCTTCGCGCTTCCGATATCATCGTCCTCCCGTACCCGGCAGCCAGGCATGAGCGACAAGCGCGACAATGAAAATCCCAACACCGGCGTGGTCGTCCGCGCCCGGCCGAAAACCCGCAAGCCGGCCATGTACAAGGTGCTCATGCTGAACGACGACTACACGCCCATGGAATTCGTCGTGCACGTGCTGGAACGCTTCTTCCAGAAATCGCGCGAGGAGGCCACGCGCATCATGCTGCACGTGCACCGCCGCGGCGTCGGCGTCTGCGGCGTATATACCTACGAAGTGGCCGAGACGAAGGTGACGCAGGTGATGGACCTGGCGCGCCAGAACCAGCACCCCCTGCAATGCACCATCGAGAAGGAGTAGCTGCCCCGCCGGCTGTGACATGGGCAGGGGGTTAGCGCCGGCCCGGCGGTTGCCTACATCTGTGGCGAACCGGTGCCCTGAATACGATTTCACTATGCCGGCGCCACGATCTGCCCACATCCTGCGTTTCGCGAGGGACCAAGGGATCGGCCCCTGACGCGAAGGAGCGTCCCGCCATGCTGTCGAGAAACCTGGAACAGACCCTGCACCGCTCGCTGTCCTTCGCCAGCGACCGCCGCCACGAATACGCCACCCTGGAACACCTGCTGCTGGGCTTGGCCGACGATGGCGACGCCGCCACTGTACTGCGCGCCTGCGGCGTCGATCTCGACAAGCTGCGCCAGGATCTCACCGAGTTCCTCGACAAGGATCTCTCCGGCCTCACTACCGACCGTGCCGCCGAACCCAAGCCCACGGCCGGTTTCCAGCGCGTGGTGCAGCGCGCCGCCATCCATGTGCAAAGCTCCGGCCGCGACGAAGTCACCGGCGCCAACGTGCTGGTCGCGCTGTTCAGCGAGCGCGAAAGCCACGCCGTCTATTTCCTGCAGTTGCAGGACATGACCCGGCTCGATGCGGTGAATTTCATCAGCCACGGAATCGCCAAGGCCCCCGGCCGCGGCAGCCAGCGCCCCAGCCAGGCCAATGCAAGCCCCGATGCGCACGGCGAAAACGAACGCGAGGAAAAACCCAGTCGCCGCAATCAGGACGCACTCAGCACCTATTGCGTGAACCTCAACAAGAAGGCCAACGCCGGCAAGATCGATCCGCTGATCGGGCGCGAGACCGAAATCGAACGCACCATCCAGATTCTCTGCCGCCGCACCAAGAACAACCCGCTCTACGTGGGCGATCCCGGCGTCGGCAAAACCGCGATCGCCGAGGGGTTGGCCAAGCGCATCGTGGAAGGCGACGTGCCGGAAGTGCTCGCCAAATCGACGATCTATGCGCTCGACATGGGCGCGCTGCTGGCCGGTACGCGCTACCGCGGCGATTTCGAGGAACGCTTGAAGGCCGTGGTGACGGAGCTGGAGGGCCAGGCCGGCGCGGTGCTGTTCATCGACGAAATCCACACCGTGATCGGCGCGGGTGCCACCAGTGGCGGGGCGATGGACGCGAGCAATCTGCTCAAGCCCGCGCTGGCCAGCGGCACGCTGCGCTGCATCGGCAGCACCACTTACAAGGAATTCCGCAACTACTTCGAGAAGGACCGCGCCCTGGTCCGCCGCTTTCAGAAGATCGACGTGAACGAACCCTCCGTTGAGGACACGGTGAAGATCCTGAAGGGGCTTAAGACCAACTACGAAAAACATCATAAAGTGCGCTACACCGACGAGGCGATCCGCGCCGCCGTCGAACTCTCGGCCAAATACATCAATGACCGCAAGCTGCCCGACAAGGCGATCGACGTGATCGACGAGGTAGGCGCCAGCCGGATGTTGCTGCCGGAGAACAAGCGCCGCCGCACGGTCACGCTCCGCGATGTCGAGGAGATCGTCGCCAAGATCGCCCGCATTCCACCAAAAAGCGTCAGCGCCGACGACAAGGAGACGCTGCGCAACCTGGAACGCGACCTGAAATCCATGGTGTTCGGCCAGGATCGGGCCATCGAGGCACTATCCGCCGCGATCAAGCTCAGCCGCGCCGGCCTGCGCGATCCGGAAAAGCCGATCGGCAATTATCTGTTCAGCGGCCCCACCGGCGTCGGCAAAACCGAAGTCGCGCGCCAGCTCGCCTCCACGCTAGGCATCGAGCTGATTCGCTTCGACATGTCGGAATACATGGAGCGCCACAGCATCAGCCGGCTGATCGGTGCGCCGCCCGGCTACGTGGGGTTCGATCAGGGCGGTTTGCTGACAGACGCGGTGGATCAGCACCCGCACGCCGTGTTGCTGCTCGACGAGATCGAAAAGGCGCACCAGGATCTTTTCAACATCCTGCTGCAGGTCATGGACCACGGGAAGCTCACCGATCACAACGGCAAAATCGTCGATTTCCGCAACGTGATCCTGATCATGACCACCAATGCCGGCGCCAGCGATCTCGCCAAAGAAGCGATCGGTTTCGGCCGCGTAGCGCGGGAAGGCGAGGACGAGGAAGCGATCAAGCGCCTGTTCACGCCTGAATTCCGCAACCGCCTGGATGCCATCATCACCTTCGCCGGCCTCACGCCGGAAGTGGTCGGCAGCGTGGTGGAAAAATTCGTCATGCAGCTCGAAGCCCAGCTCGCCGACCGCAACGTCACCATCGAGCTGAGTTCGGCCGCCAAGGAATGGCTTGCCGAACGCGGCTACGACCGGCTGTATGGCGCGCGACCGCTCGCCCGCGTCATCCAGGAACACATCAAGAAGCCGCTGGCGGAAGAATTGCTGTTCGGTCGCCTGGCGCATGGTGGTGCGGTGAAGGTGGGCGTGAAGGAAGGCAAACTCGATTTCGAATTTGCCGAAGCCACCAAACCCGCACTTTCCAAGCCCGAGGACGGCGGCGAAGGCGCGGCCGAACGCGAACCGGAGATTGTCGAGTGAAAGCCACCTGGAACGGCGCCGTGATTGCCGAAAGCGACGACATCGTCACCGTCGAAGGCAACGCCTACTTCCCGGACTCCGCCGTGCAGCGTGAATACCTGAAAGAAAGTTCGCACCACACGGTCTGCCCCTGGAAGGGCACCGCCTCCTACTACACGCTGGCAGTGAACGGCCACGAAAACCCTGACGCCGCCTGGTTCTACCCCGAACCAAAACAAGCCGCCGCCGAAATCAAAAACCGAGTTGCCTTCTGGAAAGGCGTGAAAATCGCCCCTTGAGCAACTAGTCTAGAGCGTGACCGGCTCTAATTGCATCGGACATCGGTGCCGGTCACGCTCCAGCTCATTGTTTTGTCGAGCAACTTCATCGGCGCGCTGACGCGATGTGTGCCGATGTTGC
>CAXUEX010000146.1:0-6946 GCA_964250215.1 uncultured Acetobacteraceae bacterium | reverse complement strand
CCCACTCGCAGCCTGGCGGGGGTCTATTTCTCCCAGCGGGCGTGGGTGTGGGCCCGGGGGGGTGGCCCCCCCGGCGGAACGGGCGCACGTCAGGCGCGCCTGCGGCGAATCCGCCGCCGTCTTCCAGATGACGCAAACCGCGCCACTCCGCAAGGGTGCGCGGATGAACCAAGCTTCATCAACGCATAAGGCGACTTTCCGGAGAAACCGTGTTAGGAAGTAGCCCATGCTGGGTGATTCCCCGCACACGCGAAGGCTGCTGCTCGCCCATGGGTTCGGCGCCGCCTTCCTGCGGACCAAGGCGAGACCGCCGCGCGCCGTCGGCCCGGCGCCACTAATCCACCTCGATCCCGGTCACGGCGGCAAGGATCCCGGCGCCATCGGCGTCTCTGGCCTTTACGAGAAGCATGTGTCGCTCGCCGCGGCGCAGGCCGTGGCCGCCAGGCTCGTCGCCGGCGGCCGTTACCGCGTGGCCCTCTCGCGCCAGGACGACATCTTCATTCCGCTGGATCAACGCGTCGCGATTGCCCAGGCACAAGGCGCTGCCCTGTTCATCTCGCTGCACGCCGACGCCATCCAGGATCCGGCCATCCGCGGCGCCAGCGTCTATACGCTGGGTGCCGCATCGGATGCGCAGGCCGCGGCGCTGGCCATGCGGGAGAATTCGGCCGATCGCTATGCCGGACCGGGCGCCGCCACCACCTCGCCCGAAGTGGCGGCGATCCTGGCCAGCCTGGTGCGGCACGAAACCCGTGTGGGCTCGGCCCGGCTGCAGGCCGACGCTGTGGCGGCGCTCGGTGCCAGCCTGCCGATGCTGTCGAATCCGGCGCGCCACGCCGGCTTCGCGGTGCTCAAGGCGGCCGACATTCCCAGCATCCTGATCGAAATGGGCTTCATGTCGAACCGTCAGGACGAGGCAGAATTGCGCCTGCCGGGGCTTCACGCCACGGTCGCGGCGGCGGTAAGACGCACGGTGGACGGGTACTTCGCCGCTGCGCGGCTCACCCGGACGTAGGGGCGCTCCGGCAACGTTCCGCGCCGCCCGCCGTTAACGAAACCGGGATCAAGCATGGACACGCCTGACAAGAGCGAGCGTCTGGCCGTAAGCTCCGCGCCACCTGGCAAACAGGCGCGGACGGGAGGCAAGCCGGCCGTGAAGCCGCGCCGGGAAAGCCGCGTGCTGGCTGCTGTGCGCGGGCTGTTCGCCTTCGGGGCGATCGTCTGCATGGTTGGGGTCGGCATTGCCGGCCTCGTCGCCTGGACGACCTACCGCAGCTACACGGCCGATCTGCCGTCGCTGGAAGGGCTGCGAACCTATCAGCCGCCCATGATGAGCCGCGTCTATAGCGGCGACGACCGCCTGCTGGCCGAACTCGCCGACCAGCGCCGCATCTTCGTGCCCTTTGCCGCCATTCCGGATCGCGTCAAGCAGGCTTTCCTGGCGGCCGAGGACCAGAATTTCTACACGCACAAGGGCGTCGATCCGCTCGCCATCATGCGCGCCGCCTACACCGATCTGCACCGCATCAGCAGCGGCAGGCGGCCGGAAGGCGCTTCCACCATCACGCAGCAGGTGGCGCGCAACATGCTGCTGGGCTCGAACGAGGCGACCTTCCGGCGCAAGGTGCGCGAGGCGCTGCTGGCGCTGCAGCTGGAACGCACGCTGACGAAAGAGCGCATCCTCGAGCTGTATCTCAACGAAATCTATCTCGGTCAGGGCAGCTACGGCGTGGCGGCTGCGGCGCAGACCTATTTCAACAAGCCGCTCGACAAGCTGGACGTGGCCGAAGCCGCGGTGCTCGCGGCGTTGCCGAAATCGCCGACCAACTACAACCCGTTCCGCTTCCCGCAAGCCGCGCGCGAGCGGCGGGATTGGGTACTGGGCCGCATGGTGGAAACCCATGCGATCGATGCTGCCACGGCGCAGGCCGCACAGGCGGAGAAGCTGCTGCCAGCCGCGTACCAGAAACCGCAAATCGTGCCGGGCGCGGAATGGTTCGCCGCCGAGGTGAAGCGTCGCCTGCTCGAGCGCTTCGGCCCCGATCAGGCAACGCAGGGCGGCCTGGTGGTGCACACCAGCTTCGATCAGATGCTGCAAGACAAGGCAGACACGGCGCTGCGCACCGGCCTGCTCGCCTACGATCGCAGCCATGGTGGCTGGCGCGGCCCGGTGGCGCATTCCGACGCGCCCGTCTCGCTGCGCGACGACTGGCAGGACGTGCTGGCCAAGCAGCCGGTGCCTTCCGGATTGCTGCCGGAATGGCGCCTGGCGCTCGTGTTGCAGGAAACCGCATCGCAGGCGAAGCTCGGCTGGTTCGAGCCCGCCTCCGTTGGCAGCAGCGCCAGTGTCGGCGTGCTCCACCTTTCGGATGTCGCGTGGGCGCGCCACGAAAACACCGACGGCGACCTTGGTGCCGGGCCGCGCCGGATGGCAGACGTGGTGCAGCCTGGCGACTTCGTGATGATCGAACCAAAGCCGGATGGCCGGATCGCGCTGCGTCAGGTGCCGAAGGTTGAAGGCGCATTGGTTGCCATGGACCCGCGCAGCGGCCGTGTGCTCGCCATGTCCGGCGGATGGAGCGGCAGCGGCCAGTTCAACCGTGCGACGCAGGCGCTGCGCCAGCCCGGCAGCAGCTTCAAGCCCTTCGTTTATCTCGCCGCGACCGAAGCCGGCGTCTCGCCCAGCGCGCGCTTCCTCGACGAGCCGTTCTCGCTCGGCGGTTGGCATCCGAACAATTACGAGCTCAACACGGGCGGCCCCACGCCGCTGCACGTGGCGCTGGAACAATCGCTCAACCTGGTCACCGTGCGCGTGGCGCAGCATATCGGCATGGATGCGGTGGCGAAGCTGGCGATCGCCTATCATCTCTACGATGCGATGCCGCGCGTGCTGCCGGCCTCGCTCGGCGCGGTGGAAACCACGGTGCTGCGCGAAGCCGGCGCCTATGCCTCGATCGCCGATGGCGGCCGCATCGTGGTGCCCAGTTTGATCGACAGTGTGCAAGACCGCGATGGCCGCGTGATCTGGCGTCCGCCGGGATTGGCGCAGGGTCCATCCGATCCCGCGCAACCTCCTGCGCTGATGGACCCGCGCCCGGAATTCGCCGATGCGCAGAGCGCGTTCCAGGTGCTGATGATGATGCGCGGCGTGGTGCAGCACGGCACCGGCAAGCCCGTGGTCGCCGGGCTCGGCCGGCCGATTGCCGGCAAGACCGGCACCAGCCAGGATTACAACGATGCCTGGTTCGCCGGCTTCACGCCCGATCTTGTCACCGTCGTCTGGGTCGGTTTCGACCAGCCACAGACGCTGGGCGACAAGCAGACGGGTGCGGTGGTAGCGGGCCCGATCTGGCACGATTTCGTCAAATCCGCGCTCGGCGACAGCCCCGCCCTGCCTTTCCGCGTGCCCGATGGCGTCACGATAGCAAGTTGGGATTGCGGCCCGCACGAATGCAACGACGCGTTCAAGCCCGACCAGGTGCCGGGCGCGTCGGGGGTTGCCAGCGTCGCGCGCAACGACGAGGGCGGCGGGGGTTCGGGCGAGGTGAAGCTGCTGGATGCGCAATCCGGCGATCCCGCGGGCACCACGCAGCCGGCGAGCGCGCCGTCGCAGTCCGGCACGGGCGTGGACAGCGGGGTGGGCGGCTTATATTGAAGACAACCGCGCCCGCTGCGCCCCGCACCCTTTCCCACTGGGCCGAACATGTCCGCCGAGTCAGATTCGCTATCAGAACAGATCAAGCAGTCGGTCGCGCTGCTGAGGAGGCATCTTTGACTGGGATGCCGCAACGGCCCGTCTGGCGGAACTCGAAGCCAGGGTAGAAGATCCGGCGCTGTGGAACGATGCCGAAGCCGCGCAGGCCATCATGCGCGAACGCACAAAGCTCACCACGCAAACCGAAGGCCTGCTGAAGCTGGAAGGCGATTTCGCCGATACGGCAGAGCTGATCGCGATGGCCGAGTCGGAGGGCGATGCCGCATCCGCCGGCGATATGATCGCGCACCTTCGCGCGCTGGCCGCCGAGGCCAAGCACCGCGAAATCGATAGCCTGCTTTCGGGCGAGGCCGACCAGCGCGACGCCTACCTGGAAATCAACGCGGGCGCGGGCGGCACCGAGGCGCAAGACTGGGCCGAGATGCTGCAGCGCATGTACACGCGCTGGGCCGAGCAGCGCGGCTACAAGGTCGATTTCCTGGAAAGCAGCGAAGGCGAGCAGGCCGGCATCAAATCCGCCACCCTACAGATCGCCGGCGCAGCGGCCTATGGCTGGCTGAAAACCGAATCCGGCGTGCACCGGCTGGTGCGCATCAGCCCGTTCGACGCCAATGCACGGCGGCAGACCAGCTTCGCGAGCGTCTGGGTCTATCCCGTGGTGGACGACGCTATCGACATCGAGGTGCGCGACGCCGATCTGAAAGTGGATACTTTTCGCGCCTCCGGTGCCGGCGGCCAGCACGTGAACAAAACCGAAAGTGCGATCCGCATCACGCACCTGCCCACCGGCATTGTGGTGGCTTGCCAGACCGATCGCAGCCAGCACCGCAACCGCGCCACCGCCATGCAGATGCTGCGTGCGAAACTCTATGAAGCCGAGCTGCAGAAACGCGAAGCCGCGGCGGCGACCGTGGAAGCCGGCAAATCCGATATCGGCTGGGGCCACCAGATCCGCAGCTATGTTTTGGCGCCGTATCAGCTGGTCAAGGATTTGCGGACCGGGGTGGAGACCGGCAATCCGGCGGCGGTGCTGGATGGCGAACTCGACCCGTTCATGGCGGCGTCGCTTGCGGCCCGGGTGGGCAGCTCGAGAAACCAGGAAGTTTAGAGGGCGTCTTCGATCGGCGGCTAGCTGCAAGAGGCCACAACGTTGTAATGATTATCACGAAAAGTTTACCCAACCAAAGGTTGCTAAGCTAAGTAGGCAGAAAGTAGGTTCGTCTCGCATCGGCAGTGATTGCCCTGCAGAAACGGAGCCATGAACCCGTCCGCCTGCTCCCTGCCTAACTCCAGGCGCACGGCGCCGCGAAGAGCACGGGATTTCCTGCTCTTCCAAAACGATATTTTCGTTTTATGGGATTGCTGCGCCGGTTTTCTGCTCGGCTACCTTACCGATGTTGCGTACATGCGCGTGGTCTGGCGCTCGGGCGTCACTGCGCTGCCGGCGCCCACGATGCTGCATGAAATGGTGCTCTGCGGCGTCATCGCGGCGCTCATCCTGCGCGAACCGGAACTCGCCACCGATCGCCGGCTGCTCGCGCTGCCGCGGCTGCTCGCCAGGCTCTGCCGCCGTGGCGCCTTGGCGGCGGGTGCGCTTCTCGCCGTCGGCTTCGCCACCGGCGCACTTTCCGACATGGCTCGGCTTTGGCTTACCGGATGGTGCGCCTGCTTCGTCATGTGGGTGCTGGTCAGCCGCTTGGCTTTTGTCGGCTGGGCGCGCGTGCTTCAGGCCCAGGGCGAATTGCGCGAGGCGGTGGCCGTGATCGGCTTGGACGGCGAGGCAGGCGCGCTAGCCGCGCAATTGCGGCGCGAGGCGGAAATCGTTGCCGTTGTCGAGGCGAAGGCGGATGGTGCGCACGCGTGCGACCTCGCCGGCATTCTCGAACTCGCCCGCGAAGGGGCGATCGATACGGTCGTTCTGGCCGCGCCTGCCGAGCCTGCGCGGCTGGAACCGCTGCTGGAAATCCTTCAGCCGGCGCCGGTGCAAATCGCGCTTACCGCCGATCTGCCTAGGCTTGGCCGCAACGCCGCGGAGCTTCGCCGACTGGCCGGCGTGCCCATGGCCATCCTGTCGAACAAGCCCTTGAAATACGGGCAGCTGCTGTTCAAGGTATGTTTTGATCGCGTCACAGCCATAGTTCTGCTTGTCCTGCTCGCGCCCGTGCTGGCAGCCGTGGCCGTGCTGGTCGCGCTGGACAGTCCAGGTCCGGTGATCTTCCGCCAGTCGCGCAGCGGCTGGGGCGGCCGCAGCTTCACGATCTACAAATTCCGCAGCATGAACGTCTCCGCCGCCGCTCGCCGGCAGACCGAGCGCAACGATGCCCGCCTCACGCGGATCGGTGCAAAGCTCCGGCGCATGAGCCTGGACGAATTGCCCCAGCTTTGGAACGTTCTGATCGGTGAGATGTCCATCATCGGCCCCCGCCCGCACGCCGATGTGCTGCATGTGCGCGAACGGGCAGGTTACGCGCTGGTCGCCGAATACGCGCGGCGGCAGCGGGTGAAGCCGGGGCTTACCGGCTGGGCGCAGGTGAACGGGCTGCGCGGCGCCGCCAGCGATCCCGACCATCTGCGCCAGCGTGTGGAGCACGATCTGTTTTATATCGACAATTGGTCGCTGCTGTTCGATCTGCAGATACTCGCCCGAACGCCGCTCGCGCTGCTTTCCCGAAAGAACGCGTTTTGAATTACGCGCTCCGGGGCTTCGATCCCGACCTGGTGGAGGCGGCCCCGGCGCCTGCAACGCCCTTGCAGCCTGCTACTCTGTGCAGCGAAGCGGCCGCCGATTATGCCGCGCTGCTCGATCACGTGCTCGCCCGCACCGGCATTGCCGGCACACCCGTGCTGCAGTTCCTGCCTTGCCAAGGAGACGGCGTCGCACCCGAAATCGCGAGGGGTCTCGCGCTTTGCGCCGCCGGCAGCCTCGGCCGAACGTTATGCGTGACGGCCTCGCACGGCGCCGCTGGCGCAAACGGGCCACCCGGGGCGGAGCTCGCGACCGAGCGCGATCCATTCATGCCGGCGCTGCACCACGCCAGCCTCCCCGGCGGCATATTCGACCGACACGCGACAGAGCAGCCGGTCACGACTTGGCTTGAGGCGGCCTCCCACGCCTTTCGCCTCGTCGTGATCGATTGTGCGGCGCCGAGCGCCAGTGCCGAAGGCCTGGCGCTCGCGCCGCTTTGCAGCGGCACAATCCTGCTCGTGCAAGCAGGCCGCACGCGGCTTGCC
>CAXUEX010000145.1:0-6959 GCA_964250215.1 uncultured Acetobacteraceae bacterium | reverse complement strand
GTGCCGGCGCCCGTGGTGAAACGCGCGGCCGCGCTGCTGGCGGCGCTGGAGAGGGAGCGTTCCGCCACCGCCGCCCTGCCGCTGTTCGCTACCGCACCCGAACCGCAACAAGCGCCGTGCGAAATCCGCGCCACACTCGCCGCTATGGACGCCGATCGGCTGACCCCGCTGGAAGCGCTCACGCTGC
This sequence comes from uncultured Acetobacteraceae bacterium, assembly GCA_964250215.1. Lineage (GTDB taxonomy): Bacteria > Pseudomonadota > Alphaproteobacteria > Acetobacterales > Acetobacteraceae > DAIDJM01. The sequence goes on along the minus strand of CAXUEX010000145.1, from coordinate 6,772 downwards.
TGCACCGGCTCAAGGAAATGAGCGGCACGCCTTCCGGCTGATCACGGCATTTCAGAAACTCGCGAACGCCGGCGCCACCAGCCCCAGCACGCCCAGCACGCCGCCCAGCACCCCCAGACCCGCGCCGGCAATCACCAGAAAAATCGAGCCGGTGATCACCGAAGCCGTCACCAGCACGATCGCCAGCTGCAGCGCCGCGGCGGCATTGTCGAACGCCTCCAGCCGCTCATGCGCCGCATCGCGCGCCTCTTCCAGCGCCCGCGCCTGCGCCGCCACCGCCTCCTTGCCGGTTTTCGGATCCTTCTCGAAATGCGCCGCGTCCGCGTGCAGCCGCGCCGCCAGACCGTCGCGCGATTGCGTCGCCTCGCCCGAGGACGCCGGCAGCAGCGCCACCATTTCGGAAAGCGCCTCGCTCTGATGCGCGCGGATGGATTTCGCCTGATATTGCGCCCACAGATCGGCCGCCCCGATCGCGTTCGCGCTCATCCGCGTCTGCGCGTGCTCGCCGCCCTGGTCGGCAAACGCCAGCCCCGCCGCCAGCGCCGCGATCAGCAGCGCGGAATAGCGCCGGCCGCCTTCCGCGGCGTGTTCCGCGTGCTCGTGCTGCTCCAGCGCCTCGCTCATGCCCCGCCGCCCCTATTGTGGTTACGCAACATCGACAGCGCTGTCTTCAAATCCAGCCGTCCGTCGTACAGCGCCCGTCCCACGATCACGCCCTCGATGCTGCCGCCCGCTTCGCGCGCGGCCGCCGCCGCCACCGCCAGCAGATCGTCCGCGCCGCCGATGCCGCCGCTCGCGATCACCGGCAGCGAAACGGCGCGCGCAATTTCCACCGTGCCCGGCAAATCCACGCCGCCCAACATGCCGTCGCGCGCAATGTCGGTATAGATGATCGTCGCCACCCCGGCATCCTGCATGCGAAGCGCCAACTCGGCGCCGCGCAGCGCCGATGTCTCGGCCCATCCTTCCGTCGCAACAAACCCACCGCGCGCATCGATGCCCGCCGCAATACGGCCCGGAAACAATCGTGCGGCCTCGCGCACCAGATCGGGCGATTTCACCGCCGCGCTGCCCAGGATCACCCGCGCCACGCCCGCGGCCAGCCAGCCTTCGATGCCGCCCAGCGACCGGATGCCGCCGCCGAGCTGAACCGGAATGCTCGCCACCTGTAGGATCGCATCCACCGCGCTGGCATTCACCGGCCGGCCGGCAAACGCGCCGTTCAGATCCACCACATGCAGCCATCTCGCCCCCGCTTCCTGCCAGGCCAGCGCCTGCGCCGCCGCATCGGTGCCGTACACGGTGGCGTCCGACATCTCGCCGCGGCGCAGGCGAACACAGGCGCCGTCCTTCAGGTCGATCGCGGGGTACAGGGTGATCGGCATTTCACGGAAGGGCTTCTTTTTTGAAAAAAAGAAGCAAAAAACTTTTGTTCAATCGGGAGCGAGGCTCTCGATAAGCCTTTTTTTAGGAAAGAACAAATTTAGGGCTTCAGCAGTTTCATGTAGTGGAAGCCTCGTAAAATGCGCCCACGCACGCGCGCGTAGGCCGGATGCTCCCCCCAACGCTGATAGCCCAGCGACTCGTATAGCGCGATCGCCGCCGTTTGCGTCTCCCGCACATCCAGGTTCAGCACGCGGTAGCCCTGCGAACGCGCCCGCTCCTCCACCTTCAGCATCATCAGCCGGGCCAGGCCGTGCCCGCGCGCATACGGCGCCACGAACGCGTGCATGAAGTGCACGGCATGTGCCTGCGCCTCGTTGTTGCGCGGCGGCCGAACCAGTTGCGCCGATCCCGTCACCACGCCATCGGCGCGGCCGACGAACAACTCGCGCTCGGGCACCAGCAGCACGCCGCGAAAATATCGCTCCAGGGCTTGCTGGCCCGGCGGGTTTACCCAGCCGAAGCCGCCACCATCCAGGATCGCCGCATTCGTGGATTCGCACAGCGCGGCCAAATCCTCGTCGGAAAGCTCCGTCACCCGTTCCACGCCCAGCAACGGCAAATGCACCGGCGTGGCCGCCAGCGGCGCCTCGCTCATGGCGACCAACGCAGGAAATTCGCGAGAATGCGCAAGCCCACCTCCTGGCTCTTCTCCACATGGAACTGCGTGCCCGCGCGGTTGCCGGCCACCACCATCGCCGGCACCGGGCCGCCATACTCGGTATGCGCCAGAACCTGCGCCGCATCGTAGCCCCGAAGCGCGTAGCTGTGAACGAAATACACGTGATCGCCCGCCGCGATGCCGGCCAGCAGGGGGTGGGGCGCGGCGAAGCGCAGCGTGTTCCAGCCCATATGCGGCAGCCGCAGCCCGGGTGCCGGCATTGCCGCCACCTCGCCCGTAATCCAGCCGAAACCGGGCGTCTCCACATGTTCCAGCCCGCGCGCCGCCATCAGCTGCATGCCCACGCATATGCCCAGGAACGGCCGCCCGGCGCCGGTGCCGTGCTCGATGGCGTCCCGCAGCCCCGGCACCGCGCCCAGCCCGGCCGCGCAATCGGCGAACGCGCCCTGGCCGGGCAGCACAATCCGGTCCGCCCGCGCCACGTCCTCGGGGTCGGCGGTGATCCGCACATCAGCCGCGATCTCAACCGTGCGCGCCGCGCGTTGCAGCGCCCGTGCGGCCGAGGCCAGATTGCCGCTGCCGTAGTCCACCACCGCCACGCGCATCACGCGCGGGCAAGCTCCGGAACCTCGCCCAGCAGCCGCGCAAATGCCGCGTCCTCGCCCGCCGCCACCACCACCGGACCCTCGGCATAGCCGCGCCGCGCCAGCGACCAGCGCCAAAGATCACGCCCCAGCCAGCCTTGCAGCAGAAAGATGCCGATCCCCGGCCACACCGGCACCACCCCGCGCGTCAGCCGCCACACCAGGATGACGATGGCGAAGGTGAGCGCCGACGCGATCCAGGCGCGGTGCAGCAGCAGCCAGATGCCGCCGAAAATGGCCGCCGCCCAGGAAAACCCCTCGCGCACCAGCGCCGGTGGCGCGCCGGGTTTCAGATGCGTGGTGTAGATCTTCACAGCACGCCTTTCGTCGAAGGGATCGCCCCGGCCGCGCGCGGATCGGGCGCCACCGCCATCCGCAGCGCCCGCGCCACGGCCTTGAAGCAAGCCTCGGCCACATGGTGCGCATTCTGCCCCGCGAGCTGCCGCACGTGCAGCGTGATCCGCGCGTTCGTGGCAAAGGCGCGGAAGAACTCCTCGACAAGCTGCGTATCCATGGTGCCCAGCATCGGCCGTTCGAACGCCGCCGCGAACGCCAGGTGGCCGCGGCCGGATACATCCACCGCCGCCTCCACCAGCGCCTCGTCCATCGGCACCACCGCATGGCCGAACCGCACGATCCCGGCGCCATCGCCCAGCGCCTGCGCCAGCGCCCGGCCCAGCCCGATGCCGCAATCCTCCACCGTGTGGTGCGCATCGATGTGCAGGTCGCCGGCAGCGCGCAGCCGCAGATCGAAACCGCCATGCCGGCCGAACGCGGTGAGCATGTGATCGAGGAAGCCCACGCCGGTCGCGATCTCCGCCGCACCGGCGCCATCCAGCCCCAGCGTCACCGCAATCCGGGTTTCGCTCGTGTTGCGCTCCAAGGTGGCGGTGCGGTCGGCCATGCCGGGCCTATACAGGCGGCAGCCCGGCGGGAGCAAAAACCGCCCGCCGCCCGGCCTTTCTCACAGCCGGCCTTTCTTACTCAGTGAAGCGCACCGCCGTCCGCGTGGCCGATTTCAGGATGGCGGAAAGCGCCATCTGAATCTGGCTCGAGCTCGTCGCCGCATAGTAATCGGCAGCACTGCTCGCGCAGGCTTGCAGCGCCGCCGAGACCGGACTGGCGCCACCCGGTTCCACGTAGTTCTTCACGTTGCCCTGATACCAGCCGTTCATCAGCGGGAAATACGGCGTGTAGAGCACATAGATCGTGTAATTGTACGGCGAGGATTTCAGCGTGCTGCAGTAGCTGCTGGCGAACGGGCCGAGATAGCGGCTGCCGCCCGTGGTGGCATCGTCCATCCCGTCGGTCACCAGGATCAGGCTTTTGCGCGGCGCCTGCGGCGTCGATCCGTCGCCCGCCGGAGACAGTTTCGTCATCAGGTCGGTCATCGATTTCGAGAAATCCGTATTGCCGGTGTTGCCGGCCGCGCCCGCCACCACGTTCGCCGGAATGCCGGCAACCGCATTGGCCGCCCCCGCCAGATCGGTGCTCGCCTCCTGCCCGTCGGTCGGGAATACCTCGCTCACGTCGCTGCTGAAAATATAGGCACCCGCCGTGACGTTGCTGAGGTTCTGCAGATCCTGCTGCTGCGCCGTCTGCAGCACGGTGGAAACCGCGCTCTGCACCACGTTGAACCGCAGCGTGATGCTGGTGCCGTTATCCTTGTTCGACCGCAGCACGGCCCCGTAATAATCGTTCGCCGTGATCGGGTTCTGCTGCGATTGCGCCGACGTATCCCAGTGGCACGCGAAGGCGCACGGCGCCTGCGCCGTCGGATAGCTGCCTTTCACCGGCGGCAAATTGGTGCAGGAAGGCGCCTTGCCACCCGCGCCCGGGTCTTTGTAGGTCGTTCCCGGCAGCGGGAACGGGCTCTGGCTCACCACCGGGCAGGCCAGCCCGCCGTCATAGCCGGAACAGGTATAGCTGCCCGAACTATATCCCTGGCCGGAGCCGCCGGCACTCGCGTCGCACGGCACCAGCTCCTGAATCTGCGCGATATCCGTGTTGGTCGAGCCGATTTCCATCGACGACGAATTGTCCATCAGCAGCACCAGCTCGCTATAGATCGTCGCCGTGATCGTCGCCGAAGCCGTGCCGGTCATGCCGAATTGCGGCTGATTGAACAGTTTCGCCAGGAACGTGTTCGTCGCTGTGCTGTAGCTCACGGTCGATGTGAACGTGAGATTGGTCGGTGGCGGCACGCTCACCGTCACCGCCGGAAGTCCGTTCACCGCGCCATTGTAGAAATAACTGGTGGCCCTGCCGCTGGCGTAGCTGCCTACCTGCGCACCGAACCATTCGTGGCCGTTCTGCACGGCTTCCGCCTGCCAGTTGGCATCGTTCGCGATGTAGCGCGACGCCGCCAGCCGCACCGAATTCACCGCCGCTGCGTCGGCCGCCACCTGAAACTCGGAATGCGCCTGGTTCCAGAAGCCGAAATCGATCGCCAACCCCATCAGCCCCACCATCGGGATCACCCCCATGGCGAACATCACCGTCACCGCGCCGCGCCGTTCGAGCGCAAAGCCGTAACCCGGCCGCGAAAACCGTCGCATCACGTGTAGCCCAGGCAGACTTGCGACGAGCCGTCGCCTTGGCCCTGCGTGTAGGTGACGTAGGTGGTGTCGATCGGGCCGCCCGGGACCGGGAACGAGGCCGAGCCCCACAGGGCGATCGGCCCGGTCAGATACGCCAGGAAATACGGCTGGAAATTGTATTGCACATCCGCAATCAGCATCGAGGTCGGCTGGTGCACGTTGGCGATCGGCACCACCCCGAGCGGATACAGGAACCCGTCGCTGCTCTCGATGGTGCCGGGTGGCGGCGAAAAACTGGAACTCACGGTCAGCGCGCCGCACCGCCGCAGCAGGCCGCTCAGCAATTGCTGGTTCGGCCCCAGCGCCAGCACCGTGCTCCACGCCGTATTCGGCGTACAGGCCGTGCTCACCGTGATCTGGCAGCCCGCCGGCTGCAGCACGATCGACGAAAGCGTGACGGAAAATGCCCCGGTATCCGCCGCCAGCTTGTTGTTCTGGCCCGGCAATCCCGGAATTTCGGCATACACCGCCGACATCGCCACGCTCGCCTGCGCCGTGGTGAGATTGAACGTGCCGTCGGCCTGCACCGAAGCCTTCTCGGCCGATTCCACCACCGCCTTTGCCGCCGAATTCACCTGTTCCCAGGCCGTCATCGCGGTGGCCGCATCGTAGCCGCCGGCCAGGATCGTGGTGATGATCGGCGCGATCAGCCCGAATTCCAGCGCCGCCATCGACCGCCGGTCGCGAACCATCCGGGCGCCCAGCCCGGAACCGGATAATGCGGTCAGCATTGCTGCCCCCCAACAAACTGCTCATTCACGAACCCGGCCGAAGAAAACGTGAAATGCACGAAATTGCCGTCGGCAAAGCCGGGAATGAGCTGCCCGACGAAAGACGGCCCGGCATACCAAAGCTGCAAATACATGAACTGCGCCGGCAGCCCGGAATTCACCACCGTCCCGCTCTGCGGCGGTGCTTCCTGCTGCGCGCCGTAGAAGGTATTGCCGCCGATGCAGTTGAGCTGTGCCGTCACCAGGCCGCAAACCAGCATGCCGCCGATCGACGGGCACACCGCCCGGTTCACGAAATCGCCGCTGCCGGCGAACGGACCCCGCACCTGGCCCACCGACACCTGCCGCGACGCCTGGAACGCCGCGTAATCCAGCGCCTCCTGCACATACATGTCGTAGCTCACCTCCATGGTGCCGAGCAGGAACAGAAAGAACGGCACCGCCATGAGCCCCAGCTCCATCGACACGGAGCTGCGCCGGTCGGCCACCAGCCGCGCCCTATGCTCTTTCCTGAAACGTTGATCTGTTTTTGACACGGTGATGACGCATAAACGAGATTCGCGGATAATGCAACCATTTCATTTAACGAAAAGATAGCAACCGGAAAAGACTTGGCTGCCGCAACATCCCGCCCCGCCCCCGCGTGACAACCAAGGCCGCCTGCGCCATGCCACCCAACCATGAACGAAGCCGAAAACCCCCCGGAAAACCCGCCGGAAAACCCCCCCGAAC
>CAXUEX010000144.1:6547-6975 GCA_964250215.1 uncultured Acetobacteraceae bacterium | reverse complement strand
CTCGGCGCCTGCGGCCTGCGCCACGCACCCGGCCACCGCCAGCACGGTGGCTTTGCCTTCCGCCGCCCGCGCCTGTTTCACACGCCGCAGCCGGCCCAGCTCGGAGAACACTTTTTCGGTCGCGCGGTCACGGATATGGCAGGTGTTCAGGATCACCATGTCGGCGTCCTCGGGCCCGTCCGCCGGCCCGTAGCCCAGCGGCGCCAGAACGTCCGCCATGCGCGCGCTGTCGTACACGTTCATCTGGCAGCCCCAGGTGATCACGTGCAGGCGCTTGGTGTTCCGCAAAACCGATCCTTCCTCGCTCGCCGCCGGGGGCGAGGCACGGAAGGAGTGGGGCAGAGACCCTGTTGTCAACCGCTGCCCATGGATGGCCGGGTGGTGGCCAGCTTGCGTTCTCCGTTCGCCGTGCAGGCATGTCGCAGAAT
>CAXUEX010000144.1:0-6500 GCA_964250215.1 uncultured Acetobacteraceae bacterium | reverse complement strand
GCCGGGCGCCGCCGCCGGCAGGGGCCGGGCGGCGCGGTTCTGCCGTAGCGACGCCGCGCCCTCCGCCACCGCGTTCCAGGCCGCCTGCGCCAACGCCTTGCGATCCGTGTAATCCGCCGGGTCGATCGGCCGGTGCAGCAGCACGGTGGCCCGCTTGCCGCGCCATTGCGCCACCTGCCAGAAATGCGGCGCGAGAGTCATGTCGCCATACCAGGCGAACACGAAGCGGCTCGCGTGGCTCACCGGCAAGCCCGCCAGCCGGTCGTAGACCACGGAAACTGGCTGGATCAGTGGCTTGGCCTCGCCATAGGCGGCGGCGAAGAATGCCGAGCGGAACGGCAGCACGCGCGAGCCGTCGGAACTCGTGCCTTCCGGAAACAGCAGCAGATCGTCGCCGCCGGCCAGCCGCGCCTGCATCGCGTCGCGCTCGCGGCCGATGCTGCCCCGGCCGCGGCTGACGAATATGGTGCGCCCCAGCCGCGCGACGGTGCCGATCGCGGGCCAGCCCGCCACCACGTCCTTGGCCACGAAACAGGCCGGCAATTGGCCGCCCAGCGCCGGAATATCCAGCCAGGAGGAGTGGTTGCTCACATAGATCACCGGCCGCCCGGCGCCGGCCGCGGAAGCCCCCAACACCCGCACCTGCAAGCCCAGCGACCGCGCGACCGATGCCCAGTAAAACCGCGCGAAGGCCACGCGTCCGCGCCCCGGCAGCAGCAGCAGCGCCGCCTGCACCAGCGCCGAAACCGCGGTAAGCAACACCAGCCAGAGCGCCCGCCGCGCCGCCCGCGCCTGGCGCAGCACATGCCGCTGCCGCGGCAGCGCCCGCACTCGGCCGCCGAAGCGCTTCAGCCCGGCCCGATCTGGGCGCGTGCGCTGTAGGCGATGCGGAAGCGTTTCCATGCCGGCAGTCATAATAACCCGAATCGGGCGGGAAGATGACGGCCGCATGACCGTTCCGCGAAACCGCTCGAACCCTTCCCCGGGTCGCAGGTGCGGCTCGTCCATGCCGCAGCCAAGGCGCGACGCCGCATCTGGACAGGCCGCCCCGGCTTCGGCCTAAACCATGGCAGCGATGCGAAGCCGCCTTCTTCTGCTGGCCCTGGTTCCCGCGGCCGCGTTCGCCGCCGATCCGCAACCTTACAAGGTGCAGATCGAGAGCACCGGCGAAGCCCCGCTGGATGCCGCCATTGCCGGCAGCTCGCAGCTCGAATCGCTGCGCACGAAGGCGCCGGCCGGTCCGTTCGCGCTGGTGGCCCGCGCCCGGGCCGATACCGGGCGGCTGCAAACCGCGCTTGACAGCTACGGCTACTACGATGGCCGCATCGGCATCACGATCGCCGGCCAGCCGATCGACGATCCCAACCTGCCGGCCAAGCTGCAGGCGCTGCCGGCCACGCCTGACGCGATCGTGAAGATCGACGTGATGCGCGGGAGGCTGTTCCATTTGCGGAACGTCAGCCTCACGGGCACGGTGCCGCCCGCTGGGCGCGCTGCGTTCACGCTGCGCCCCGGCGAACCCGCGATCGCCGCCCGTGTGCTCGGCGCGGGCGGTGCGATGCTGAAGGCCTTGCAGGAGGACGGCTACGCGCTGGCGCGGGTGGATCCGCCGGTTGCCGTGGAAATTCCCGCGGCGTACGCGCTGGATGTTCGTTTTCATGTGATTTCCGGTCCGCGCGTGGATATCGGCCGCATCGAAATCACCGGCCTCAAGCGCCTGAACGAAGCCTATGTCCGCCGCCGGCTGCTGCTGCACACCGGCCAGCTCTATCAGCCGAGCCAGATCGAAGCCGCGCGCCAGGATCTGGCTTCGGTCGGCGCCATCGCGGGCGTGGAGGTGCGGCCGGGCCGCGCGCTGGATGCGGAAGGGCGGCTACCGCTTGTGTTCGACATCTCCGAACGCAAGCTGCACGCGGTAAGCGCCACGATCGGCTACTCCACCGATCTCGGCGGCAGCGCCGGTGTGACGTGGTCGCACCGCGATCTGTTTGGCCATGCCGAGCAGCTCAATCTTTCGGCCGCCATCACCGGGCTGGGCGGCACCGCCACCAAGGGGCTCGGTTACGATGTCACGGCGCAGCTCATCAAGCCGGATTTCTGGCGCCGCGACCAGCAGCTCGAATTCGATCTCGGGGCCATCAAGCAGAATCTCGACGCCTACGATCAGACGGCCGAGACCGCCGGGGTTACGCTCACGCGCAAATTCAGCAAGCAATGGACCGGCAGCATCGGCTTGACGGCGGAAGAAGAGCGCATCCTGCAGGAAGGTGTGACGCGAAATTATACGCTGGTGGCACTGCCGGTCACCGCGAAATACGACACCACCGGCCTCTCCAACCCGCTCGACGATCCGCTGCGCGGCGTGCGCGCCACGCTTGGCGCCGCGCCCACCGAATCGGTCGCCGGCCGCAACGCCACGTTCGTGATCCTGCAAGGCAGCGCGAGCACCTATTTCGATTTTGCCCGGTTTGGCTTGAGCAAACCCGGCAATTCCGTGCTCGCCGTGCGCGGCTTGGTGGGCAGCGCGCAGGGGGCGACCAATTTCGATCTGCCACCGGACCAGCGCTTTTACGGCGGCGGCAGCGCCACGGTGCGCGGGTTCAAATACCAGTCGGTGGGCCCGCTGTTCGCCGACAACAATCCGATCGGCGGCGCCTCGATCGATGCCGCCACGATCGAATTCCGCCAGCGTGTATGGGGCCCGGTAGGCGCGGCCATTTTCCTGGATGCCGCCCAGGTGAGCGCCGCCAACGCGCCGTTCCAGGGCACGCTGCGCGAAGGGGCGGGCATCGGCGCGCGCTACTACACGCCAATCGGCCCGATCCGCGTGGATATCGCCGTGCCGCTCAACAAACCTCCCGGCGGCGACAGTTTCGAGCTATACCTGGGCCTGGGACAAGCCTTCTGAAAACGGGGAAATGCCATGTTATCCGCCCGCTTCGTCTGGTACGAGCTCATGACATCCGACATCGACGCATCGCTCGCCTTCTACAGCCGCGTGATCGGCTGGACCACGCACGACCATCCGGGCGGCGGCGAGCGCTATGCGATCGTGAACGCCAACGGAGCCGGCATTGGCGGCGTCATGCGCCTGCCCGCGGGCCTGACGCACCCGATGTGGATCGGCTATATCGGCACGCCGGACATCGAGGCCACGGTGGCGAAATTCACCGAAGCCGGTGGCCATGTTCGCAAGGGGCCCTGGCAGATCCCGGGCGTCGGCCATATCGCGATGGTTGCCGACCAGCAACAGGTCGGCCTCGCTTTCATCCAGCCCGAAGGCCAAGGTGAGAGTCACGCGTTCGACCAGGCCAAGCCCGGCCACGGCAACTGGCACGAACTGCACACGCCGGACCCCGAAGCCTCGCTCGCTTTCTACACCGCGCAATTCGGCTGGCAGAAAGGCGAAACCCACGACATGGGGCCGGCCGGCATCTACCAGATCTTCAAATCCGACGGGAACGACATTGGCGGCATTGTCAAATCCAGCCTATTCGGCCCCACCTGGATATACTATTTTGGCCACGCAAGTATCAGCAAAGCGGCCCAGGACGTGCGCGAAGCCGGCGGCACCGTGCTGCACGGCCCGTCCCCCATTCCCGGCGGCGCCCACATCCTGATGGCGCGCGATCCGCAAGGCGCGCCGTTCGCGGTGGTTGGACCGGCCTGACCATGCGCCCACGAACCTGAGCCATGCGACGCGCCAGAAAAATCGTGCTCTGGACGATTGGCATCCTGCTCGGCGTGCCGATCGTGCTCGTGCTGCTGATCCTGATCGCCGCCAATACCGGTCCTGGCCAGCGCCTGATCGAACAGCAGGCCGCATCGCTCACCGGCGGCATGGTCCGGCTCACCGGGCTTTCCGGCACTTTTCCGCAATCCCTCCGCCTTGGGAAACTCGAACTCACCGACGCGAAAGGCGCCTGGATCACCGCGGAAAATATCGCGCTCGACTGGTCGCCGCTCGCGCTGATCGGCGGCAACGCGCAGGTGGACAACCTTTCGATCGCACATCTCGCCATGCCCCGCTTGCCCATTCCAGCCGCGGCCAAACCCGCGCCGGCCAGCAGCAGCGGCTATTCGCTGCCGGTTGGTGTGCACATTGCGCACCTCACCATTACCCGCGCCGATATCGGTGCGCCGGTCGCGGGTCCGGCTGCCGCGCTGCAACTTGCGGCCAGCGCCGACATTCCGGATTTGCAACAAGGCCACGCGAAACTGGCGATCGACCGGCTCGACAGCCCCGGCACCTACCGGCTGGATGCCACGCTGGCCGCGAACGGCGCCATCAACGCTGCGCTCACCGCGAACGAGCCGGCCCACGGCCTGATCGGCGAAGCCGCGCACTTGCCGGATCTCGGCGCGCTGGCGGTGAATGCCAGCGTCGCTGGCCCGAACACCGCCGAGCGCGCCGACTTGGCCGCCACCGCCGGCCCGCTTCGCGCCACGCTGCACGGCACCGTCGATATCCGGGACAAATCGGCGCAGATCGATCTCGCCGCCACCGCGCCCGCCATGCGCCCCTCGCCCAGCCTCGCCTGGAACGCGATCGACCTCTCGGCGCACGCCGCCGGCCCCTGGAAAACACCCGACGTCACCGCGCATCTAGCCATTACCAGCCTGGAAGCCGGCGGCGCCACCATCGCCAATCTCACCGCCGATCTCGCCGGCAATCGCGGCCACGCCGACCTTCACGCGGCTGTTGCGATTACAAAACTTCCTGGGCCGAAGCCCGACCTGCTCGCCGCCGCGCCGCTCGATCTCACCGCCCACGCGGAGCTTGCCGCGCCCGATCGCCCCATCGTCTTTCGCCTCATGCATCCGCTGCTCACCGCCAACGGACGTGCGCAAACCGGCAGCGCCACTTCGCTCGATCTGCGCGCTGCTCTCCCCGATCTCACGCCGCTCGCCGCCGCCGGAGGCGTGCAGTTGGTAGGCAGTGCGGATCTCACGCTGGCCGCGCGGAAAACCGGCAACGTCACCACCGCGAATCTCGCCGGCACCGCGAACCTCACGGGCGGCCAGGCGCCGATCCCCACGCTGCTCGGCGCCACGAAATTCGCCGCCGACGCCGCGCTCACCGGCCAGACCGTCACGCTGAAATCCTTCACGCTGGATGGCCACGCGCTGCACGCCGATCTCGCCGGCAGCAAATCGCAAACCCTCGATTTCGCCTGGCATCTTGCGCTGCCGGATCTAGCCGCACTTTCGCCGCAGGCCGCGGGCAACCTGCACGCGTCCGGCACGGTGCAGGGCCCTCAGAACAATCTCGCGGTGAACGCGAAGCTCGAAGGCAATGCGGGCAGCAAGACGATACGCCGTGGCCCGATTGCCGCCACGCTCGCCGCCACCGGCCTGCCCGCAGCGCCGCAACTTGCGCTGAACGCGAATGCCACACTGGATGGCGCGCCGCTGCGCCTGAACCTGACTGCCAGCAGCGATCAGGGGACGCTGCACGCCAAACTCGACCAAGCCACCTGGAAAAGCGCCGTCGCCAGCGCCGATCTCACGCGGCCGAAAGGCGCCACCATCCCGCTCGGCGAAATCCACGCGAAAATCGCCAATCTTGCCGATCTCAGCGCCTTCACGGGCCAGAAACTCGCGGGCACGATCACCGCGGCGATCGTCACGCACGGTAGCGGCCGCGAGCCCGAAACGAAAATCGATGTGCAGGGCACCGGCCTGGGTGCCGCCGGCAGCCGCATCGCCCGGCTCGCCATCATCGGCACCGTCACGGGGGCCGACGCCGACCCCGATCTGAATATCGCGCTGGCCGCCGACGGCATCGAATCCGGCAGCATTGCAGCCAATGCCCGCGCCAGCGCGAAAGGCCGCGCCAATGCGTTGGCACTCACCGCGAGCGCAGCGGCCAGCGGGCTGCCCAACGGCCCCGCCACGGCCACCACCAGCGGAACTCTCGATGCGAAATCCAAACAACTCCAACTGCGCACGCTCGCCGCCGATACGCGCGGGCTGAGCCTGCGCCTGCAATCCCCCGCGCGCCTGGATTTCGGCGCGGAAACGAAGATTGACCGGCTCCGCTTGGCGCTGAACACCGCCAGCATTGAGATCGCGGGCCGCCTCGCGCCCACGCTGGATGTCACCGCCAGCATCCGCAACGTCACGCCCGATCTCGCGAAACCGTTCGCCCCCACGCTTGATGCCGCCGGCGTGCTGAACGCCGAGGCGCGCCTCACGGGCACCACCGCCGCGCCCGCCGGCACAATCCGCCTCGCCGCCACCGGCCTGCACAGCCGCACCGGTCCCGCGGCCAGCCTGCCGGCCGCCGCCATCCGCGCCAACGTCGCGCTGAACGGCCGCACCGCCACGCTCGATGCGCATATGGATGCGGGCCCGAAACTGCATCTTGCCGCCGCCGGCACCGCGCCGCTGCAGCCTGGCGGTGCGCTTAATCTCCGGAGTACCGGCGCCTTCGATCTCCCGCTGCTCGATCCCGTGCTGATGGCCGCAGGCCGCCGCGCCCGCGGCCGCGCGGCGCT
>CAXUEX010000143.1:0-6978 GCA_964250215.1 uncultured Acetobacteraceae bacterium | reverse complement strand
GCCCCCTCGATAATGGGCACCAGCGCCGCCCAGTCCCACAGCTTCAGCCCGGCCTCTGCGATCACGTCGATCTGACCCAGCGCCAGCAGCCCATAGGCATACGCATCGCCACCCCAGCTCGTGCGCCGGCACGCGGCCGCGAGCCTATGGAACCTGGGCAGCGCCGCCCCGAGCAGTTCCGGCGACGTGCAGGAAAGCTCGGCCGCATCCAGCGCCAAGCAACGCCGCACCCCCGCCCTGCCGAACGCGCCGCGAAACCGCGTCGCCTCGCCCGCCACGCCCATCCAGCGCTCGCCGGTGATCGGCTGATCGATCAAGCCGAGCACCGGCCGGTCCTCGTGCAGCAGCGCAATCAGCGTCGCGAACACCGGCCGCCCGGTGATGAACGCGCGCGTGCCGTCGATCGGGTCCAGCACCCAGCGGAATGCCGCGCCCGCGCCGCTCTCGCCTTCTTCCTCGCCCAGCACGGCGTGGTCGGGAAACGCGGCCGCGAGAATGTCCCGCATGGCGCGCTCGGCCAAACGGTCGGCAACCGTCACCGGGCTCGCATCGGGTTTCAGTTCTGCATCCGGAACTTGCCGGAAATGCCGGCGGATGATCCCGCCCGCCGCATCGGCCGCGGCTTCGGCGGCCGAGGTCAGCCGCGCCGCATCACTTCGCAGGCGCGGCACTCGCCGCCGGCAGCGGCTCCGGATTGTGCGAGAGCGTGTGCAGGTAATCGATCACGTCCGCCCGCTGCTTGTCGCTGTCGATGCCGGCGAAGCTCATCTTCGTGCCGGGCGCGAAATTCTTCGGCCCGTGCAGCCAGGCGTTCAGATCGTCGTAGGTCCACTTGCCCGGATGGCTCTTGAGGGCCGAGGAATAGTCGAAGCCCGGCGCGCTCGCACGATCGCGCCCCACCACGCCGTACAAATCCGGCCCCACCTTGGCGCCCGCGCCCTCGGCGAAATTGTGGCAGGCCGAGCACAGCTTCTTCACATCGGCCTCGCCCGCGCCCGGATCGGCCTTCGCCAGCAGCGGCGCGATCGGTGGCAACGGCGCCGGCGCCACCGCGGCGGCCGGCGCCGGCGTGGCACTCTGCACGCCCTGCACAATCACCGCCGTCTTCTCCAGCCGGTGCACGTGCGAAAGCTTGTCGGCGACCAGCCCCAGCCCGGTATAGGCGATCCCTGCGGTCAGGATGGCGGCGAAAACCTTGTTGAACTCTATGCTGTCCATGCGCGGCCGGCCCCGGAACGGCAGACCGGCGCAGTTGTCCGTCGCGCCCGGCCTCGCCTATGAAGGCCGTCGTTTAGAGAAGCCGCCGCAAGCCGGCAACCCGCTCCCATGCACCCCATCATTCTCATTCCGGCCCGATTGGCCGCCACGCGCCTGCCCGGCAAGCCGCTGGCCAGCATCGCCGGCAAGCCGATGATCCTGCACGTGCTGGACCGCGCGATTCAGGCCGGGGTGGGGCCAGTGGCCGTGGCCAGCGGCGACGCCGAAATCAGCCAAGCCGTGCGCCGAGCTGGCGGCATCGCCATCGACACCGACCCCGCCCTGCCCTCCGGCTCCGACCGGGTGTTCGCGGCATTGCAGGCGCTGGATGCCGAAGGCCGCCACGACATCGTGGTGAATTTGCAAGGCGATCTGCCCACCGTGCCGCCCGCGCATCTGGCCGCCGTGCTGGCGCCGTTGGCCGAACCCGGCTTCGACATCGCCACCCTGGTCGCCCCGGTGCGCGACGAAGCCGAACGCCTCTCGCCCGCGGTGGTGAAAGCCGCCTGCATGTTCCGTGCGGACGAAAGCGTCGCCGCCGTGCCGTATTTCTCGCGCAACCCCGTGCCCGCCGGCGAAGGCCCGCTCTGGCACCATATCGGCATCTACGCCTGGCGCCGCGAAGCCCTCGCCCGCTTCGTCGCGCTGCCGCCCTCGCCGCTGGAGCTGCGCGAGAAGCTGGAACAGTTGCGCGCGCTGGAAGCCGGCATGCGCATCGGCGCGGCGCGGGTGGAAACCGCCCCCTTCGGCGTCGATACGCCCGAGGATCTGGCGCGCGCCCGCCAAGCGCTGGAAGCCGGCCGATGACCCTGCCGATCGCCTTCCAGGGTCGGCCCGGCGCCTACTCCGATCTCGCCTGCCGCACCGCCCGGCCCGGGATGCCCACGCTGGCCTGCGACAGTTTCGAGGCCGCCATCGAGGCCGTGCGCAGCGGCGCCGCCGCGCTCGGCATGTTGCCCTGCGAGAACTCGCTGGCCGGCCGCGTGCCGGATATCCATTCGCTGCTGCCGCGCAGCGGGCTTGCCATCGTCGGCGAGCATTTCCAGCGCATCGAGCACTGCCTGCTCGGCCTGCCCGGCGCGAAGCTGGCCGATATACGCCGCGTGCACTCGCACAGCGTGGCGCTGGCCCAGGTGCGCGGATTGCTGCGCGAACTCGGCGCCGCCGCGATGGTGCAGGCCGATACCGCCGGCGCGGCGCAGCTCGTGGCCGAATGGCGCCGGCCCCAGGAAGCCGCCATCGCCTCCGCCCTCGCCGCCGAAATCCACGGCCTGGCGATCCTGCGCGCCAACGTGGAGGACGCGGCGCACAACACCACGCGGTTCTACATCGCGGCCGCCGCGCCCGAACCGCACGCGCCCGACGAGCCCGGGCTGATGACGAGCTTTCTGTTCGACGTGCGCAACGTGCCCGCCGCGCTCTACAAGGCGCTCGGCGGCTTCGCCACGAACGGCGTGAACATGACCAAGCTGGAGAGCTACATGGTGAACGGCGCCTTCACCGCGACGGAATTCCTGTGCGACGTGGAGGGCCACCCCGACCAGCCGGGGCTCGCGCGGGCGCTGGAGGAACTGCGCTTCTTCTCCCACCAGGTCACCATTCTGGGAACCTACAAGCGGGCCGCGTTCCGCGCCGCCGCCTGAAGGGGGGGGCTTTACCTCGCCCGCGTTTCCGGGCGGAATGGCACCGCCGCAGCGGAAGACAATGCGCCGTGGATACAAGCCTCATCGATCGCCACACCGGGTTGCGGGAACGCATCCTCGAACGCCTCGCCTACGACGTCGGCATTCCGCCGGCCCGCGCGACGCAGCGCGACTGGTTCCTGGCCACGGCGCTGGTGGCGCGCGACCGCGTGGTGGACCGGCTGCGCGGCACCGCCGCCGAGGATGCGCACGCGCCGGGCAAGGAGGTGTGCTACCTCAGCCTGGAATTCCTGATCGGCCGGCTGCTTTCCGACACGCTCGGCAACCTCGGCATCGATGCCGACATGCACGCGGCCCTGCACGAACTCGGCGTCGATCTGTCCGCGATCGCCCTGGCCGAGCCGGATGCGGCGCTGGGCAACGGCGGCCTGGGCCGGCTCGCCGCCTGCTTCATGGAAAGCATGGCCAGCGTCGGCATTCCCGCCTACGGCTACGGCATCCGTTATGAGCATGGCCTGTTCCGGCAATTGATCGTGGACGGCGCGCAGCAGGAAGCCCCGGAGGATTGGCTCTCCTCGGCTAACCCGTGGGAGTTCGAGCGCGTCGATCTCTCGTTCGACGTGTGCTTCGGCGGCCAGGTGGAAGGCGAGGGCGGCAAGCAGGTATGGCGTGCCTCCGAGACCATCCGCGCCGTCGCCTACGACACGCCGATCGTCGGCTGGCGCGGCAAGCGCGTGAACACGCTGCGGCTGTGGTCGGCCCGCGCCATCGATCCGCTGCGGCTGGCCGATTTCAACAGCGGCGACCACATCGGCGCCTTCGCCGACCGGCTGCGCGCCGAGGCGATTTCGCAGGTGCTCTACCCCGGCGATGAAAGCCCCGCGGGCCGCGAGCTGCGGCTGCGGCAGGAATATTTCTTCGTCTCCGCCTCGATGCAGGATCTGCTGCGCCGCGTGAAGAAGCGGCAGGGCGATGTCCGCCGCCTGCCGGAAGCCGCCGCCGTGCAGATGAACGATACGCACCCGGCGCTGGCGGTGCCGGAGCTGATGCGCCTGCTGGTGGATGTCGAAGGCCTTACCTGGGAAGAAGCGTGGAGCATCGTGCCGCGCACGCTCTCCTACACCAATCATACGCTGCTGCCCGAAGCGCTGGAGACCTGGGCGGTGCCGCTGATGACGCGGCTGCTGCCAAGGCACATGGCCATCATCTACGAAATCAACGCGCAACTGCTGCGCGAGGCCACCGCCGCCGGTGGCGACAACGCGCTGCTCGCCGAGATCTCGATGATCGACGAACGCGACCGGCGGCACGTGCGCATGGCCAACGTGGCCTTCGCCGGATCGCACCGCGTGAACGGCGTGTCGGCGCTGCACACCGATCTGATGAAGCGCACGATCTTTGCCGGCCTCGATCGGGTCTGTCCCGGCCGGATCGTGAACAAGACGAACGGTGTCACCTTCCGCCGCTGGCTGTTCCGCGCCAATCCGGACCTCACGCGGCTGTTGCGCGACGTGCTGGGCGACGCCGTGCTGGACGATCCGGCGCTGCTCGTGGGCCTGGTGCCGCATGCCGGCGACGCGGCGCTGCACGAGCGGTTCCGCGAACAGCGCCGGATGGCCAAAACGAGACTGGCGCAGCTCGCCGCGCAGCGCACCGGCATCGCGCTGGATCCCGCCGCCATGTTCGATGTGCACATCAAGCGCGTGCACGAATACAAGCGCCAGATACTCAACATCCTGCACGCGGCCGCCGCCTACCAGGCCATCCTGGCGCAACCGGATGCGAATTGGGTGCCGCGCGTGAAAATCTTCTCCGGCAAGGCGGCGGCGGGCTATCGAAGAGCCAAGCAGATCATTCGCCTGGCGCACGACGTGGGCGCGCGGCTGAACCGCGACCCGCTGGTGCGCGACCGGCTGAAGCTGGTGTGGCTGCCGAACTACAACGTGAGCCTGGCCGAAGCCATCGTTCCCGCCGCCGATCTTTCCGAACAGATTTCCACCGCCGGCATGGAGGCATCCGGCACCGGCAACATGAAGCTGGCGCTGAATGGCGCGCTGACCATCGGCACGCTGGATGGCGCGAACGTGGAAATCTCCGAGCGCGTGGGTGCCGAGAATATTTTCATTTGCGGTATGACCGCGGATATGGTAATGAAACGCAAGGCGCGCGGTTTGGACGCGTCGGAGGATGTGGCGCGCAGCGTGGTGCTGGGCGATGTGCTGGAGGCGATCGCATCCGGCGTTTTCTCGCCGGAGGAACCGGCGCGGTACCGCACGCTGGTCGATCAGCTCATCTACGACGATCCATTCATGGTGCTGGCGGATTTCGAAGCCTATCTCGCGGCCCAGGAGGCCGTGGACCGCCACTGGCGCGATCCCGCCGCCTGGTGGCGGTCCAGCGTGCTGAACACCGCCAACGTCGGCTGGTTCAGTTCCGACCGCACCGTGCGGGAATACGGCCAGGATATCTGGGGCGTGTGAAAAACCCGCAACCCACCGCAAACGCGCAATCCAAGGGGATCACCCGAATGTATTTCCACGTCATGGTCGGCGCCAACGACATTGCCGGCTCGGCCAAGTTTTACGACGCCGCCTTGGGCGCCCTCGGCATCGCCAGCCGCGGCCCCTTCCGCCCCGACAGTTGGATGTATGGGGACCCGCAGACCGGCCTTTTTCTGCTCACCAAACCGATCGACGGCGAACCCGCCACCCATGCCAACGGCGGCACGATCATGTTCCACGCCAAGAACAACGCCGCCGTCGATGCGTTCTATCGCGAGGGCATCGCCCATGGCGGCCGCGATTGCCTCGGGCCGCCCAAGCCCGGCGGCCTGCCCGACAGCTACATGGCCTGGCTGCGCGACCCGGCCGGCAACAAGGTCGCCGCCGCGGCCTTCGGCGGCTAGCCCATTGCCGGTCGGCGCCCTCTGCCGGGTTCCAGCCTACCGCAGATAAACCTTCGGCGCCGCCTCGTGATTGAGGCACGAGCACACCACCACGCCGGTCCACAGCATCAATGACAGCCACCCCGCGAGCCGCGCGCTGCGCGGCATCGCCGCATCCGCCGCAAACGCCGCCTCGAACCGCGTGCGCCGATACAGCGCCACCACGGCCATGCCGAGTGCCAGCAGGATTAGCTTCGGCACGAAATAGGCATGGCTGCCGACATGCACCGGGTCGTAGAAGAACAGCAGCACGCCGCTGAGCATGGTCAGCCAGAAACACCCGGCGATCCATGGCAGCAGCGCCGCCGCCATCGGCCGGAAGGCCACCGCCGGCCCGCGGCCCAGCAGCCGCAGATCGAGCATGGCGACGCCGCCATAGAACAGCGCCATCGTGACGATGTGGGCCAGGCGCACCAGATGATGCACCGGCTGCAGCGCATAATGGAGCGTGCGGCTGTCGAGCGCCGCCAGGGCGCCGAAGGGGATGCGCAGGAAGGCCAGGGGCTGCAGCTCGGTAAGGCTCAATTTCGGTGGGTCCGGGCTTGATAATGAGAATGATTCGCAATATCAGGTGAGCGACGGAGGGACAATGGCGATCCGATCAACGGTTCTGGCGCTGCTTCTGACAATGGCCGGTGCGGCGCGGGCCGAGGCGCCACTGCGCTTTGTGCTGAAGGATCACAAGCTGAGCCCACCCACGCTGGATGTGCCGGCCGGGTCGCGGTTCCGGCTGGAGGTGGTGAACCAGGACGACAGCGTTGACGAGTTCGAGAGCTACGACCTGAAGGTGGAGAAGATCGTGGTGGCGGGCGGCACGGTTTCCGTGATGGCCGGCCCGCTGCATCCCGGCACCTACAAGGTTTTCGACGATTATCACCCGGACACGGCCCACGCGGCCGTGACCGCGAAATAGGGCCGCGCCATGCTCGGAAGTCTCGTGATCGTGTTCCGCGAAGTGCTGGAGGCCGGGCTGATCGTCGGCATCGTGCTTGCGGCGACCGAGGGAGTGGCGGGGCGCGGCCGGTTCGTGGCCGGTGGCATCGCCGCGGGGCTGGCCGGGGCGGGGCTGCTGGCCGTGTTCACGGGCGGGCTTTCGGGGGCGCTGGGCGGCAACGGGCAGGAGGTGTTCAACGC
>CAXUEX010000142.1:0-6984 GCA_964250215.1 uncultured Acetobacteraceae bacterium | reverse complement strand
GCTTGTCGGCTAGCTTAATCCCCGCCTCCGGCAGCGCCAGCAGCGCCGAGCCTCCGCCGGAAAACAGCCCCAGCACCAGATCGTTCGGCCCCAGCCCGGAAACCGCCGCCAGCATCGCCCGCGCCGCGTCCTGGCCCAGCCCGTCCGGCACCGGATGCGCCGCCTCCACCACCGCGATGCGGCGCAGCCCCGGAACACCGTGCTCGTGCCGCGTCACCACCATGCCGGAAAGCTCGCGGTCCGCCGCCCAGTGCGCCTCCACCGCCGCCGCCATGGAAGCGGCCGCCTTGCCCGCGCCTACCACCACGGTGCGGCCGGCGGGGGGCCCCCCCACCAGAGGCCGGCCCAAACCCCCCCCCGCAGCCCCCCCGCCCCCCGCCCGCAGCACGCCGCCCCATTGCGTGAGCTCGGCCACCCGCCGGTCAGCAGCTTTAGCTGGTCTGAGGTCCGCCGCAGCAGCGCCTCCGGGTTCACCCGCCGCGCAAACAGGCGTTCAGCCGCTGCCCCGCCTCCGCCCCGGTCCGCGCCAGGTGCCATGGCAGCGAAAGCTTGCAGGCAGCCGCCCGGTCGGGCGCCGCATGAGCCTTCAGCCCCTGATCGACGCATTCGCGCCAGTCGGCCATCGCCGGCGCGCCCTTCAGCACGAGCTGGCAAGTCTGCACCAGCGTGCGCGCCCCCGGCGGCGAATTCGTCGCCACCATGCGCTTCAGCGCCCGCATGGAATCCACCTCGGCCGTCACGCACGCCCCCTTGCTGCCAACATGGCTGTCGCAGGCGGTGTTGTAGGCGTCCCAGCCGCTGGCCCGCTCGTCTTCCGGCAGCGCCGCCAGCACCGAATACAGGCCGGGGTCGCGCCGCATCTCCGCCGCGCAATCGGCGATCCCCTGCCCCACCGCCTCCGTCGCGATCTGGTCCGGCGGCGCCGAATCCAGCGAGGGATCGTGGTCCTTCGACAATTGCGCATCCACCACGCTGCGCATCACCTCGGGCGAATAGGCCGGATTGCTCGCGCATAGCGACGCATAAGGGTCGGCGGCCCAGGCAGCGCCGGGCAAGCTGGCGGCCAGAGCAAGGAAAAACACGCGCATCGGGCAATTCTAGCGGCGCGAGGCGGCACTGGCGACTGACGCCGGGCGGATCACCTGATAAGCCGGGCCGATGCCCCCGCCCCGCTCACCCGACTTCCCGGTGCCGTCGCTGATCACCGCCACCGCGCCGCTCGCTGCCCTCTGCGGCCGCCTCGCCACCGAGCTTTTCGTGACCGTGGATACCGAGTTCATGCGCGAGCGCACCTACTGGCCCGAGCTCTGCGTCGTGCAGCTCGCCGGCGCCGCCGAAACGGCGGTGATCGACGCGCTGGCGCCAAGCATCGACCTCGAACCCTTGGGCGAATTGCTGGCGAACCCGGCGGTGACGAAAGTGTTCCACGCCGCCCGGCAGGACGTGGAGATTTTCCTGGAACGCTTCGGCGCCGTGCCGGTGCCGCTGTTCGACACCCAGATCGCCGCGATGGTGGCCGGCTTCGGCGACCAGGTGGGCTACGACGGCCTGGTGGCGTCTCTCACCGGCGGCCATATCGACAAGGCGCACCGCTTCTCCGACTGGTCGGCGCGGCCGCTATCGCCGGCCCAGCTGGCCTATGCCGCCGCCGACGTGACGCATCTGCGCGAGGTTTACACCAAGCTGCGCGCCCGGCTGGAAGCGGAGCAGCGGCTCGGCTGGGTGGCGGAGGAGATGGCGGCGCTCGCCGAGCCGGCGACCTATCGGCCCGATCCCGAAACCGTCTGGGAACGGCTGCGGCCGCGCAGCAGCAACCGCCGGATGCTCGGCCTGCTGCGCGCCGCGGCCGCCTGGCGCGAGCGCGAGGCGCAGCGCATCAACATCCCCCGCCAGCGGCTGATCCGCGACGAGAGCCTGCTGGAACTGGCCAGCACCGCGCCGGCCACGACCGAGGCGCTGGCCCGCATCCGCGGCGTCTCGCGCGGCTTCGCCGAGGGCGCCACCGGCCAATCGCTGCTGGCGGCGCTGGCCGAAGCCGGGCGGCAGCCGGAAGCCGAGCTGCCCGATCGCGGCCCCGCTCGCGAGACCAAGCGGCCCTCGCCGGCGCTGGTGGCGCTGCTGAAAGTGCTGCTCGCCGACAAGGCCGAGACCCACGAAGTGGCGCCGAGGCTGCTGGCCTCGAGCGAGGATATCGACCGGCTGGCCGGCGAGGAGCGGCCGGACATCCCGGCGCTGCATGGCTGGCGGCTGACGGTGTTCGGCGAGGATGCGCTGGCCTTGAAGCAGGGCCGGATCGCGCTCGGCGTGGCCGGCAGGCGCGTGCGGCTGATCCGCGAAGCCAACCCCCAGTCGGCGGCCGGCTGAAAATGGCCGACGATCTGCCGCCGGACGCGGCCGCCGCGGCGCGGTTCGAGCGGCTGATGTCGGTGCTGCGCCACGATCTGCGCGGCATCCTCTCGCCCGCGCTGCTGGCCGTGGACCGGCTGGCCGATTACCCCGATCCGGCGGTGCAGCGCGCCGGCGGCATCGTCGGGCGTTGCATCGAGCGCGCGGTTTCCCGACTGGCGGAGACCGCTAGCGTCGCGGATAGCGCTCGTGCACCTCGGCCAGAGGCCGGCCATCCGGCAGTTGCAGCACCGCCCGATGCTCCAGCGCCACTTCCCCCGCCGGGTGCAGCACCGCCGAAAGATTGATGCGGCGCGGCTGGAGCGGCGCCACGATGCGGCCGAACGGCCTATCGGTGGCGAGCAGCGCGGCGGCCATTTCCGGTTCCAGGCGCGCCGGGACATACCAGAGATCGGCTTCCGAGAGCACGAGCTCGCCGCGCAGCAGGTGCACGCGCCGGTGCAGCGCGGCGGCGGCATCGGCAATGCCCAGCCGCGCCAGTTGCTGGGGCATGAGCGGCAAATCGGGGCCGGGCAGGCGCTGGATGCGCACGGGGCCGCCGTAGAGGCGTTCCAGCACGGCGGTGGCGCTGGGGTGCGCCAGCAGCGCGCGGTTCAGGGCTTCCGCGCTGGGCGGCGCGATGGCGGCGAGATGGTTCAGCGGAGACTCACAAGGCTGGGGGGCGCTGCCAAGCGCAGCCGCACGGCCGCGTTCTGGCCGAAGCGTCGCGCCAGCGCCAGCAGGAAAGGCAGAGGGCCGGCGGCCAGGATCTGCGTCTCCCGCCAGCGCCCCGCGCCGCTCTCGCCAGCCAGCCAGGCCACCCTGCGCAGCCGGGTTTGCAGCCGGCGCATGGCCCGGTCGTTCCAGGCGGCGGTCCGGCGGCGGCCGCCCGGGTTCGCGGCCGTGAGCAGTGCCGCCTCGCGCACGCCCATCGCCCGCAGCACCCCATCCAGCGCCGGGTTGCGGCGGCCGATGCGGAACGCCACGCCGCCGGCGCGATAGGGCGCGCGGCGATACGCGGCCAGTTGTTTCGCATCCAAGGTCAAATCGCTTCGCGGCGCGGCTGGAATTCCACGTCGCGGTGCACCTGCACCGACATCAGCAGGCCCATGGCAAACATCACCGTGAGCATGGCCGAGCCGCCGTGGCTGACCAGCGGCAGCGGCACGCCGCCCACCGGAATGACTCCCACCACCATGGCCACGTTCACGAACACGTACATGAACAGGTTGGTGGCGATGCCCAGCGCCAGCAGCCTGCCGTATTGATGCCGGCAGCGCAGCGCGGTGAGCATCGCGAGCCACACGATCACGCCCAGCAGCGCCAGCAGCGCCAGCGCGCCGACCAGCCCCCATTCCTCGGCGACGATCGAGAAGATGAAATCGGTTTGTTTCTCCGGCAGAAAGTTCAGGTGCGCCTGCGTGCCGTGCAGGAAGCCCTTGCCCCACATGCCGCCGGAGCCGAGCGCGATCTTGCTCTGGATGATGTTGTAGCCGGCGCCGAGCGGGTCGCTTTCGGGGTTGAGGAAGGTGGTGATGCGGGCGCGCTGGTAATCGTGCAGATGGCGATAGGCGTAGCCCGCCAGCAACGGCAGCGGCAGCGCGAGCAGGCCGATCTGCCATAGCCGCATGCCGGCAGCGAAGAATATCGAGAAGCCGACGATTGCGGTGATGAAGGCGGTGCCGAGATTCGGCTCCTTCAATATCAGCGCCACCGGCAGCAGCACGGCGAGCGCCGGCGGCACCAGGAACAGCGGATTGCCCACCCGTTCCCAGCTCGCGCGGCCGAACCAGGAGGCGAGCGCCATAATCAGCGCGACCTTGGCGATTTCGCTCGGCTGCAGTTGCAGCGGCCCGAGTTCCAGCCAGCGCTCGGCGCCCTTGCCGACATGGCCCATTTTCAGCGTGAGAACCAGCAGCACGATGGATACCGCATAGAACGGCCAGGAGAAGCGCGCGAGGAAGCGGATATCGACCAGCGCGAGCGAAATGGCCATAACGAGACCGAAACCGAACCGCGTGGCGTGGCGCCAGGCATAGGGTTCCGGGCCGCCGCCGGCGGAATACAGCGCCACGTAGCCGGCGGCGGCGAGCGCGCAGAGCAGCGCCACGAACAGCCAGTTGATGCGGAACAGCTTGCCCGCGAGCGGAAAATCCGGCTCGGCGCGGAGCAGGCGGCGGTCGGTCAGCATTCAGTTGCCAGTTTTCAGTTTTCAGTTTCCAGAGATTTGGATGACGATTTTGCCGATGTGCTGGGCGGTTTGCAGGTGGTGGTAGGCGGCTTTGGCTTCCTCGAAGGGGAAGACGCGGTCGATGATCGGGTGGATTTCGTTCTGTTCCATGGCGCGGTTCATGGCTTCGAACATCTGGCGATTGCCGACGAAGATGCCGCGCACCGCCACGCCGCCGCCCAGGATCGCCACCGGATCGATCTGGCCGCGCGTCAGCACGCCGATGAGCGTGATGCTGGCGCCGAATCCGGCGGCGGCGATCGAGCGCTGCAGCGTGCCGGGGCCGCCGATTTCGATCACGTGATCGGCGCCGCGCCCGTGCGTGAGGCGGCGCACTTCCGTGTTCCAGTCTTCGTGCGTGCGATAGTTGATCGTGGCGGTGGCGCCGTGCTGGCGGGCGCGTTCCAGCTTGGCGTCGCTGCCGGAGGTGGCGATCACGCGCGCACCGCCGGCGCGGGCGAATTGCAGCGCGAACATGGAGACGCCGCCGGTGCCGAGCACGAGCACGGTCTGGCCCGGAAGCAACGGTTTGCCGCCATAGAGCGCGTTCCAGGCGGTGACGGCGGCGCAGGGCAGCGTGGCGGCTTCATGGAAATCGAGATGAGGCGGCACGCGCACCAGGCCGGCTTCGGGGAACACCCGGTATTCGGCCAGCACGCCGTCGATCGCGCCGCCGAGCGCGGCTTCGCCGTGTTCGGCTTCGAACTCGCCGCCGAGCCAGGTTTGCATGAAGATGCCGGCGACGCGATCGCCTTCGCGCCAGCGCGTGACACCCGGGCCGGTGCGGACGATCTCGCCGGCGCCATCAGAGAGCGGCACGAGATTGGGCGGCACATGGCTCATCAGGTATTTGCCGCGCGCCACCGCGACATCGCGGGAGTTCAGCGCGGCGGCGTGCAGGCGCACGAGCACCTGGCCGGGGCCGGGCTCGGGGATGGGGGCTTCGGCCAGGGTGAGGTCGTGGATGCCGGTGTTCGTGGGCAGCCGCCAGAGGCGCATGGCTTGCCGATCCCGTTGCTGTGCGGCACCGCGTTAGCGCGGCTGGGGCGGGTGGGCCAGGGCTGGCGTTACCTATTCAGCAATGGACGAACCGGCCTTCGGGAGCGAGTTGCTGGATGAGGTCGAAGTCGTCGCGGTTCGCGGTGAGCACCGGAATGCCCGCCTTGGCCGCGGTGAGAAAGATCATCGCGTCGTTCAGGCATTCCTTGCGCTGCTGCGGCAAATAGCCCTGCGTTCGCGCCAGCGTACCCGCCACCACACCGGCATCGATCCAGATTTGCGCGTCGGGCGTCATCAGCCGACTTGGCGGAATGCTGGCGAACAAATCTGCATAATGGTCCTTCATTGCCGGCCAGCCTGGTCGCGACGGATCGGCGTTGGCCACTCCCGTAGCCAGTTCCGCAAGCGCAACCGAGCAATGGAACAGCAGCGCTTGATCGATCGCCTCACACGTTCGGGGTTCCAGGCGGCCGGCGGCGCGATTGATGTAGATATTGGTATCGAGCAGCAGGAACAACGGCCCGCTCGGCAAGGCAGGCAGATCGACGAGACTTTCGCGGCGGCGCGGCGCGAGTTGCGATAGCCGCCGCGCAGGCTTGCGGCGGCGCAGCGCGCGCCTGAGATCAATACTCAAGATCGTGGTCTGGTCCGAGCCGGCCCTCGCTGCGATGGAAGAACGCCGCCACCGGATCGGGCCGCGCCAGCATCGCCAGCGCCAAAACGCCCAGCGCGCTGGTGGAACCGACGCCCACCTGCCGCTTTGCTGCTTCCACGAGGGCCGGAGGCGCACGAAAGCTCACGTGCTCCGTCTTTTCGCCGTCGAGAAGACCGGCGCGCCGGGCCTCTTCCATGACCGACAGAACAAGCGGCGCCGAGCCGCTCACGGGCTGGCGGCGCGCCGCCTGTTTTGGTTTCGTGACGGAACCAGCTACCTTCACATCCGCCTCGTCGGCTGCCATGTGCGCAAACTAAGCTGGCCTGTCACACATCGCAAGGACTGGCGGATCCTGTTCCGCCTGATGGAGCGCCGCATGAAAACCAGGGCGGCCGTGCTGGCCAGGATGGGGGTGCCGGGGCTTTATGCGGAGAGCCGGCCGCTGGAGATCCGGGAGGTGGAGCTGGCGCCGCCGGGGCCGGGCGAGGTGCTGGTGCGGATTGAAGCGGCGGGGCTGTGCCATTCCGATCTTTCGGTGATCAACGGCGACCGGCCGCGGCCGATGCCGATGGTGCTGGGGCACGAGGCGGCGGGCATTGTGGACGCGGTGGGCGAGGGGGTGAGCGATTTCGCGCCCGGCGATCGCGTGGCGATGGTGTTCATGCCTTCGTGCGGGCATTGCCTGGCTTGCGCGGAGGGGCGGCCGGCGCTGTGC
>CAXUEX010000141.1:0-7043 GCA_964250215.1 uncultured Acetobacteraceae bacterium | reverse complement strand
CGGGCCGAGCGCCTCGATCACGCTGGCCGCCTCGAAGCCCAGGCCTGTCGGCAGCGGCGGTTTTGCGGGTGAGCGGCCGGAACGGAGCGTGATCTCGGTGCGGTTGAGGCCGATGGCGTGGATGCGGAGACGGACTTCGCCATCCCCAGGTTCGCCGATCTCGACATTTTCGATGCGCAGAACGCTGGCGTCGCCGAACTCGTGGATGCGGATGGAGCGGGTCATGGTGCAAGGCCCTCGCAAAGATGGTTACTGAGAGCGAACATCGTCTGCGGCCGCATTGCCCGGTAGCGGCAGAATTCGGCTAATTCAAATGCACGGAACTCACCAGTGACTACGTCGAGAGTAGACCGCTCGCCTCATAGGATTTCGAAGACACTATAATGGGCCCGTCGGTTTGACGGTGACCACACCCTATCGCAAGGGTGCGGTTGAGCCATCCGTAGTCTGGCGACGCTGTCTCGAAGCGCGGCGCGATACGGAAGTAGTACGACGCCGGATCCACGGTCTCACCCGCATCGATCCGGGCCAGGATTTCCGGCGGCCCGTGACGCAGCCCGTCGTAAGTCATGCCGATCGTGGCGCCGTCCTTTGTCTTCAGTACCAGCCGCACATCCAATGTCAGCACGCCATCCCCGCGCAACACTTGCCAGTCGTTACCGCCGCCGAGCACCTCGCCGGAGAGACGCTCGCCTGCGAACGACCCTCCGGATACAATCCCGACGCGCCGCACGCCGGCGGGGGTAGCGCCCAGAACCTGCATTGGCCGCACGTCCAGCCGCATGACAAAAAGCGGCTGTGTAGGCACGTTTCTGAGCGCCTCCGGAAGGTCGTCATTCAGGTCGCCAGACATCTGCCGCCCCTCGTCACAATCCTGCCGCCCTCAAGCGTTGGTTCCGCCATCGACCGTCAGACTCGCGCCCGTGATATAGTCGGCTTCCGGACCTGCTACGAACGCCACCATGGCTGCAATGTCCTCGACATGGCCGTACCGTTTCAGCGCCGTATTGGCGATTTGAGGCGTCGCCCAGTCGCCCGCGGCGGGGTTTAGTTCGGTGTCGATTGGCCCGGGCTGGATGTTGTTCACCGTGATCCCGCGGCCACCGACTTCACGCGCCAAGCCCTGTGCGAACATCTTCACGGCGCCTTTGGTCGCCGCATACGCGGCCAGCCCGGGCGTCAAATTGCGCTCGCCCACGCAGGACCCGATCATAATGATCCGGCCGCCATCTTCGATGTGCTTCAGCGCCGCAAGCGTGGTGGCAAACGTGCCGCGCACGTTGATGTCGATAACGCGGTCGAGTTCCTCGAGAGACGCCTCTGCGAACGGCTTCGGGATCGCCGTGCCGGCATTGTTCACCAGCACATCAAGCCGCCCGAACGCTGCGACGGTCTTCTCGACTGCCGCAGTCACCGCGGCCGCATCCACCGCGTCCGCCTGGATGGCGATGGCCTTGCCGCCGGCATGTTCGATCTCCGCCACCACGGCGGCGGCCGCATCCGCACCCTTCGTGTAGGTAATTGCCACGTTGGCGCCCTCGGCCGCCAGACGTTTGGCGATGCCGGCGCCTATGCCGCGTGAGCCGCCGGTGACGAGCGCCGTCTTGTTCTTCAGGTAAGCCATATCGAAAACTCCTCTGGGTTGAGCACCGCCTCTGGGCGGCACACCTGGTTTCAGAACGCGATGCTGGATCGGCGCCGCGGACTCATGGAGGGAAAGCTGGGCCGAACATCGGCCGGCCACTCACGGACAGGGCCTCGCCCACTTCGTCCTGCAGCACGTCCCAATGTTCCGCCAGCACACCATCTGCAATGCGCAGGATGTCCGCCGCAATCCACGCAGCAGCCCGGCCGTGGCCCGAGAACCGTCCGTGCACGATGACGAAATCGCCCTCCGCCACGATCAGCGCGTGCTCGTAACGTAGGGTGGCCGGCGCGGCACGCACCAGGTCGAACAGACCGTCTCGTCCAGGTGCAATATGCGCGCTGTGCTGGATATAGTCTGGCGACCAGAAGCGAAGGGCCGCGTCGTAGTCACGCCGATTGAACAGCGTGTCGAACGCGTCCAGCACAAGCGCCTTGTTCGATCGCGGAAGAGAGTCGAGCATGTTATCTTGCATCCGGTTATGTCGGTTGCGGAGCCCGCCAGCTTGAGTGGTTGCACTCTTTAGCCTGCGGATTTACCGCCATCCGCGGCCAGCACATGCCCGGTCACGAACGACGCTTTCGCCGATGCAAGGAACACGATGGCCTCGGCAATCTCCTCGGGCCGGCCAAGGCGGCCGACCGGCACGCCGCTTCCCAGCGCCGCCTTACGCTCCGCCGAACCGGTGAAGCGGTCCAGCATCGCGGTCTCCGTCGGGCCAGGCGCCACTGCGTTGACCCGCACGCCGAAGGATGCGGCCTCCAGCGCCGCCGACTTCGTGATGCCTTCCACCGCGTGCTTGCTCGCCGCATAAACGGAGGCGCCCGCCACACCCTCGTGCCCGAAGGTGGAGGATACGTTGACGATGCTGCCTGCCCCTTGCGCCTGCATGACGCGCAATTCGTGCTTCATGCTGAGCAGCGCGCCCAGGACGTTGGTGTCGAACGTCGCGGCGTAGCTCGCTGCGGTCTGCTCCGTCACCGGCCCCGGCCTGCCCTCGGTGCCGGCGTTGTTGACGGCCGCGTCCAGCCGGCCGAAGCGCGCGACCGTCCTGTCCACCATGGCGCGCACGTCGTCTTCGCGGCGGACGTCAGCCAGGACGAACTCCGCTTCCGCGTCCATGTCGCGGAGTTCGCTGGCGAGCGCCTCGCCGCTCTCGGCATGACGCCCAGCCAAAACGATGCGGGCGCCTTCACGGGCGAAGGCAAAGGCGGCGGCGCGGCCGATACCCGTCAAGGCGCCAGTGATCAAAACGATCGGCTTGCTCATGATGCGTCTCCCTGCGTTCCGGCGACACACGCCATGCGGCGTTTCGCTGGCCACAGAATTGGGCGGTCCGCCATGCACGCAGGAGACCCATCGGGGTGGCTCGACGGTCATCCTTTTGGGGGAGCATCGCGGCTTCATTTGCAGGGAAAAAAGGCAAGCAGTCCTTTTTTTGAAAAAAGGACCGCGGATTCAAAAAACTTGCTCCTGTCGCATTGGAAACAACCGGGTATCTCCGGACGCTGCGCGGCGGCTGACACAGCGTCAGGGAGCGAAAGTCTTTTGCTTCTTTTCTTCAGAAAAGAAGGCCTTCCTTCCTTGCTGAGACTGTTTCATCGTGGAACGGCCACGTCACACACGCGCCCGCGCTCAGTCCTGTAGCGTAATGACGCGGCGGCCGAACAGCCGCGCGTCGGTCGAGTAGGCGCCGGCGCCCAGCAGCGCCAGGGAGGCTGCATCCAGGCCGTGCAGCGCCAGGACCACCCCGCCGCCGCCGCCGGCGAGCACCCCAGCGCCGGCCAGGCAAGCCGCCGACACGGCCGCGGCCAGGCGGGTGAAGGCGCCGATCAGGACAGCCAGCCCGAGCACGTCGGACACCAGAGGGGCCCAGGGCGGCAAGGCGGCAACAACCGGCGTCGCGGCCAGGATCCCCGCCAACGAAAGCCGCAGGGTCAGGAGCGCCAATCCGGACCACCCGTCCGGGAATGTTAGCAAGCCGCGTTTCACGGTCGCGGCGTAGCCGAAAAACACCGCGCCGCACGCCCCAATGCGGGCACCGATCCATCCCTCTTTTGGGTGTGTGTCAGACGTTGCGAACGATGTAGAATTGCGAGCGGGCGCGGACTAGTCTGAGTTTCTCGTAAAGAATGTTCGGGCTTCCACAACCGCCGTCGTAACCTCATCCGGAACGTTGTTGGCGGGGAGCAGATGGTTTTGGTTCCTTTTTCGTTCGGAGGACCGCTTCCTCCAGCTGATGGCGAGGCGATGGCACGCCGCCGGAACGGCCTTTGGGCCGCGCTATCGGCATGAAGCCGATGCGCCTCGCGGGCGCGGTCCTCGGGCTCGCCACCCTGTTCGTGTCCGGCGCAGGCCGCGCCCTCAGCCCGGACCGCCTCCTGCCGCAGCTGCACCACACTGCCTGGACGCTTGAATCCGGCGCGCCCGCCGACGTCTGGGCGCTGGCTCAGGCAGTGGATGGCTTCCTCTGGCTCGGCACCGGGGAGGGCCTCTACCGTTTCGACGGGCTGCGCTTCGAAGCCGTGCATCCGGACGGCGACAAGCTGCCCTCGCGCAACATCACGTCGTTGCTGGCCGCGCATGACGGCAGCCTGTGGATCGGCAGCTACGCCGGCGAGGTGTCGCGCCTGGTGGACGGAAGGCTGCGGACCTTCGGCGCCCCGGCGCCGGGCAGCGTGCAGCAACTGGCCGAAGCGCCGGACGGCACGATCTGGGCAGCTTTTGGCAACCAGCCGAACGGCGGCTTGGCTCGTTTCGACGGACAGCGCTGGGTGCGGCTCGACGCGAAATGGGGTGTGCCGGACGGCGGGTTCTACAGCGTGCTTGCGGCCCGTGACGACACGGTCTGGGCAGCGAGCGAGGCGCAGGTGCTCGTGTTGCGTCCAGGCGAACGGCGGTTCCGACCTATGGCCGGGACCTGGCCGAGGGTTCGGCTTCTCCAATCGCCAGACGGGCGCATCTGGTGTTCGGCGGGCAGCAGGGAAGCAATCCTGTCCCCGGTCCGTGGCGAGCCTACCCCCATCCCCATGCTCCCTGGCGCGGACGCGCTGATCACCGACCGCGCCATCTTCGACCGCGACGGCGCACTTTGGGAAAGCACGAAGGACGGCGGCATCGCCCGTGTGACGGCCCTGGACTCGCCCGCGCCCCGCTTTGAGCGGTTCACGGCTGCCGCCGGCCTGACGTCCGACGTGGCGGTATCGCTGGTGGAGGATCGCGAGGGTGATATCTGGGTAGGCTCCAATCTTGGGCTGGACCGCTTCAGGGCGGCCAGCGCCGTCGCGGCACTCGGCTTGCCGGAGACTGTGCGCGGCGGCTTCGAGGCCACCGCGGAGCCTGGCGCGGGCGTGTTCGTCACCGCCGGCAACGCGCTGCGGCGCATCGACGGCAATGGGCCGGGCGAAATGGTGGCGCGGTTGCCGGCGCCAGCGACCCTTCTGCAGCCACGTGACGACGGCACGCTGGTCGTGGGCATCGTCGGCGGCGGCCTGCTGAGCGTCGGCGGCGGCGGCGTGAAGCCCCTGCCCGGGCCGTCGGGCGGTGGCGCGGCGATCTGCTCCTGGAGCGAGGACGAGGCCGGCACGCAGTGGGTCAGCGTCGAGCCGGGCGGTGTGTTCTTCCGCGCGAAAGCCGGCCTCTGGCAGCATTTCGATCCCGGCGGTGACGCAAACTTGGCCGCGTCATTGCACACGGTGTCCGGACCGGGTGGAGGGTCCTGGTTCTATGCCGGCGAGCGTATCTTCCGCCGCGTCGGCGACCGTCTGATGCCATTCGGTCCGGAGCAAGGCCTGGCGATCGGGACGGTCAACATCCTCGCGCTGCACGGCGATGACCTATTGGTAGGCGGCGAAGACGGCGTTGCGCAATTCACGGCCGGCCGGTTCCGCACTGTCGCGTCAGACCGATTGCCGGCGCTGAGCCGGGTGACGGGAATCGCGCGAGTCGGTGGTGCGATCTGGGTCAACGGCATCGCGGGCCTGCTGCGCATAACCGAACGCGATTTCGAAGCCGCGCTGGCCGCGCCAGGCGCCGCATTGCGCTTCGACCTGCTGGATCTGGCGGACGGCCTGCCCGGCGTGGCCCAGCAGGACCACGGCACGCCAACCGCGATCGCCTCCGGCGACGGGCGGCGCCTATGGCTTGTCCAGAGCCACGGGGTGGCCTTTGTCGATCCCGCGCGCCTCGCCCGCCTCGGCGCGCCGCCGCCCATCGTGGTGCGCAGCGTGGCCGCGCGCGGCCAGGAACACCCGTATCCCCACGGCGCGCTGACGCTGGAGGCCGGCACGGCGGCAATCCAGGTGGATTACGCGGCTCTCAGCCTGTCCAAGCCGGAGCAGGTGGCGTTCCGCTACCGCCTCGAAGGGCTTGAAGACGAGTGGGTGGAGGCGGGCGGGCGGCGCCAGGCCTTCTACACGCGCCTGGCACCAGGCCGTTATGTCTTCCACGTGATCGCCCGCAACGGCGACGGCGTCTGGAACACCACAGGGGCCGCGATCCCCATCGTCATCCCGCCGACCTTCGTGCAAAGCGTGCCCTTCGCGCTGCTCTGCCTTCTGCTGGCGGCGTGCCTGGTATGGCTCGCCTGGTCGCGGCACCTGCTAGTCTCGTCACGCCGGCTACGCGACCGCTTCGAGGCGCGTCTGGCCGAGCGCGAGCGCATCGCACGCGAGCTGCACGATACGCTGCTGCAAGGCTTCGGCGGGCTGATGCTGCGGTTCCAGGCCGCTCTGGCAGGGCTGGCGCCGGACCATACGAGCCGCCGCAAGCTGGAAGAGGCGATGGACCTGGCCGACAACGTGCTGCTCGAGGGCCGCGCGCGCCTGGTGGATCTGCGCGAGACGGAGCCGCCGCGCGACGTGCCGCAAAGTTTCGCCGCAGCCGCCGAACGCCTGGCGCTTGCCCCACGAACCCGGCTTCGGGTGACGGTGGAAGGGGCTGCGCGGCCGCTCGGCGCGGAGGTGGCCGAGGAGCTGGCAAGGATCGGCGAGGAGGCGATCGCGAACGTGCAGCGCCACGCGGCCGCGCAACGCCTGGAAGCTAGCGTCACCTACGGCGACCGCGAGCTGCGAATCAGCTTCTGGGACGACGGCGTCGGCATCGGTGCGGACGTGCTGGCGCAGGGTGGCCGCCACGGCCATTACGGCCTGCGCGGCATGCGCGAGCGCGCCGAGCGCCTGCGCGGCCGGCGGACCGTGCGCAGAGCGGCGGGGTGCGGCCCGGCGATCATGCTGTCCGGCCGCGCGAGCGTCGCCGAGGGCGCGGGCGGGGATGCCGTTCCAGGTGGCTCCGAAGGCCTGGGCGGAATCGTCGATGAGGAGGAGGTTGTACTGCTGCTGGAGGCGGGTGAAGGCGTCCATATCGGCGCACTGGCCGTAGAGGTGGACGGGCATGATGG
>CAXUEX010000140.1:0-7069 GCA_964250215.1 uncultured Acetobacteraceae bacterium | reverse complement strand
TCGCTGATGAGCCTGCGCAATCATGGTGGGGCTGAGATCTACGCCCGTGGCACTCGCGCCCTTGGCTGCCAGCATGCGGCTCCAGCGGCCCACACCGCAACGAACATCGAGTACGCGCGTACCCGGCGCCACCTGCAGCCACGGCCGGCCCACCTTCCTCAAGCTCAGCCGCGATGAAATCGAGAAGCTGTTCGGCCGAACCTGACTTGCCCCAGTTGAGCAGTCAGCTCAAATGACCGGTCATGGAACTCTCCGCCACCGAATTCGAGGCAACCTGCCCCGAACGGCTCGACCGGATCGATACAAGCCGCGCCGATCGGATCGTCATCACCAAGCATGGCCGGCCCGTCGCGGCACTCGTGCCCGTGGCTTCCAGCGCCACGCCAGCGAAGCTGCATGGCTTTCTGCAAGGCGGCGTCGATATTCCCGCCGATTTCGACCTGACCGCGCCGACGAGCGACGAGGCGGAGTTCGAGGCCGCCGGTTGAGCGCCTTGTTGTTTCGAGGACAAAGAATCCCTACCCGCCGAACCCCGCCACCAGCTCCGCAATCCGCCCCGGATCGCTCTGCTCCATCACCCGCCGCGCAAACCGCGCGCAATCGTCAATCGAAACCGCCCGCACCGCCTGTTTCACCCGCGGAACCGCCGCCGCATTCATGCTGAAACTTCGGATCCCCAACCCCAGCAACAGCGGCGTGAGTTTCGGATTGGCCGCCATCTCGCCGCACACCGAAACCGGCATGCGCAGCCGCAGCGCCGCCTCGGTCGCAAACTGAATCAGCCGCAGCACCGCCGGGTGCAAAGGATCGTAGAGCGAAGCCACTTCCGCCGCCGACCGGTCCACGGCCAGCGCATACATCGCCAGATCGTTCGTGCCGATCGCGAAGAAATCCGCCTCCAGCGCCAGCGCGTCGGCCGCCAGCGCCGCACCCGGCGTCTCGATCATGATGCCCAGATCGGGCAGCCGCTCGGGCAGCTTCTCGCCGCGCCGCCGCAGCCGCCGCGCCACCCGGTCGTACACCTCGCGCGCCGCCCGCACCTCGCCCACATTCGTCACCATCGGCAGCAGCACGCGCACCGGCCCGCTGCGCGACGCGCGCAGAATGGCCGCAAGCTGCGTCTCGAACAGATCGGGATGGCGCAGCAGCAGCCGCAGACCGCGCACGCCCAGCGCCGGATTGTGATCCAGCGTGTCCGGCACCAGGCCGCGCGCCGCCAGCGCATCGATATCCTTCTCGCCGCCCCAGTCCAGCACCCGGATCGTCACCCCGTCGCCGTCCATCGCTTCGATCACGGCACGATACGTGTCGGCCTGCGCCTGCTCGTCGGGCAATGTATCGCGGTTCATGAACAGAAATTCGGTGCGGAACAATCCAATGCCGGAAGCACCACTCTGGGCCACCAGCGGCAGCTCCGCCAGCAGCTCCAGATTGCCCTGTAGCTCCACCGGCTCCCGGTCGGTGGTGATCGCCGGCAGCCGCCGCAGCCGCGCCAGACGCTGCCGCTCGCGCGCATACGCCGCAATGCCCTGTTTCGCCGCCGCCAGCGTCGCCGGCAGCGGGTTCAGCACCGCATATCCGGCCTCGCCATCCACCACCGCGATCCGCGCCGCCCGCGACGCCGTCAGCACACCGGTCATGCCCAGCACCGCCGGCACGCCCAGCGCGCGCAGCAGGATCGCGGTATGCCCCTGCGCCCCGCCTTCCTCGGTCAGCAGCCCGGCGATCCGGGCCGGATCGATCAGCGCCGCATCGGCCGGGCGCAGGTTTTCCGCCACCAGCACGGCGCCCTGCGGCACGTTGGAAAAACTCCGGAACGGCGCCTCGGCCAGATTGCGCAACAGCCGCCGCCCGGTCTCGCGAATCTCGTCCGCTCGCCGCTGTCGGCTCTCGGCCTCCTCGTCGCGCTGGCTGGATTCCGGCCCCAGCATCGCCGCCGCCAGCGTCTCAACCTCGTCCGCCACCGCCGCGGCCGCGTTCACGCGCTCCTGCGCAATGCGCCGCCGCACCTCGCGCATCAGCCGCGACGGCCCCAGCATGTGCGCATAGGCATCCAGCAGCGGCGCAATCTCCTGCTGCCCGGCCTCCGGCAGCACGGAAAGCCGCAGCTTCAGCTTGCCCAGTTGTTTCTGCGATCGCGAAACCGCTTCCGTCAGCAACTGCAGCTCGGCTTCCACCGCCTCCGCCGCGATCGTGCCGCGCCGCACGGTCAACGCCGGCTCATGCGCCGCGAACAGGGCGCCGATCGCAATGCCGGGGCTCACACCGATGCCGATCAGGCGCCGTTCGCGCGCGATCGCGGTCTTTGCCGGTTTCGCTTCAGTCCTGCTCATGGAACCCGGCCTCGATCAGGCCGGCAATCCCATCCAGCGCCTCGTGCGCATCGAAACCCGTCGCGCGCAGCTCGATGGTGGACCCCATGCCCGCCCCCAGCATCA
This sequence comes from uncultured Acetobacteraceae bacterium, assembly GCA_964250215.1. Taxonomy (GTDB): domain Bacteria; phylum Pseudomonadota; class Alphaproteobacteria; order Acetobacterales; family Acetobacteraceae; genus DAIDJM01. Next base: position 4,631 of record CAXUEX010000140.1, on the reverse strand, counting down.
TGAGCCCCATGATGGACCGGGCCGAAACCGCCTGGCCATCCCGCACCACCTCCACGTTCGCGTCGTAGCGTTCCGCCGCCGTCACCAGCTTCGCGGCTGCGCGCGCGTGCAAGCCGCGCCGGTTCACGATCGACACCTGCCGCGTGACGACAACCTCACCCTCGCCGCTCATTCGGGCGACGCGGAAAGCAAGGATTCCGCTTTCTTCAGGCTTGCGCCTTGATCGGCGGCAGCCCCGCATTGCGCGGATCGAGCTTGCACATGTTCGGTGCCTGACCGTTCTCCAGCACGTGGCTGGCCGCGGCGATGTATTTGCGCCCGGCCGCCTCGGCCCAGCCGACGCACTCGCCCAGCGTGTGGTGCGACCGCACTTTTGCCAGCTTCACGAGCATCGGCAGATTCACGCCCGCAATCACCTCCACGCCGCCGCGCTCCATCATCGAAATCGCCAGATTGCTCGGCGTGCCGCCATACATGTCGGTCAGCAGCACCACGCCGTCGCCGCAATCCACGCGATCGATGGTGGCGCGGATATCCAGCCGCCGCTGCTCCACATCGTCTTCCGCGGCAATGCAGATGGTCCCCACGCCCCGCTGCGGCCCCACCACGTGCTCCATGGCATTCCGCAACTCCTCGGCCAGGCGGCCGTGGGTAACCAGAACCATCCCGATCATCTGAAGCGTCAGGCCTCCTGCGCCTGTGCCGGCGAATGCGCACCGGTGCGGTCTTCCGTGCGACGGCCGGCCGCATACTCCGCCTCGGCCGGTTTCACAATCGCTGACGGCCGCCCAATATCCCGGTGCGAAACCGCCACCCGCCACGGTTTTGCACCCGTGCGCGGCGCACCCAGGTACGCGGCCACAACCTCCACCAGATGCACGCTCCTATGCCGGCCGCCGGTGCACCCGATCGCCACCGTCGCGTATTTCTTGCCCTCCCGCACGAAGCGCGGCAAGAGCATGTCTAACAACTCTGTCATCTTGGTAACGTAGGCCGGGTAGTCGGGATCGGCCGCCACATGCGCCGCCACCGCCGCATCCAGCCCTGTCAGCTCACGCAAGATGGTGTCGTAATGCGGGTTGCGCAGGAAGCGCGCATCGAAGACCAGGTCTGCTTCCCGCGGCAGGCCCAGCGGGTATGCGAAGGAAATCAGCGCCAGCGTCAGCGCCGCCCCCGGCTGCCCGCCGCCGAACCGCGCTTCCACCATGCGCCGCATTTCCGGCAGCGGTGTGTCGGACGTATCCAGGATCAGGTCGGCCGCTTCGCGCAAGGGTGCCAGCAGACGGCGCTCGGCCGCGATGCCCTCGCAAACCGGGCCGCGCGGCGCCAGCGGATGCCGCCGCCGAGTCTCCGTGAAGCGCCGCAGCAGCACGCCATCGTCGGCGTGCGCGAACACCAGCTCCGGCCGCAGCCCGGGATTGGCCCGCAACCGCGCCATCACCGCCAGCACCGCCAGCACATCGAAGCCGCGGCTACGCGCATCCACCCCCACCGCCAATGGCGCCTCGCCGCTGCGCGCCAGTTCCTCCATCAGCAGCAGCGGCGGGTTATCCACCGCCTCGTAGCCGAGATCCTCCAGCACCCGCAGCATCGAGGCCTTGCCCGCGCCGGAAAGCCCGGTCACCACCACGATCCGCCGCGGCGGGGCCGGCATCACGCGAACGCCCCCGCCACCGACTGCACACGGCCCATCGCCGCCTCCAGCGCCAGCGCCACGCGCTCCGGCGCCGAAGCCGCCGCCGCGTCCACGATCACCAGCGGCAAATCCAGCCCGGCATGGCGCGCCGGTTCCGGCAGCCGCTCGGGCAAAAGCGGGCCGCCGCCGAGCGACACCGCCAGGCGCAAACGCGACGCGGCCTCATAACGCAGCCGGAACACGCCCAGCCCTCGCACTTCCAGCAGCCCCGCAAGTGCATCCGGGGAGCTTGCCACCCCATCCTGCACCATGACCCGGTCGTCCGCCACCAGCACGAAACCGCGCTGCAGCAGCCGCAGCGCCAGATCGGATTTGCCCGAACCCGGCGGCCCCAGCAGCAGCACGCCCTCGCCGGCTTTCGCCACACAGCTCGCGTGCCAGCTCGGGGCCGCAATCATCGCCGCGGCCGGCTGCGCTCCGCGCCGAGCAGATGCCCCACCGGCGTCAGCGCCTCGATGTGATCGCAAAGGATCTTCGCCACCGCCAGCAGCGGCACCGCCAGCAGCGCCCCGGCCACGCCCCATAGCCAGTCCCAGAACATCAACGAAACAATCACCAGCAGCGGGTTCAGCGTGAAACGCCGCGCCAGCAGCATCGGCGTGATCGTCTCGCCCTCGGCGATATGGATCAACAGATACACCGCCGGTGGCCCCAGCGCGAGCCAAACGCTATTGAACGCAAACAGCCCGATCACGAAAAACACGGCAATGCCGGTGAGCGCCCCCAGGATCGGAATGTAATTCAGCAGGAACGCCGCCGTGCCCCACAGCAGCGGATTGGGCAGCCCCCAGGCCCAGACCGAAAGCCCGTTCGCCACGCCCACCAGCGCGTTCATCATCGTGATCGTGGCCAGGTAGCCCGAGATATTGCGTTCCACAGCCGTAGCAATCTGCACGGCGCGCTTCTTCTCCGCATAGCCCGGCAGGATTTCCACGAAGCGCCGCAGCAGCGTATCGCCATCCACCAGCAGGAAGAACAGCACCACCACCAATGTCAGCGTCTGCCCCAGCACCAGCCGCGTGCCGGAAAGCACGGTCAGCCCCACCGTGGTGCCCGCGCTGCCGCTCTGCACCTGCACCGTCTGCCCGGGCGCCACGCCGCCGGCCGAGGGATGCAGCAGATGCTGCATCTGCGTCATGCCGTGCTGGAAGTAACCCAGCGGCGCAGCAAGAAAGCTCAGCTTCTGCTTCAGCACCGGCAAGCTTTGCGGTATCTTCGAAACCCAACCGGCGGCCGGCACCGAAATCGCGTAGCCGATGCCGCCGATCACCGAAAACAACGCCACAATCAACAGCAACGCCACCAGCATCCGCGGCAGATGCAGCCGAAGGGTCAAAAACCGCGTCGCCGGCGACAGCAGCAGCGCCAGCACCAGCGCAAACACCATCGGCAGCACGATATCGGCGGCAAAATGCAGCGTGTAGAAAATCGCCAGCCCGGTCAGAATCACCAGCGTCACGTCGCGCACGCGGAAACGCGCCTGCGCGATCACCTGCTGCGCGGCCCGCGTCTCCTCTTCCATTTTCTCGGTGTCGCGGTCGGGATCGGGGGTCGTAGGATTATCCATGGTCATCCCGAACGCCGCCGGAGCGGCTATGTTGCGCCACAGTGATGGCCTTCGGTCAAGGCTGGCCTTTCGGCAGCCGCACCACGAAACGCGCGCCCCGCACGTCACCCGCCTCGTCCCGCCGGTTCTCGGCCGCGATCCGGCCGTGCAGCGCCTCCACGATCTGCCGGCTGATCGAAAGCCCCAGTCCCGAATGCTTGCCGAAACTCTCGCCCACCGGCCGCTCGGAATAAAACCGGTCGAACACGTGCTCCAGATTACCCTCGGGAATGCCGTGCCCCTCGTCCTCCACGGCGATCTCCACCACCGCGCCGGTTTCCCGCGCCCGCACCACGATGCGGCCGCCCATCGGCGAAAAACTTTCGGCGTTCGCGATCAGGTTGCGCAGCACCTGCACCAGCCGCCCCTCCACCGCCTGCACCAGCAGCGGCTCCGGCGGCAATTCCGCCACCACCCGCGGCCCGTCCGGCCGCCGCGTCGCCTCGGAAATCTCGGCCAGCGTGCGCAGGATATTCGACACGTCCACCGGCTCGGTCACGGCGCGCGAAAGCTCCGCGTCCACGCGGCTCGCGTCGCTGATGTCGCTGATCAGCCGGTCCAGCCGCTGCACGTCGTCCTGCATGATGCGCAGCAGCCGCGCCTGCTGCGCCGGCTCGCGCACCCGCGGCAGCGTGTCGATGGCGCTCCGGATCGAGCTCAGCGGGTTCTTGATCTCGTGCGCCACGTCGGCCGCGAACCGCTCGATGGCATCCATGCGCTGCCACAGCGCCGAAGCCGCGGCCGCCAGCGCCTGGCCCAATTCTCCCACCTCGTCACGCCGCCGCAACAGCCGCGGCGGCACCGCGCCCGTGCGCCCATGCCCCTCCCGCATGTCGTGCGCCGCCTCCGCCAGCCGCAGGATCGGCCGGGCGATCGTCAGCGACATGTACCACGAGAGCAGCACGGTCAGCAGCAGCGCAAGCAGGAACAGTTCCACAATCGAAATCCGCACCGCCACCAGGCTGTTGTCCACCTCGCGCGCATCGCGCGTCAGCAGCACGATGCCCACGGTGTGCCGGTCTCGTTCCACCGGCTCGGAAACCGTCAGCAGCAGCCGGTTGTCCTGCGTGCGCCTTATATACGGCTGCATCTCGTGGCTGTCGTTGCTGCTCGAAAGCCGGATCTCCTCGCGCACATCCGGCTGCCACTCGGCGCCCGCCCCGGGATGCAGCAACACCTTGGTGTTCTGCGGATGCGGCAACAGCGCCAGCAACCAATCGTACGCGCGGCCGACATAACCCACCACGCGGCCGCGGGGGGGGGGGGGGGGGGCGGGGGGGGCGACCCCGCGCACCCCCCCCCCGCCCCCGCCCCCCCCCCCAGCCGCCC